>CAYYSD010000065.1:0-15917 GCA_964474285.1 uncultured Anaerolineaceae bacterium | reverse complement strand
TCTGTATCGGCGTGCACGGGCAGTCTGTCTGGCCCGAAGCGATTTTCCCCGGCGCCGGAATCGGCGTGTACGGTGACGGCCTCTTCGGCCTGTGGGGCACGAGCGAATCCGCAGCAGGGACCGGAGTGTTTGGCAAGGGCGCCACGGGCGTTCGGGGTGAGACGCAGTCGGCCGGCTTCAGCGGCGTGCGAGGGCATAGCACGACCACGGGATCGAATACGTTCGGCGTCTACGGCACCGCTGGTGCCCCTCCCGGCTGCGACGCCGCAACCTTCGCTGCCGGGGTGCGGGGCTGCAGCTCCGTCTACGGAGTGATAGGCGCATCAACAGGTGCGTTCTCTGGCGTATCTGGTAACAGCGCTGCCGGCCACGGTGTGGACGGCTATTCGGTAACCGGCAACAAAGCAGGAATCTTCGGGCAGAACCTCTTCGGGTACGGTGTGCAGGGCGTTGGCGCCACCGGCATGCGCGGCGAAGCCTCTCCCACGAATGGAACTGGTGTGCAGGGCATCTCAGTCACCGGCTATGGAGTCACTGGAAGCAGCAACACCAGTGACGGAGTCCGCGGCACTTCCTCGTCAGGCTACGGCGTCTTCGGAAGCAGCACCTCCAACGACGCGGTCCACGGCAACTCCTCTTCAGGCTATGGCGTCGTGGGAGAGTCTGTCTCCGGCTTCGCAGCGGTCTACGGACACGCAGTGTCACCGTTCTCTGCAACCAACGGTGTTTATGGACAGAGCCGCAACAGCGGCGCTTCCGGAGTCTTCGGCCGGCATGAAAGCGGCGGTGCTGGCGTCGCCGGGTACAGCGCTGGCGGCGGCCCGGGAGTTCGGGCGCTCGGCTACATGCTGGCCGATGCCTACAACCTGACCTCCGATGCCCGCCTCAAGACCGATATCATCCCGCTTGACTACGGCCTGGCTGAAGTCCTTCGGTTGGAACCGGTTCGCTTCGCCTGGACCAATGATCCCGGCCGGGACTCGCACCTGGGCCTGCTGGCTCAGGAAGTTGAGGCTGTTCTGCCGGAAGCGGTTGGTTCGAGTCCTGCGCCGGACGGCCAGGAATCGACGCTTTACCTCAGCTATAACGACATCATCCCGGTCCTCATCAATGCCATCCAGGAGCAGCACGCGCAGATCGACGGACTCCGTGGCCGCGAGGCGCCACCAGCGCTGCAGGCTCCCGCGGCGCATCGCACCGTCGTCAGCGACACCGCCGCTACCGCGATCGGGTTCGGGCTCGCACTTGTGGCGGGGGCGATCTTGCTCCGTCGTCACCGCGCGCAGATCGCTCGCTAGTCTTCCACGGCAGCAATACCCGGCAAACACTGCGCCGACCAAAGCCGCGAGGTCCCCCGTGTGTGTGATTGACAGGCGGGGGCGGGACGGGGGAAAGTGTGGGCGCACAGAAGCACATACGGGCCATGACCCGGGAAGGAGCACGAACCGATGACTACCGCAACGACCGTTGTCCTTATCGCGTCGTGCCCTTCGGGAACCAGCGCCTGACCGCTTCGAGCCAGGACCGCTCCCCTCGGGCCGCCACTGGCGGCCTTCTTGTTCCCCCAACGGGCACGACGCAATCGCTCCAACAATCTCGCTCACAATGTCCGGCTGAAGCCGGAGGAGTTGATCGCGTTGTCCCAGGCTCATCCCTTCTCCGAAACTGACACGGAAGATGCCGCCGCACCGTTTTCGGCGCGCCAATCCGATGCCGCCGATATGGCGGCGATCCAGGAGTTCATCGACGAGGGCATGGTCAGCCGCGTCCTCAATGTCGTGAAAAGCGGCAAAGAGGCGACGGTCTACCGCTGCCGGACGAAGCCGGGCTTCGGCCCGAAGCAAGTGGCGGTGAAGGTGTACCACGCCTCCCAGCACCGCAACTTCAGCAAGGCGGCCGTCTACGATGCCGGGCGCCTCATCCTGAACGGCCAGGTGTCGCGGGCGGTCGCGGCACGCACCGAGTTCGGTCGGGAAGCGCAGTCAGCCATCTGGACGACCTACGAATACGACACGATGTGCACGCTGTTCGATGCGGGTGTGCCCGTACCGGAGCCATTCGCGCAGACGGACCGCGCGATCCTGATGGAGTTCATCGCGGCCGGCGACGAGGCTGCGCCGCAGCTGGCGCAGTGCACGTTGGACGGCGAAGAGGCTGGCAACGTCTTCGACACCGTGATGTACGCCGTCGTTGACGCGCTCAAGCTGAACCTCGTCCACGGCGACCTGTCGGCCTACAACATCCTCTATGGGGACCGGGGGCCGGTGATCATCGATTTCCCGCAGGCCATCGACCCCCGCTTCAACCCTTCGGCGCGAAAGCTGCTGGAGCGGGACATCCGCAACGTGGCGAAGTTCTGTGGGCGCTTCCGGGAAGCACCGAACTACGAGGTCATCGTCGATGAACTGTGGACACGGTTCACGTTCAACGACTGGCGATGACGCCGGAGGGCCTCCCCCATCCGGGGGAGACCCCCATCGTCCACACGACCACCAAAGTGGCATACCGGCGCGGGTGCCGTGAATGCCCGGCTCACGGCAAGCTGAGATCACCTGGAAACACACTCCCTGGAGGTCCCGGACCCATGCCAGATTCCTTCGCCCGGCTCAAACCCCACGCCTTACTCGCGATGCTCGCGCTGGCCGGACTCTTCGTGCTCGTCACGAGCGTCGCCTGTGGCGATGACGACGATCCCGATACGACCCCGCCGGTGAACACGCCGACCGTCGTAAACCCGACGCCGACAAAGCCAGCAGAACCAACCGCCGTGCCGACAAAGCCGGTCGCAACGCCGACAGTGAACACCAGCCCCGACAAGGCAACCGTCGACAAGATCGCGGCCGCCGTGACCTCGGGCGACAAGGCGACCCTGAAGTTGCTCATCCAATACACAAAGGTGAACTGCATCACCACACCGCAGGGCCTCGGAGCACCGCCGCTCTGCCCGGCCGGGGTCGCGAACGGCACGGCCATCGACGTGTTCCCGTCTTCCACCTGCGAAGGGGAGTACATCTACCCTGACCGGATCGACCCGGTGATCGATCGCATGGTGGCCGGGCGGCCAAAGCTGTGGGGCGCCTTCAAGCGCCTGAAGCCAGAAGGGACGCCCACGTTCCCGGCAGGCAGCGTCGGCATCATCTTCGCGCGGCAGGATTCGGTGGCGGGGGCGCCGGTAGGTATCGGCGAGTCCATCCTCGTGGATGCCGGCAAGATCGTAAGTACCCGGTTCGGGTGCCTCGCGTATCCATTGGACCTGGCGGGCACGGACCCCACAGCGCGTGAATGGATCGTGCCGCCGCAGACGGATCCACTCGCGCGGTAAGCGGCCAGGAAGCAGCAGGCGAACATCGAACGCGCCCGGGTTTAGACCCCGGGCGCGTTTTGCATGGGAATGTCGCCGCGTCCCCTGCGGTCAGACGGTACGGCGGGCGGCAACCGGAATTCCATCCTCGACCGCGTCGAAGAAGTCGAAGAGCTCCTTGAGGAAGGCGTCGGGCCGGAGGTTGGGAACACCGTGGCCCGTGTCGCGGAAGGTCAGTGCCCGTGCTCCCGGGAGTTCATCGAGCATCACCGGGAAGGCGCAACGGACGGGGTCTTTGTCGCCCGTGCAGATCATCACGGGCATCGTGAGCTTCTCCCTGAGGAGGCCCGTGACGTCGGGGCGGGTGCGGCGGCAATGCGCGGCGCCGACGAACCCTTCGGTGTTCAGACGGGCATAGCGCTTGCGCATCGCCTCGGCGGCGAAGGGGTCGGCGATGTTGGCAGCGGCACGCTTGCCAAGCTCGGCGGTTCCCATGCGCTTGACGAGCTCGACGTTGGCATCGACTCCGGCCTCGCGCTGGCGGTAGGCATCGTCGTAGCGCTCGTGTGCATACGCCGGCGAAGTATCACTGAGGACGAGGGCGGCGATGCGTTCCGGATACTGCACGGCGAAGTTCATCGCGATCATCCCGCCGAAGCTGCTTCCAACCATGGCGCCGATTTCGATGTCCAGGGAATCGAGAAGCGCCTTGAGGTCGGCGACGTACTCGCTCATTTCGTAGCGTTCGAGCTCGGCGGGAGAGGCGCTTCGGCCATGGCCGCGGGCATCGGGCGCAACGACGAAGTAGTCGGGACAGAGGGCTTCCATGTGCTGGTGCCAGGCGCGCAATTCGCTCGTGTAGCCATGGAGCAGTACCACGGCCGGGGCGGAGGGTTCGCCTCGCGTTTCGTAGTTGATGGTCAGACCATCGCGAATCAGTTCCGGCATCGGCGCATTGTGTCGTCGTCGTGTTCCGGTGTCGAATACCCGGCGCGGCCGGATTGGCCTAGACTCTGCCTCATGACCGGAGAGAACAAGGCATTTCTGATCGTCGTCTCAGACTTTGTGTGCCCTTGGTGCTATGTCGGGTTGACCGAGGTGGAGCGGTTGCAGCGGGAATACGACATCGAAGTGGCGTGGGCGCCGTATTTGCTGGATCCTTCGACGCCGCCTGAGGGCAAGCCGCGGCGGCAGCAGTCGAAGCCCGGCGACCCGCCTTCGTATCTCGAACAGCGCGGGGCGGATTCGGGCATCACCTTCCGGCGGGGGCGAACGTGGACCTCGAATTCCCACCTGGCGCACGAAGCGGCCGAGTTCGCGGCCGAGCACGGGGACGCATCGTTGTTTCACAAGGCGATGTTCAAAGCGTATTTCGATGACCTCGAGGACATCGGGAAGGTCGATACCATCGTGCGGATCGGGAGCGCGGCAGGGCTGGACGGCTATGGACTGCGGGAGGCCCTGGAGACGCGGCGCTATCGGGAGGACGTGGACAACGGAATTGAGTGGGCACGATCGGTGGGCGTCACGGCCGTGCCCGCGTTTATCTTCAACGAGGAATACGCTGTGGTTGGAGCGCAGGACTATCCGGTCTTCAAATCTGTAATGGAGAAGCTGAACGTGCGTCCTATTGTGGATGGCACCGACGACTGATCGCCCAGGACCAACAACTCCGCCGCGAGAACGCCCGCGCGACCGGCTTGGGCGCCCGCTCCCGTGGGACGCGGAGAGCGAGATCACGCTCGAGGACTATTCCCGGCTGACGCTGGACCAGAACCACCGGTTGGCCATGGGGCATTTCGATTCCGGCAAGTTCTTCCAGGCGCACGAGGCTTGGGAGGAGGCGTGGCGGCAGGCCCGCGGTACGCCGGACGAGGAGTTCTTCAAAGGGCTGGCGCAGTTGGGCGCCGCCTATACACACTATCTGCGCGGGAACGCGCACGGCGCTCGCGCTCTCCTGGGACGGGCCCTGAAACGGATGACGCGGTATGGCCGCAGCCACAGGGGCATCCGCATCGCCAGTGTGAGCCGCGAGTTCGAACTTCAGCTGGCGGTGTTCTTCCAGGCGGAAGAGGAAGGGACGCCACTGCCCGCCATTAAGCCGCCGCGGCTTCAGTAACTTCGGGAGCCGGCCGGCGAAAGCCCGGGCGGAGACCTGCAGCAGGTGGTGCCGATTTGGCTGAACGGGATTGGACTCCCATCCTCGCACAATACGATGTGCTCTCCCACATCGTTCCGGACACGATCGCAGAGATGGCGCGTGTTTCGCCGATTCGGCCCTATCGCGCGGGACAAACGATCGGCTGGGTAAACGAGGATGATTGGGTGGGGGTGGTGGTCAAAGGCATCGTGGGGGTCGTCGTCAGCACACCGAATGGGCGGCAGGTGACGGTGGGATATGCCCGCGAGGGGACGCTGCTGGGCATCGGCTCGCTGTTCCGGCCGGTGGGTTCGAACAACTCCTTCTTCGAAGCCACGACTGACTGCCGCATCGCGGAGATCAGCCACCGGGCGCTGATGCGCAGGGCGCGACGGGATCCAGACCTCGCCAGCGGCCTGGCGGCGCTCATCTCAGAACGTCTGGACTCGTCATTGACCGTCGCAGCGGTTGTCGCCTTCGGCTCTATTCGGACGAGACTCGCGCGACAGCTTCTGCAAACGGCCGTGACAGACAGCAGCACAGGAACGACGATTTCGCCGCTCTCTCAGCGGCAGTTGGCGGCGGCGCTCGGCAGCAACGTCGACGTGGTGGGCCGGAACTTGAGGGCTATGGCGAACGAGGGGCTCGTTGCGCTAGGGTTCCGGCGGGTGGTGCTCACTTCGCTCGAGGCTCTGGATGTGGAAGCACGAAATTTTGGCTGAGATCCGACTCATGTCTGTATTCCTTGTTCGAAACCTGTCGATGATGAACTCGGCAACCCAAACGAAACAGCGAGGCGGCGAGCCGGGGGCTCCGCCGAGGGAACACTGGACACGATGACTGCTGCGCATGGGACAGGGCGGTTCGCCTACCTCGGCCGAAGCCCCGAAGAGGTGGCCACACGCCTCGGGGTTGTGATCGATGCGACGGACACGGAGGTCTACTTCGTCGATCCCTACACCATGAAGTTCGTGTATGCGAACGCGGCCGCCACCGCGCACATGGGCTATTCGATGGACGAACTCCTGGAGCTGGGGCCGCGCGAGATTGAGCCCGATTGGGATGCCACGCAGGTGGTCCCGGGCGTGATGCAATTGCTCAACGGCACGCGTTCCGAGTTGGTCTGCTCCGGGGCGCATCAACGGAAGGACGGCACCACCTACCCGGTGGAGCTGCACTTGTTCTGCTCCGAACTCAACGGCGAAGTCGTCATTGTGGCGCTGGCGCAGGACACTTCGATCCCGCTGGAGGCGGAGCGGCGGCTCGCCAAGAGCCGTGAGCGGCTGGACCTTGTGCTGCAGGCGACGCGGATGGCGATCTGGGACTGGGATGTCGAGAATGGCTCGCTCGTGCTGGATTCGCCGCTGGAAACGGTGGATACGTTGCCGCCAGGGGTACCGCTGCCCGATTCCATCTGGCCCACCTTGACGCACCCGGACGATTGGGCACGGCAGACACGTCACTGGCGGGCGCACTTCGCCGGGCACCTCGAGATGTACCAGTGCGACTGGCGGATCAAGTGCGCGGATGGATCCTACCGCTGGATCCGATCGCGGGGACGGGTGGTGGACTGGTCCGCGGATCACCGTCCGCTCAGGGTCGTCGGGTGTTACCTCGACATCCACGAAGAGAAAGAGAAGGAACTGGCATACGCCGATTCGGAAGCGGACCTGACGGCGGTCATCGAGAGCTCCGCCGACGCCGTCGTCGTATTCGACGAGGCGTACCGGGTGTTGCGCTGGAACGAGGCCGCCCGCCGGGCAGTCGCCGCGATCCACGGGATCGAACTGAACGAGTCCACATCGGTGCTCGAGTTCGTGAGGCCCGGGGACGAGGACGCGACCGCGCGAATGATGGAACGCGTGAGGGACGGTGCGAGCTCCACCTTTGAAGGAGACGTCAACTGGGCCGGGGCAAGCCGGCACTTCGAGTTTTCCGTTTCGCCGGTGCCCGACAAACAGGGTCGTGTGCGCCACTTCTCGCTCATCGCCCGGGATCTGACGGAGCGGCGGAAGCTGGAGGCCACGCGGAACCAGGCCTCGAAGCTTGAGAGCCTCGGCCTGCTGGCCGGGGGCGTCGCCCACGACTTTGCGAACCTGCTCGGAGCGCTTTCCAACAACATCGAGTTGGCTGCGCTGGTCGCAGAGGACGAAGACGCGCTCAAGCAATCGTTGGACGACGCCCTGAGCGCCGCCCGCAAGGCATCGGAACTCGTGCAACAGCTGTTGGCCTATTGCGGGCAGGGGCCAACCCGGTCCACCCCCGTGGACGCGTCCCGCATCGTCTCGGAGACGGTGCGTCTCATCCGCAGCACCCTCCCGAAGGAGGTCCAGGTGACGCTGATGCTCGAGCCGGGCCTGCCGAGCGTGTGGGGCGACATCACCCAGATCGGCCAGCTCGTGCTCAACCTCGTAATCAACGCGCGGGATGCCATGGGCGGGCGCCCGGGAACGATCAGCATCTCGACCCGTGGCATCGACGGTACCGGACTCCCTCCCGGCTGCCTCTTGCCGGTGGACGCGGGGGCCGGGCCATTCGTGTGCATCACCGTGAGCGACGATGGCTCTGGCATGGACGAGGACGTCCAGGCCCGGATCTTCGATCCATTCTTCACGACGAAGCCGCAGGGCCACGGACTCGGGCTTGCCTCCGTGCTTGGGACGATTCGCGCGCACCGGGGCACGCTCGCTCTCAGTTCGGCGCCGGGCAAAGGGACGACATTCTGGGTGATTCTGCCCATTGCCAGGACTCCGGCGCAGGCCGCCGCAAAGGCCTGAGGCAAGCCCCTTCCGCTCCACTCACGTTCTGCCGATAGTACTTACTGAGCGCGCCGGTAGCTTTTGGCGCCGAGGGGGAACGATGGCACTCGCATCCCGGCAGAATGGGATTCTCATCACAATCGGACTGGCCGCCGTTGCGGCACTGGTTGCCGGCCTTGTGCTGTTCCAGTCGGGGAACGCGAAGGGCGTCAATCTCACCACCGCTGAGCTTGTGCCAGCAGACGCCGGAATCTACTTCGCGCTGAACACGGACCTTTCGTCCAGCCAATGGATTTCGGCGTTCAAGCTCATCGAACGGATGGGCCAGGACGATCCTCGGAGCGAACTCGAGGACGCGGTCGAAAAGCTGAGCTACGACTGGGACGATGATGTTGCGCCGTTCCTCGGTGGGAACGCTGCCGTGTACGTGAAGTCGTTCGATTTCAACGATTTTGACATTGAGGGGGCGCTCATCATCCAGTGCAAGGACGGGAAAGCGGCCCTGGACGTGCTCAAGGACGAATCCCCGTTTGACCTGGACGACGATGAGAAGGACGGCGTCGAGTACTGGACGGATGGATCCAGCATCTTCGTCGCCCTCATCGACGATCACCTCGTCCTTGCGTTCAACGAAAAGAGCCTCTTTGCCGTGATCGACGTGCACAACGGCAAAACGAAGTCATTGGCCGCGGTGAGCGACTTCCAGAACCTGCGTGAGGAGACGACGAACAACTTCCTTGGGTTCATCTATGTGAATGCCGAGGAAATCGCGAACAAAATGCTCGACGACGACGTGCTGCGGGCAGCGCTCAACGGATCCGGTACCGGCGAGCTCGTGTTCAAGCCCCAGGCGTGGGTGTGGGGTGCGAAGGGCGATGGCTTCGAATTTCAGCAGGCCTTTGTTGGGAAAGGGGGCTCGCTGAGTCCGCTGATCGCCCCGCGGCCATCAAAGCTCGTAAAACTGATGCCCGGCGATGCGGCGGTGTTCCTCACCGCGACGGGCATTGCCAGGACGTGGAAGGAGATCACAGAGCAAGCGCGCGATGAAATCGATGACGCGATCCGTTCAGACAGCGACTACCGTGATCTCGACGATGCACTCGACGAAATCGGCCAGGAACTTGGGCTGGAAAGCGTCGAAGAACTCATCGCGCTGTTCGATGGAGAAACCGCCTTCGGGATGTGGTTCCCCTCCGGCGACGAAGATGAGTTCGAATTCCTGCTGCTCGCGGAGGTCTCCGGCGACGACGAAGCGGCGAGGGTGCTCAGGAAGGTGGTCCAATCCTCGAATTCACCCACACGCTCAGACACGTTCTCCGGCACGAAGGTGACCATCTTCGAAGATGACGAACAAGAGGGCGCCTACGGCATCAAGGCGGGCGTGCTCTACTTCGGCACCATCGAGGCGGTGCGGCAGGCATTGAACGGGGACACCCCTCCCCTGTCGGACGTGAGGGACTACAAGCACTCGGTCGCCCAGCTGGAAACGGGCCTGGGTTCGTTCGCCTACTTTGACCTCCAACGCCTCCTGCGACTGGCGGAAGGCGGCATCCCGCCGGAGCTGGATGAGGCACAGCGGGCCCTGCAGGGCTTCATCATCAACTTCGTCGAGGAGCGGGGCGTCGTACGAATCAACGCATTCCTCACCATTGACGATTAAGCTTTCGACGTGATGAATCGCCTGGGAAGCGAGCAGCTATGGTCCGGCGCGATTGCGGTCGCCGCCGGACCGTTCGCGTTGGCAGCGTTCTTTCTTCCCCTGGCGCACGGGCCGAGCCTGCTGGAACCCTACCGCTTCAGCGGGTTGGAGTTGACCACCCTAGCCGGAAGGCTGCAGACACTGGACCTGACCGCGCCAGAGGCGATCGCGCTCTGGGTAGCCCGCCTGGCGCTCATCGGCATCCCAATCGCCGGGGCCTGGCAAACGCTGCTTGCCCCCGCGCATCGCTGGCACCCGGGCTACCGCGCGAGCGGCTGGTTCCTTGTGGCGGTCGCGATGCTCTTGCTCGTCGCGCAATTCGGGCGGAGGGGCGCCGAAAGCCCTCCGTGGGGGCTGGCGCTCTTGGCCGCCGGAGCCCTGGTATTTCTCGCGGTGCGGTTTAGGGATCGGACGGGTCGCTGAGTTCGGCTTCGGGGTCCGGTTCAGGGTCGGGTTCGGCGGCGAGCGCGGCAGCCATTCGCCCGAGGGAGCGCTTCACAACGTGTGCCTCGTCGTCCGAGAGCTGCGAGGCGAAGTACCGTTCGATGCCACGGAGGTGGACGGGCGCGGCGCGGCGAAACACAGCCTCGCCTTCGCGGGTGAGCGAGACCTGGACCCCTCGGCGGTCGGCCGGGTCCGCACAACGGGAGACGTAGCCAGCGGCGCAGAGCTTGTCCACGAGGCGCGTGAGACCGCTCTTGGAGAGAAGGACGGCGCGGGAGAGGTCGCTCATACGCATCGCCCCGGGTTCACGACTCAACGTGTAGAGCACGTCATACCAGGACAAGGGCAAATCCCGCTCGTTCACAAGATCGCGTTCCAGTTCTGCGGTGATGCGGGCGTGGGCCGCGAGGAATGCGCGCCATGCCTTCATCTGCAGTGTCCCGGGTTCGCCTCTCATGATCCGAATCGTACCATTCCTATCGGGTTGACAAGAACTATTGTTGCAGGGAAAGTAGTTGTACAAACAACTACTTTCCAGGAGGAAAGCCCAAATGACCGCCCTGCAGCAAACAATCGACATCCGGCGTTCCCGGGAACGCATGGCCACCGAACTGGACTGGCTCGACAGCCGGCATTCGTTTTCGTTCGGCCAACACTACGACCCCGACAACACGCACTTCGGGCTGTTGCTGGTAAACAACCACGACATCGTGCGTCCGGACACCGGGTTCTCAACCCATCCACATCGAGACATGGAGATCGTGACCTGGATTGTGAACGGGGAACTGGAGCACAAGGATTCGGAAGGGCACAAGGGACTAATCCATCCGGGCCTGGCGCAACGGATGAGCGCCGGAAGCGGCATTCATCATTCGGAGATGAACGCCACCAACGGTGGCGACGTTCAGTTTGTCCAGATGTGGGTGGTGCCCGACACGGCGAAAGTGCGGCCAGGCTACGAAGAGCGCGACATCAACGGAGAGCTGGCGAAGGGCGGACTCGTCCCCGTAGCTTCCGGCCGTGGTCACGATGCGGCGATCTCCATCCGGCAGGATGGCGCGGTGCTGTGGGCGGGGCGGCTGAAGGCAGGCGAGACGGTGACGGTCCCAACGGCTCCGTTCGCCCACCTGTTCGTGCCGGTGGGTTCGGTCGAACTGGAAGGCCACGGAACGCTCGAACGGGGAGATGCGGCCCGCATGACGCTCGCCGGCGGAATGACGCTGACGGCCGGGCCCGAGGGCGCCGAGGTACTGCTCTGGGAGATGCACGGGCTGATCAACATGGGAAGGTAGCGCGGGGGGTGGATGGGCGTTGTCCCGGTGCGTGGGAGGTGTCGAGCCGAGGTCCAGGCCCTTCGACATGCCGAGGGCGAACGGGGCAGGGCGGCGGGCGGGCCGGCTCGCCTGGCTCAACGCGAATGGGAGGCGAATGGACCGGCTCGGGGACGGACGTGGTACCTTGGCCCATCTTCGTTTGGGAGCCTATCTGCCGTGACCGATGCCTCGCCAGCCCTCGCTGCCTATCGCCGATTCTTCGAAGGGTTCAACTCGCGGCGGGCGGAGGCTTGGGCTGGCGCCCTGCACTTCCCACACGTCCGCGTTTCCGGTCGCGGGCCCGTGAACGTCGTGCCCACGATGGAAGACCACGTAGCGGCGATGTCGTGGAACCGTGTGGAGGCTTCGGGCTGGCATCACACCACCGAGCAACCACCGGTTGTGGTGCATTCCGGACCGCAGCGCGCGCACATCGCGGGCGGATGGACGCGGTACACCGAAGATAATCAGCCGATTCTGACTTCGTACATAACCTACGTCGTGACGCGGATTAGTGACGAATGGGGCATCCAGTCGCGGTTTGCTGTCGACCCCGGCCCGGAAGGGCTGACGGACGAACACGTTTCGATCGCGAAGCAAGTCGTAACGGAGTACCTGGCGCTCTGGAACGCAAAGCGGTTCACGGAGGCCGCCGGGAAGCTGAATTACCCCGCCGTGCAGGTGCATCCCGGGCGCCTGGTCGTCTGGAATTCGGCCGAGGACCATGTGAAGTGGTTGGAGGATCAACCCTGGCGTGAAATTGTCATTGACGAGGTCCGCGTGGTTCAGGCGGGCCCGAACGCCGTGAACCTCGCGCTGAGCCTTCGCGAAGGCCACAAGACAAGCGACGCACTGGTGCTCGTCACGCTTCGGGACGGGCATTGGGGATTCCAGGCGGAATCGACGGTCGAATAACCGGAACTCAGACGTCCACGGCCGAGAGGACGGCATCCCACGCGAGTTCGCTGGCGGCGATCCCGAGCATGTCCACGGGAAGCGTCGCCTTCGTACGATTGCTGGTGACGCAGAACAGCACATCCCCGTCGCTCGGGGTGTGGAACGGCTGGATGGCGCGCGCCATGGAGCTATGGACCTGGCGGCCGAGCTGGGTGAGGGCCCGCTGCGGCAGGACGGCATCGGTGGCAACGACGGTGAGTGTGGTATTCGTGGTTGGGAAGACCATGGACTCCGGCCGGGCCACGGCGCGCTCGAGCGCCTCGAGTGCGGTGAAGCGGCGGCCGGAGGCCCGGTCAAGATTGCCGCGGACGGTGGCCCCACCGCGCCCGACTGCTGCGCCAAGGGCGTTCACCACGCTGCAGACCAGGATCTTTGCTCCACCGGTTTCGCGGAATGCTGCTCCCTGGCCGCTGCTTTCGCCTGCGCCGGTAAGGAGCTTGCCGATGCTGGCGGAACGCCCCGCGCCGCGGCGCCCAAGGGGAAAGCGCCCGGGGACGGCGGCTTTCGTCGCGGCACGTCCGAGTTCGCGGTCCGGATGGATGGTGTTTTGGCGCGGAAAGTAGTCAAAGATGATTGCCCCGGACACGAGGGGCTGTGCGTTGACGGAGTGGCCGCCCCGCGCGAAGAGCTCGGCCGCGACACCGGTGGCAGCCTCCAGTCCCATGAGGGATCCGCCGGCGAGACAGATGCCGTGGTTGAACTCGTAGCTGCCGGTGATCCCAACCATGCCCCCGCGGACGTCGATCGAGGTCGCCCAGCCACCTTCGAAGATGAAGACCGTGCAGCCGGTCGGCCCGGCCTCATACTCGGCGATGCCGATGGAAAGGCCGGGAAAGTCGAACTCGAGGGCCGGGCCATCGAAGGCGGTGCGGGGTTCGAGGGAGAAGTGGTCGTTGGATTGGGGCACTTCTGCACGCTCCGGGTTGGGAATCCGGAGAGTCTACAGCGCGAGCTTCATGCCTTCATGGCTTTTCACGAATCCCAGGCGTTCATAGAAACGATGAGCGTCGCCGCGGCTCTTATTGCTCGTGAGTTGAAGCCGGAAGCAGCCACGAGCGCGGGCGTCGTCTACGGCGCGCCTGAGCATCTGCTCGCCGATACCCTGCCCGCGGAGGTTCTCATCGACGTGGACTGACTCGATCTGGGCCAGCCAGCGTCCCCGGTTCGAGAGGTTGGGCAGGAACTGGAGCTGGTACGTGCCGACGACACGGCCATCGAGTTCCGCGACAAAGACCTCGCAGTGATCGTTGCGCTTGATGTCGACGAAGGCCCGGCGGTACGAGTCCGGGAGGGGCGGGCCCGGGTCTTCGCCGGACGTCACGCCGGGGGCGGCGCCCCGATGGATGAGCTCGACGATGCGCGGAAGATCGGCCTCAGTGGCGGGGCGGATGCGGACGGGTGTGAGCATGGCGGGATTGTAGCTGCGCCGGCAACGCTTCGGGATATCATCGGGGAACAGCAGGCGACGGACCCGTCAGCGGGATGGCACGTATCGAATCTGAGACCATTCGTCGTCAGCCAATTCCGCGATCATTGACTCAAGGGCACGCACCGCACTCCCAACTTCCTTCTGCCACGGCACGATGACCAGACCCGAGAATGGCAAACCCTCGACGATGCGGGTCGCGGCGGCGACGGTCATTGTCGAACGATCGTGACTCAAAACGACGCGATCCTCTGCCGCTGCACGGGCGAGAACCTCGTCATCGGACCTCGCTCGCAGCCCTGCTGCGCGGGCGTGAAGAATGTCCACCCGGAGCCGCCGCTGGAGTGCATCCACGATCTGGTCTTTGAAGTCCTCGTCGGCCAGGAAGCGCCTCACTCCCCGGCGGCGGCACGGCTGTCGGGAGCAAGTCGACTTTCGAGCCGCTCCCAGAACTGCCGCTGCTCAGGATGGTCGCGTTCGAAGTCGGCCTGCCACACATCCCACGCGGCTGCCCGCTCCTCAAGATAGGCATCTACCTCCGCTCGGTGTGCCTCGTAATAGGCGATCGTGAGGTGGACATCAGCAGGAGAGATGGACGGGTAGTACTCGATCATTTCGGCCGCGGAGACGCCGTCGCGTGCATAGATCGTGACGAAGACTTCGAGCAGCATGCGTGAACCGCCGACCCGAATGCTGCCATCGGGCTCTTCGCGCAGGGGCACGGGCATGGGGGCCAGCGTCAGGCTCATGAGTTCGATTTTAGCACGGGCGGTGTTCGAACCCCGGGCCCTCACCAGAACAGGGCCTCCTGGACGCGGATAGGCCTCACCGACTACCGGCCGGCTATGATGCGCTCGTATTCCGCATGGGTGCCAATCCAGAACCATGTGACCGTGTCGCCGTAACGGATGCCCAAAACTCGAAGTTCCCGTCCCACTCGCGCTGACCACAGGTCCTCGCGACCTGCGACCTGCTTGAATCGGAGACCGGCACTGAAGGGGTCGTCTCGAAACCTCTGATAAGCAGTCAGCGCGGCATGACGCGTGGCGGGTGAACTCCGGCGAAGCAACCGTCGGAACTGCGACGTCGTGCGCGACTTCACCGTTCCCGAGGTTCGACCGCTCTTGTGAGGCCCTGGTCTATTTCAAGCTGAGCCTCTTCGACCATGGAATCGAGCATAGGCAGAGAACGCACGAGCAACTCGTCCCATCGCCTCTCTTCCTCGATCTCCTCAAGAATGCGCGCGGCGATCGCATCTTGCTCGGAATCCGGCAAGGCCTGGACGGCCTCGAATGCCTGCTGGAGCAGCCTGGTCATGGTTCAAGTCTACCATGAACCCCGGCGGAAGCCGTGAGTTAGTCGCGGCGAACGGCCAGGATGACGGTGGTGCCCTCAAGGTCGTGCTCGGCACGCGAGTCCGAGTTCGCAGGTGGTTCGCCGGCCACCAACTCCGTGGTCAGCGTCTCGGCGCGGATATACTCGCCGTGGGCGGCGACGACGCGTGCGATGTCGCCGTCACCCACGATCCACGTCGAAATACGGTCCGAGAGACCGAACGCGCACTCGCGGCGCATATCGTTGATGCGGCGGACCAACTCCCGCGCGAGGCCCTCGTCGGCCAGCTCAGGCGTGATCGCCGTGGTGACCGCGACGGTGTAGCCCGACTCGGATGCCACGGAGTAGCCAGCCTGCGGGTGCTCCTCGACGAGCACATCCTCAGGCGCGAGCTCCTGGCCCGCGACGGTCCAGGAACGGCCACGACGCAGCGCTTCGATGCCGTCGGGGGCGAGACCGGCGAGTTCAGCGCGAACCTGGTTGAGCGCACCGCCGAGGCGTGGTCCGAGCGTGCGGAGGTTCGGCTTGACGGTGAACGTGACA
>CAYYSD010000064.1:0-15967 GCA_964474285.1 uncultured Anaerolineaceae bacterium | reverse complement strand
TCGACTACCGGCAGACCGCCGAGGGTAACCGACACGGCGGCGCCGACCTCGCCTAGCTCGTCGAAGTTCTGTTCAAACGTCGCACGGACTTTCGTGAACCGGTCGTCACACGTGCCCTCAATCAATACCAGTCTCCCGGGCGTTTCTGGCGCGCATCCTACACGCCCAAAGGCGGCGCGGGGATGTTGGCGCGAATTGGCTTTGAATGCTGGCCGCCGCCTCCGCCTATACTGTTCTATCAGTTTCGCGGGAGAAGACCATGACCGAATCGGCGTATTGGGAACCCGAACAGCTCGAAGCGATGGTAAGCGCCCGCGCCCGCGTCCTCGGGCCTGGCGTGTGGGCAGCCGCCACGCCTGACCCGCGGCCGGTCATCTCGTTCGCGGGCGGCCTGCCCGACATTCCGTCGCTCCCGGGCGAACAGCTGCTGCGGGCGTCGCGCACGGTCATCGATCGCGAGATCAAGGAAGCGCTGGAGTATGGCGGCACGTTCGGACCGCGCCCGCTCCGCGAGGCCATTGCCGAGCGTTCGACGCGAATCGAAGGCATCCCGGTAAGCATCGACCACGTGATGGTCGTCTCCGGCTCGGCACACGGCATCGGCCTCATGTGCGAAACGCTCCTCGATCCCGGCGACGCCGTCATCGTCGAGAGCCCGAACTTCCCGGGCAGCCTCCGCACCATCCGCAGCTTCGGCGCTGAGCTCATCGCCGTGCCGATAGACGAGGTCGGTCTGCGCGTCGATTCGCTTGAAGAAGAGCTGCAGAAGCTCGCGGACCAGGGCCGGCGCGCCAAGTTCATCTACTGCATCCCGACACACCAGAACCCGGCCGGCTGCACGATGCCGTTGAACCGCCGCGAGAAGGTGGTCGAGCTCGCGCGGCGTTTCCAGACCTTCATTCTCGAAGACGACGCCTACGGAGAACTCTGGTTCGAAAGAGAGCCGCCGCCTTCGCTCTTCGCCCTCGGGAACGCGGAAGTCGCGGTCAAGGTCTCGAGCTTCTCGAAGATACTCGCAACGGGACTGCGGATGGGCTGGACGATGGGTCCTCCGGCACTCACGAGCCGCATGTCCGCGACGCGCTTCGATATGGGTTCCAGCGTCTATCTGGGGCGCGTTATCGCGGAGACAATCCGCAACGGGGATATCGACCGCCACGTCGTCAACCTGCGTGGCATCTACAAGCGAAAGCTCGACCGCATGGAAGACGCAATCAAGCGGTACATGGCGGACTACGTCACCTACACGCGGCCAGAAGGCGGCTTTTTCCTGTGGCTGCAACTGCCGCCCGCTATCAACTCGCGCGAGGTGCAACAACTTGCGAACGAGAAAGGCGTCCTCATTGGACAGGGACCGCAGTTCTTCGCCGACAACCGTGTGACCAATCACATCCGCCTGGCGTTCAGCTATGTGCCCTTCGAGGAGATCGAGGAAGGTGTCCACCGCCTGAGCGAAGCGGTGGTCGAGGTCGCGAAACGTAGCGCAGCAAAGTAGCGCAGGTCGGATAGCCGTTGACACGATTCTCGTGAATCACGAGGATCGTGTCGTGCGAAACCTCACTATCGCTCTCGACGACGACCTGGCTGGTCAGGCCCGCATCCGTGCCGCCGAACTCGACATGAGCCTCTCGAAGTACCTTGCAAGGCTGCTCGAGAAGGAGCTCGCGCACGCCAACGAGTATGAGGCGGCGTTTGAGGCATGGCAGGCCCGCCCACTCGTGTCGCTTCGCGAGAGTCCGGACGAGCCCCTTCCGACGCGGGAAGAGATCTATGACCGACCTGTACTTCGTCGACACTAACGTCCTCGTCTACACACATGACACAACCAACGTCGAGAAGCATGTTCTTGCGAGCCAGTGGGTAGAGAGCCTTTGGAGAACGCGGACCGGGCGGCTGAGCATACAGGTACTCATCGAGTTTCACGCGGTCGTGACTCGGCCGAACCGGCCCCAACTGACGTTCGCCCAGGCGGTTGCCGCGGTGGAACGATTCTTCGTTTGGGACCCGCAAGCGATCGATGCGACCGTTGTGAGGCGCGCCTGGGCGCTGCAGGAGCGCTACCTGCTCTCCTGGTGGGACGCGCTGATCGTAGCCGCCGCACAGCGGCAAGGCTGCCGTTATCTGCTGAGCAAGGACCTCCAACATGGCCAGGTGTTGGATTCGGTGGAGGTGGTCAACCCCTTTAGCATGTCGCCCGCAGAGGTCACGTGAGCGCTGTCCGGCCCGGCCTTGGCCTAGAAACCTTCAACTCGCGCCAGCTGCGGCACGGGCTTCCCGGCTTCGCGCAAGGCGGCGAGCGTCTCTTCACTCGGCTCCCACAGCGCTTCCAACTCGTTCCCTTCGGGATCGAAGAACATCACGTTGGCGGAGTTGTTCGACTCGCTGTAGCCCGCGATCTTCGATCCGCTGGCGATAAGGCGCTGGTGCAGCCGCTCCAGTTCCTCGAACGATGCCATCTCCCAGGCCATGTGATACATCCCCACGCGCTGGGGATCCGGGTCGGGAGCGTCGGCCGGCAGCGGCATCAGGGCGAGCTCGTGTGTGGCATCGGTCCGGTTCCCGAGAAACGATGCGCGGCCCTTGCGTTTCACGTCGAGCCCGAGCACCTCCGAATAGAAAGCCACCGCGCGGTCAACATCGCGCACACGGAGGGCAATGTGCCCGAGCTGGATTCCCGTGGTGGGCCACTGCTTCTGGTTAGTCATGACGTCCTCCGAGGTCCGTGATAGTGGGCGAATTAGAGCACGGCCCCACTGACTGGACAACATGCCCCAGGAGGGTATCCAATCCGCCCATCCATTCCGAGATCCTGGAGACCCATGATGACCGACACTGAAATGACCCCGGAAGAGATCAACGCCTACCTCGACAGCCGCCCCGGCTACATCGCGTTGACGACCATGATGAGGAACGGCTACCCGCACACGGTCGCCATCAACTACTTCCGGGATGGAGACGACATCTATATGGGCGGCCGCGCTGGCACGCAGAAGTACAAGAATGTCGAACGCAACCCGAAGGTCAGCCTCCTCCTCGAAAGCGGCAACTCGATGCAGACAATCAAGGGCCTGATGATCCAGGGCGACGCCCGGGTCGTCTCCGAACCCGCGGAACTTTCGAAGCACAACAGAAGGCCGCTGCCTTTCGAGGTATGCCCGCCCCTTCTGCGCCCAACCCCGGCGCCGCCTTCATCCACGTCAAGCGCAAGCGAGTCATTTCCTGGGACTACTCAAAACGCCAGGCCTGACCGGGCAACTACCGGCCCGTCATGCCACGTGCGTCGAGAAGGCGCGTGAGGTCGGCCTCGCCCAGGCCGCTCGCCTCGCGCGCCACTTCGCGCACCGTCCTGCCGGAGGCGAGCGCCTCGTTCACGAGTTCTGCCGTCCGGTCATAGCCCAGCACGGTCGCCAGCGGAGTCGCAATGCTGAGACCGGCTTCCACCGCCTGCGGTCCCGCGTCTGTGGCCTCCAGGCCATCGATGCATGTGCTCGCAAACACCGTGCACGCGCTCGTCAGCAACGCGATGGACTGGAGCAGGTTGTAGGCTGCGACCGGCATCATTGTGTTGAGTTCGAAGAAGCCCCACTGGCCGCTCATGGCAATGGTTGCGTCGTTGCCCACCACCTGGGCAGCGACCTGGATAACCGATTCGGGGATCACCGGGTTCACCTTGCCCGGCATGATCGAGCTGCCCGGCTGGAGCGCGGGAAGACGCAGTTCGCCCAGCCCGGCGCGCGGCCCACTCCCCATCAGCCGGATGTCGTTCGCAATCTTGACCAGTGAAACTGCGATGGCACGCAGTTGACCGCTCGCCTCCACGATGCCGTCAATCGTGCTTTGGGCCTGGAAGTGGTTCCGTGTCTCCCGGATCTGAAGTCGCTCCCCTTCATTGATGAACGCCAGCACCCGGCCGGCGAACTCAGGGTGCGTGTTCACCCCGGTCCCAACGGCCGTCCCGCCCAGCGCGACCTCGCGGAGTGCCTCGGAAGCCAGGGTCGCCCGCTTGCGCGCTCGTTCGACCTGGCCCGCGTAGCCCTGGAATTCCTGCCCCAGCCGGATGGGTGTCGCATCCATGAGGTGCGTACGCCCCGTCTTCACCACGTCGTCGAACGCGTGGGCCTTTGCCTGGAGGCTCGCCTCGAGGCGGTAGAGCGCCGGCAGCAGGAGCTTCTGGATCTCAGTCACCCCGGCGATGCTGGTCACCGTCGGAATAACGTCGTTGGACGACTGCCCCTTGTTGACGGTGTCGTTCGGGTGCACCGGAGCATAGACCCCTTTTGCATGGCCCAGGAGCTCGTTCGCCCGGTTCGCAATGACCTCGTTGGCGTTCATGTTGGTGGACGTGCCGGAGCCGGTCTGGAAGATATCCACGACGAACTGCGAATCCCACGCACCGCCCGCCACCTCGGCTGCGGCTGCAGCAACAGCGTTCGCAACGTCCGGCGGGATCAGCCCGAGGTCACGGTTCGCGAGCGCCGCTCCACGCTTCACCAGCCCCAGCGCACGAATGAACGCGCGCTGGAAGCGCAGCTCGCTGATAGGGAAGTTCGCTACCGCCCGGGCGGTGTCGATGCCGTAATAAGCCTGCGCGGGGACGCTGAATTCACCAAGGGCGTCTCGTTCGGTTCGTATGTCGTCTGCCATGGGATGGATCATATCCGGGAACCGGAACGGCTGCCCTGACCACGTTCCGGGCAGGCACGGCATCGTTCGAACGTGAGGTCCGGTGTCGCGGTCTCCATCTCAAGCTCGCTCAACAGCGCACGGAGGCGCCAGAGCCCAAGGCCCATGACGGCGCAGTAACAGCCGTCCAGCCGGGCGACCGTCGGAACGTCTTCGTCCTGGATAGCATAGGCGCCTGCTTTGTCGAGCGGTCTTCCACTCGCGACATACTCCCGGATCTGATCGGCGGTGAGATTCACGAGCGTCACAGACGCCGCGCTGTGAGCCGTGAGACAGCGCCCACCCGAGCAGACGGCGAGCCCCGTCACGACCGTGTGGGGACGGGCCCGAAGGCGGAGGAGCATCGCAACGGCGTCCGCAGCGTCGGCCGGCTTGGCGTAGGCGCGCTCGCCATCGTGGACAATTGTGTCCGCAGCGATCACGACGGTGGCCTCGTCGTCCGGAAGCCCAGCCAGCACCGCCAGGGCCTTGTCCGTTGCGAGCGCGATCGCATCGCGAACAGGGTCGCCCGTCATGGGTTCTTCAACGTCAGAGACGATCACGTCGAAGGCCGGGCAAAGCGCCGCGAGCAGCTCCCGCCGCCGCGGTGAACCCGATGCGAGCACGATGCGCCGCTCCGTCATCGCGGCGCCGGCTCGGCCAGGCTGAGCTGCGACACGCTTTCGATGTGTCCGGTCTGTGGGAACATATCGATGGGTGTGACGCGGTCGAGGCTGTAGCCCGAGTCGATGAGCACGCGGAGGTCCCGGGCGAGGGTTGCCGGGTTGCAAGAAACGTACACCACTCGCGTCGGCCGGAAGCGTGCGATCGCGTGCAGCAGCTCCGGCGCAGATCCGGGTCGCGGCGGGTCCTGGAGAAGGGCATCATGGACGGCATCCAGCAGCGGAAGGAGATCCTCAACCTTGCCGGCACGCATCTCCACTTGTGGTGTGGACGCCAGGTTGAATCCCGCGTCCACGGCCGCACTGTGCGATTCCTCGATGGCGATCACGCGTTCGAATCGGTCCGCGAAGATGACGGCGAACGTGCCGACACCGGCGAAGGCGTCGACCAACAGCCGGCCTTTCGCCGGCAACGATTCGCCGACGACACGAGCCATTTGTTCGGCCTGGGCGGAGTTCACCTGGAAAAAGGCCGGTGCACGCACCCTGAACCGGTGTCCCGCCAGGGATTCTGTGTAGGCCGTCTGCCCGGTCGGGAATGGCGCACCCGGCACCTGCGGGAACACCAGGAATTCCCCGGTGACGGGAGAGTGCCGCATCTGCACCTGGTGAAGCCCCGAGCCATGCCCCTGCAGTTCCGGCAATCGTTCGTTGATCCACGGGTCCGCGATCGGGCAGTCCTCCACCTTGAGGAGCCCGCGGCCGCCCCGCCGGATGAACCCAACATCGCCATACATCCTCCCGGTCGAGAGCCGGACATGGTTGCGGTAGGCCCACGGGTTCGCGGCCCCGATGATCGGCCGGACGACATCCTCTTCGATCCGGCCAATGCGGCGGAGTTGCTCGCGCACCACGGACTCCTTTGCCGCGAGTTGTGCGGGGTAGGGCATGTGCTGTAGCTGGCAGCCGCCGCATTGGCCGAACTGCGCGCACGGCGGCTCAACCCGCCCCGGGTCCGGCTCGATGACGCGGACAGTTGTGGCCTCGATGTAGTCCCTGTAAACCTTCTCGACCTCTGCCTCCACCAGTTCACCCGGGATGGCGAAGGCGACGAACACCACGCGCCCGTCTTCGAGGTGCGAAAGGCACGAGCCGCCGAACACCATCGCACCGGCGCGCAACGTAATCAGCTCGCCCTGCGCAGGCGACGAATTCTTCACCGGTCGTGAGCGACGGCTCATGAGGGACTACATCCTTGGTTGCTGGCTGGCGTCGAAGCGGCCCAACGCCTGACTGTAGGAAAGCGGATAAGCGTCAGCGAATCAGGCTTTCGGGGGCTGCGACATGTTCTGGACGAAACGCTGCATGGTTTCCGGGTTCAGCCAGTTCCACGGGGCGTTCGCAGTCTCCTTCGTCCACCTCTCGAACTCGCGGGAGGCGTCGGCGGTCATTCGGCCGAGCGCGACGTTGGCTTCGGCGAGCCGGCTCGCGGCGGTGAAGAGTTCGCCCCACCGCGCCAGCACCTGTGCATACTGCTCACCAAACTCGAGGGCTTTCTCGCTCGGGCCAAAGAAGCCCGATGGCTTCGCCATGGTTCTCTCTCCAGGCGGCCAGCGCCGCTCCCCGAGTATATCGCGACAGCACCTGTCGTGTTAGAACATATGTGTTGACTACCGAACAGGTGTTCGACTAACGTGGTCGCATTCCAGAACGGATGTGCTGCACCATGATCCACCCCGTGATAACGGTCCTCTTCCAGGTCTTCCTGATCGCTTCCGCCGGTGCCGTCATCGCGGTGATGATGCAAGAGTACCGGCAATCGGCGCGACCCTCCGTTGGGACCAGCGCGGTACATGCCTTCGTGGCGGCACCTCCTCCGGCCCGTTCGCCGTCGCTCAAGGTGGGCACTGCGCGTCCGGCGCCCCGCCCTACCGCCCGGCTCGCCGGCCAACAGCCTCGCCGGCACGCGGCCGCTTCCGCTCCGCGCTCCGCTCGACGGTCCGCACTCCCCGGATGATCTCGATGCGGGAGAGCAGCCGCGAAAGCTGCTCCAGGCCGGTCGTCTCCAGCGTCGCAAGGATGCTTACGGAGCCATCGCCGTTTTCGACCGTACGCACCCCAACCATGTTCACCTTGTCCTCGGTCACGACCGTGGAGATATCGCGCAATAGTCCGACGCGGTCCCAGGCCTCGATACGCACCGAAACGGGGTACAGCTTCGCGACCGTGCCCCATTCAACTTCCACGATGCGTTCGTGTTCTTCTTCACCCAGGACGTTGTGGCAATCGGCGCGATGGACCGTGACGCCGCGCGCCCGCGTCACGTAACCGACGATCTGGTCGCCGGGTAGCGGATTGCAGCAACGGGCCATCGTCGTGAGCATGTTCCCGATTCCGAGGACGCGAAGTCCGGGACCGCCGAGCGTCGCGGGCGCCTGCTTCGCCGAAAGCGGCGGGGGTTCTGCCGTTGCTTCTTCTTCGTGTTGCAGCACCGCCCCGAGCTTGGTCGCAATCGAATTGGTGCTCACACCGCCGTATCCCACGGCGGCGAGGAAATCTTCCCACTCGGTGTAATTGAACAGCGAGAGGATCTGCGCCTGGCGCTCCGAGAGGTCCACCGCCAGGCGCCGCATCTCCTTGTCGACCAGTTCCCGCCCACGCTGGATGTTGTCCGCGCGCTGCTGCTTGCGGAACCACTGGCGAATCTTTTCCTTCGAATGGGCCGTCCGGACGTAGCCCAGGTTCACGTTGAGCCAGTCGCGCGACGGACCCTTCGAAGCGCGGCTCCGCATGATCTCGACGACATCGCCGTTCTTTAGCGCGTGGTTCAACGGGACCATCCGCCCATTCACACGGGCGCCCACTGTCTGATGGCCCAGGTCCGTGTGGATGCGATACGCGAAGTCGAGCGGCGTCGCACCCGCGGGCATGTCCAACACCTCGCCCTTCGGCGTGTAGACGAACACCTGGTCGTGGAAGATGTCGGTCTTGACGCTTTCGACGAACTCTTCCGCGCCGGAAAGGTCGCGCTGCCACTCCAGCAGCTGGCGAAGCCAGGCGATGCGCTCTTCGTCGCGGCCCTGCCCCTTCCCGCCTTCCTTGTAGCGCCAGTGGGCCGCCACGCCGTATTCCGCCACGCGGTGCATTTCGTGCGTGCGGATCTGGATTTCAAGCGGCCGCCCACCGACCGAGACGACCGTGGTGTGAAGCGACTGGTAGTGGCTGTCTTTGGGATTGGCGATGTAGTCGTCGAATTGGCCGGGAATGGGCCGCCAGAGCGCATGAACGGCGCCCAGCGCGTGATAGCACTCGGAAACGGTATCGACGAAGACGCGCATGGCAAGAAGGTCGTAGATCTGGTCGAACGACTTCGCCTGCACGGCGTAGCGGTCCATCTTCTGGTAGATGCTGTAAATGTGCTTCGCGCGCCCGGTCACCTCCGCGTTGATGCCCGCGGCTGCGAGATGGGCCTTGAGTGCGTCGGTCGCTTCGACGATGTATTTCTCGCGCGCATCCCGCTTGGAATCCAGGAGCTCCGCGATCTCCTTGTATTGAACCGGAGCAAGGTAGCGGAAGGCGAGATCCTCCAGCTCCCACTTGATGTGCCAGATACCCAGGCGGTTCGCAAGCGGGGCGAAGATCTCCATCGTCTCGTTCGCGATGCGGCGCTGCTTGTCGGGCGGAAAGGCCCAGAGCGTGCGCATGTTGTGGAGCCGGTCACACAGCGTGATCAGGACCACGCGGAGGTCCTCCGCCATCGCCAGGAACATCTTGCGGAGGTTCTGCGCCTGCGCACCGTCGCGGGCATCCTGGTGGTTCGGCGCGAACTTGATCGGGAGCTTATCGAGCTTCGTCAGGCCGTCGACGAGTCGTGCGACCTCGGGCCCGAACTCCTCTCGCAGCGTCTCATTGGGGATGCCGCAGTCCTCCTGCACATCGTGCAAAAGGGAAGCCGCCAGTGCGTACTGGTCGAGTTCGAGTTGCACCACCGCGTTGGTGACAGCCACCGGGTGGGTGATAAATGGATCACCGGTCTTGCGGGTTTGGCCGGCATGGCAGCGGGCCGCATAGTCGTAGGCTCGCCGGACAATCTCGAGCCGCTCAGGGGGGAGATAGGCAGCCGCGCGCTGGAGAACCGCCTGGAACTCCGGATCGTCGACGGCTGGTGAGGTCTCCTGGACGAGCAAACGAACGCCCTCTATCACTTTTGCCGGGGGCAGGTTCAGGCCTCTATCCTACCATGTACATCTTCTAACCGGACGTTGCACACTCATGACTGCTCGTTTCCAGGCGCCCCGCGGTACCCAGGACATTCTCCCTGCCGCGCAGCCCTACTGGCACGCGGTCAATGAAGCGATCCTCGAAGTCACGCGCCTCTTCGGCTACCGGCGAATCGATACCCCCATCTTCGAAGCAGCAGGACTCTTCGAAAAGGGCAGCGGCGATACCACGGACATTGTCGAAAAGGAGATGTACACCTTCCTGGACCGCGGCGAAGAGCTCCAGGCGCTCACGCCAGAAGCAACACCGGCCATCTGCCGAGCGTACCTTGAACACGGCATGGGCAGCCTCCCCCAGCCCGTGCGGCTCTACACCACGCATCCCATGTTCCGCTACGACCGCCCCCAGAAGGGCCGCTACCGCCAGCACACCCAGTTCGATGTGGAAGTCCTCGGCTCATCCAGCCCGCTCGTCGATGCCGAGGTAATAGAACTCCTCTGGCGGCTCTACGAGCGCCTCGGCATCCGCGACATCGAAGTGCGGCTCGGCTCCATCGACGACCCGGAGCCCCGGCGCGATTACGTGCGGCGGCTGCAGGACTACTATCGGCCGCACCTGGACAAGCTCAGCGAGGACTCCCGCCGGCGATTCGAGCGCAACCCGCTGCGCCTGCTCGACAGCAAAGACGAACGTGACCAGCCGTATAAGGACGCCGCACCCAAGCTCATCGACTGCCTGAGCCCGGCCGCCGCCGAGCACCATGCGACGGTGGCTGGTGCCCTGGAAGCCGCGGGCGTCGCCTACCGCATCGATCCTCTCCTCGTGCGGGGCCTGGACTACTACAACCGGACCGTATTCGAGATTGTTCCGCTCAACGACGAACGCGCCCAGGGAACGATCGGCGCCGGGGGCCGCTACGACGGGCTCATGGAGATTCTCGGGGGGCCGCACACCCCGGGCATGGGCTTCGGCAGCGGGTTCGAACGCGTCATCCTTGAGATGGAGCGCAACAACGTGGTTTGCGAGCCGGGGCCGGCAGCCCAGGCATACGTGGTGCACAAGGGCGCCGGGTCAGGCGCGACGGCGGTGCGTGTAGCCGGTCACCTTCGCGCCGCGGGCATCTCCGTCGTCCTTGGCGAAGGTGAGCGCTCCTTCAAGGCACAGATGCGGGCGGCGAATTCGAGTGGCGCGCAGGTGGCCGTCATCCTCGGCGAAGACGAACTCGCCCGTGGGAGCGTGGTCATCAAGGACCTCGCCGGCGAAGCCAAGCAGCAAGAAGTCGCCCTGGCGGACATCGTCGGGACGATCGCGGCCACCGTTCGGCCCTGACAGGCCGGGTGATATACTCGAATCACTGACCCGCCCGAACGAACGGCGTGCTTCCGCAACTATGGACGAGACGATACTTCTGCAGCTTCGGCGCATACGCCAGCGCTACGACGACCTGACCGCCGAAATGGGCAAGCCGGAGGTCGCCGCGGACTTTGAGCGCCTGAATGCGTTGGCAAAGGAGCGGGCGGAAATCTCTTCAGTCGTCGATCTGTTCGCAGCCCACCAATCCGCGAGCAACGATGCCGAAGGCGCGCGTGCACTGCTCGCGGAGGACGACGCCGAAATGCGCGCCATGGCCGAGGGAGAGCTGGCCGACGCCGAGGCCCGCGCCCAGGCGATCGAACGGGACCTGTTGCGAGCGCTCCTCCCCAAGGACCCGCGTGACGAGCGCAATGTGATTGTGGAAATTCGCGGCGGTACCGGGGGAGAGGAAGCCGCCCTGTTCGCGGCCGACCTATTCCGCATGTACACACGCTATGCGGAACGCCGCCGCTGGCAGTCGGAGGTGCTCAGCGCGTCCGAGTCCGAGAAGAACGGTTTCAAGGAAGTCGTGTTCGAAATCCGCGGCGGCGGCGCGTATTCCCGGCTCAAGTTCGAAAGCGGCGTACACCGCGTCCAGCGTGTCCCCGAAACCGAGGCGCAGGGCCGGATCCATACCTCTACGGCAACCGTGGCGGTGCTCCCCGAAGCCGAGGAAGTCGATATCGCCATCGAAGAAAAGGATGTGCGCATCGATATCTTCCACGCTTCGGGGGCCGGTGGGCAAAACGTGAACAAGGTCGCGACAGCGGTGCGCCTGACGCACCTGCCCACTGGAATGGTCGTCATCTGCCAGGACGAGCGGACGCAGGGCAAGAACCGCCTCAAGGCGATGACGGTGCTCCGCTCACGCCTCTATGACCTCGAGCAGAGCAAGAAAGACGCCGAGATGAGCCAGGCGCGCCGGTTGCAGGTCGGCAGCGGCGACCGCTCCGAGAAGATCCGCACCTACAACTTCCCGCAGGATCGCGTCACCGATCACCGCATAGGGCTGACCGTGCATAACATCCCCGAACATCTCGACGGCAACATCGACGACATCATCGAGGCCGTCGCGACCGCCGATGAGACAGACAGGCTCGAGAGCCTCGGCGAATGATCGCGCGGGAACGGGCCCGTGAGGCAAAGACTGCACTCGCCGGCGCCGGCATCGCAGATGCGGCGTGCGAAGCCGAGATCCTGGTGCGAGACATCGCACGCATCTCCCGTGTCGACTACTTCCGCGGCGCCGCGGTGCCCGAGGCGCTGACGGAATCCGTTGACGCCGCCATCGAACGACGGCTCCGGCGAGAACCCACGGCATACATCCGCGGCAACGCGTTCTTCTACGGGCGCGAATTCAGCGTGAGCCCGGACGTCCTTATCCCGCGGCCCGAAACGGAGTTGCTCATCGACATTCTCGTGGCGGAGAAACTGCCCGAGGAGACCACCGTGCTCGATGTGGGCACCGGCAGCGGGTGCCTCGCCATCAGCCTGGCGTTGGAAACCGCATTCACTGTGCTCGCCGTCGACGCCAGTCCGTCGGCACTCCGGCTTGCCCGCCGGAATGCCGTTCGCCACGCGGCCACGGTGACCTTCATGCGCGGTCACCTGGCGAGCGGCGTCGCCGCGGCCGGGGTCATCGTGGCGAACCTGCCCTACATCGCCACCGATGAGATTGCGGCGCTTGAGCCCGAAGTCCGCGATTGGGAACCGCGCATTGCGCTCGATGGCGGCCACGACGGGCTTGACCTCATTCGCGAACTGATCGCCGATTGTGGCAATCGGCTGAAGCCCCGGTTGCTTGCACTCGAAGTGGGCATGGGCCAGGCCGCGGAAGTGGCCCACCTGTGCCAGCAAGCTGGCGCTGCCACGGCGATTACGCGGGACCTCGCCGGCATTGAGCGGGTGGTAACCGCGCGATGGGCGTGAAGCTCGTCGCCCTCGATATCGACGGCACCATCGTGCTCTCCCCGGCCACCCTGCCCTCCGAACGCATGACAAAGGCCATCCACCGTCTCCACGCTGGCGGCGTGGCGGTCGTCCTGGCTTCGGGGCGGATGTTCCCGGGCACCGCGCTTGTGGCGCGCCACCTCTCGATCACCTCGCCGCTCATCTGCCTGCAGGGTGCCACCGTCCACGCGCTCAGCGGCGACCTGCTTCATGAATTCGCCCTCCCACGGGCGCACGCGCTGGCGGTCTCGGAGTTCGCACGCGAGAACGGATACCTTCACGCCTGGGCGACTCCGACGCGTTATGCCGTCACACGCGACAACCCGGCTTCACGCGACTTCTGCCGCCTTTCGATCGTGGAAGCCGAGTACGACCCGTCGCCGGAGCGCCTGGCCCGCGACCCGTCGTGCGTCGACGTGATATCCACGCGCGAACTGGCGCCAACCGTCCACCGCCACCTCGCGCAGGTCCATGCGGGCGCCATGCACTTCATCGACTTCCCGGAAGTCACCGTGGCAGTCGCCACCGACGCGAACAAAGGGCACGCCCTTTCTCTCATTTGCGATGACCTCGGCATCGACAGGCATAGCGTCCTGGCCGTGGGCGATTCCGTGAACGACGCATCCATGCTCGCATGGGCGGGACGCGGCCTCGCGCTGGCGCACGCGGACCGCTATGCGCTGGACGCGGCGGATGATGTCCTGCCGGATGGCGATGAACCCCTCGCCGAGCTGCTCGAGTCCATCCACATCTGAGCGTTGCCGGGCAATTTGTGCCGACCGAACGATCTCCGGGTAGAATCGGCACGCGTTGGGCGGGCATCGGAAAGGACAAGGAGAGCACACATGAAGATTGGTGGTGGATTCGGGGGCGGCTGGCTCGATTCGGTTGCGGACTCCGCCCGCCGCGCCGAAGAGGCCGGTTTCGACTTCGTCAGCGCGCCGGAAACGCAGCACGATTCGATCCTTGCCGCGACCATTGCGGCCGCGAACACAACGAGGATGGAGATCCAGACCTCCGTCACCATCGCCTTCCCGCGGAGCCCCACCGTCCTCGCGATGGAAGCGTGGGAGATTCAACACCTGAGCAAGGGCCGATTCACGATCGGGCTTGGCAGCCAGGTGAAAGGTCACAACATCAACCGGTTCAGCACCGAATGGCCAGGAGCCCCGGCCACGCGCATGAAGGAATACATCCAGATGATGCGCGCGGTGTGGGAGGCTTTCCGCACCGGACAGAAGCCGGAATACATCGGCAAGTACTACCACTTCACACTGATGACGCCGAACTTCAACCCGGGTCCGATCCCCTACCCGAACCCGAAGATCGGGCTCGCCCTCGTCGGCGATGCCATGGCTCGCGTCGCCGGACACGTCGCCGATGTGGTCATGCCCCACGGCTTCATGACCGATAAGTACATGCGCGAGGTTGTCCTTCCCAACGTTGCCATCGGCCTCAAGCGTGGCGGCCGCACATGGACCGACATCGAGATCAGCGGCGGCGGCTTCACCGTCTTCGGTGAGAACGACAGCGAAATCGAACAGGGACTCGATCGCCTGCGCCAGCCGATCTCGTTCTACGGCTCCACGCGGAGCTATCACGAGGTCTTCGAAGTCCACGGACTCAAGGACCTCGGCATGCAACTCCACTCGCTCTCGCTGCAGGGCAAGTGGGACGAAATGCGTAAGGTCATCCCCGAAGACGTGCTGCGGGTCTTCGCGCAGACGTCCACCTACGACAAACTGCCGGACTTCATCCGCGACCACCGCGAATACGCGAGCCGCGTCGGACTCGCCCTGCCCATGGGAACACCCGAGCAGCGCGAGCGTGCCGCGGCCGTCATGAAGGCTGTCCAGGCCGTGAAGACGCCCGGCATCCCGCGAGGCCTGGAGAACCCGGTCTAACCGCGTTTGCCGTCGCGAGTCACCCGACCGAAGAGCCCGGACGCTGGTCCGGGCTCTGTGTTTGTGGGCGCCCGTTGGAGAGGCTACGCTCAGAGACACTCTCGCGGAGTCATGCTCGATGCAACAGTGGCTGTATGTCTTGCATCCCGAACGGCCAGCAATGCTTGTCAGCGGCCCAACGCCGGCGGAGCGCGAGATCCTCAGCCGCCACGCCGCACACTGCGAAGGCCTTGCCGCCCGGGGCGTCATGCTTGTCGTGGGTCGGACGCAGACGACGACGCCGGAGACCCTTGGCCTGGTCGTGTTCGTCGCGGAAGACGAAGCCGCGGCCCGGGCCACGATGGAAAGCGACCCCGCAGTCATCGGCAAGGTTATGAGGGCGGAACTCTTCCCCTACAAGGTCTCGTTCGGGAACGTCGAAGGCTTCAGAGAAGCGCTGGATGCTGCTGGCTGATCCTACGTCGGGTCGATGCGGTGCCAGACGCGCATGAGCACGAGGCTGATCGCGAACACCACCAGGAGGCCTCCACCGACGGGCAGCACGGTCCCCACCCAATCGATGCTGGCACCTTCACCTGGCGTCTCGGCGGGTACCGCGAACTGGCCGGTGATGTGCCGAACGTTCGTGATGAGCGTTGTCTCGCGCGTTGTCGTGGGTGACGGGCCACCGCGGACCGCATCCCCGCCGGAAAGCCAGAACACCTGGCCCGCCTCCGGCCACGCGACCGCCCCGTCCCGCGCGGTCAGAAACGCCGCGATCCGGGCGCCATCTTCGAGCCGCGCCAACGGGCACTCCCCTTCCGCCGGCGGGTAGCGCGGCCGCACAGGCTCACGGCTGGCGGCGCCTTTGAGAAACGACTCGGGCTCGATACGCGCCAGTCCTCCGCCGTTCTCCGTGCGCACAGTGCCGATGACGATCATTTCGATGTCGGCCAGGTCGTCTATCCCGGGTTCGACCGGGATGGAGCGGCAGCTGGCCGCCTTGGCGGACGAAGAAACAGCGGCCCCCAGGATGAGGGCCGCTGTTGTCATGAACGCGAGGGCGCGAAGGCTATTCCTGCGACTGAGCAAACTGGTAGATCTTGCCTTCAGTCTTGATGGCAGGGGCGATCACCATCTCGGCCTGCTGGAACTCGCGAATCGTGTGCGCGCCGCACATGCCCATGGCCGTGCGGAGGGCGCCCACGAGGTTCTCGGTGCCGTCCGTGCGGCTCGTCGGGCCATAGAGCGTCTTCTGGATGGTTGTGTTCACGC
>CAYYSD010000063.1:11516-16103 GCA_964474285.1 uncultured Anaerolineaceae bacterium | reverse complement strand
CACGCTGCCTGGATGCCGAGCTGCGTTACGATCTCGCCGCCCTCCGGCTTCTCCAGGAAGATATCGAGCGGGATCTGGAGCATGGCCCGGAAGGGGAGGGCGTTCGATACCGTCTGGAGCGCGCCGGGAAAGAATGCGATGGGGACCGCGAAGCCAGACAGGAACGTCCAGAACCCGGCGAGCATCGCGCCGGCTCCGCGGTAGTCCAGCAGCCAGAAGGCGGCGAGGTTCGTGATGAAGCGAAGCGAAAAGCTCACGCAAACGGCGAGGAACACGCTGACGACGAAGAGGGCCCAGGTGAGCGCCTCTTCGGGAAGACGCAGGTCGAACACGAGGGCGCCGAGGATGAACGGTGGTATGCCACGGAAGGCGGCGTGGTAGCAGGCGCGGCCGAGATCCTGGGAGAGCCAGTAGCCCTGGTAGTCGAAGGGGCGCTGGAGGTCGGTGACGATGTCGCCGCTCCGGATGCTGAGGGCGATGTCGTACCAGCCCCAGAGGTAGATGGTCATGAGCATCGCCTGGCCGATGAACACGTAGGTGACGGCGTCGCGGATGTCGTAGCCGGCGACTTCTTCTCGAGAGACAAACACGGCGACGATGACATAGGCGCGCATGAAGCCGAAGGCGGTGTTGGTGAACACACCGGCGAACGTCGCCGCGCGGTAGGTGGCGTAGCGGCGATAGCCACGAAGGGCGACTTCCCAGTAGAGGCGCATGCCGTCCCCCTTCGCTGAACTGTGCATCCCGGGCCGCAAGAGAGGAACGGGGAGCGCACGCGGAAGGTTAACCCGATCGGGCCCGAGGTGTGGCGATAGTCCCTTCCCCGGTCAGAACGTACTCTCAGGGAATGCGGCTGTGGCTGGAGGTGGAGGGAATGGACGAGCGAATCGCACCGGCGGACGGCGGACCAGACCTGGTGGCGTTCATGTCGTTTGCGGTCATGCGCGGGTTCGGCGCGCAGCATGCCCTGATCGCCCTCGCCGACCGGCTCGAACGCGAACACCGCGTGGGACTCGGGCCGTTGACGACGTTCTATGCAGCCGGCCCAGAGGATTCCGAAGACCGCGAAAAACTCGAACTGGCGTGGCAGGAGGCAGGCCCGCTGGTGGAGAGCCTCGAGGCGACCATCCGCGCGATTGGCGTGGATGCACAGTGCCAGGCACTGGTGCGGCGCGCGGAAGCTCCCGGACTGGCCGAACAGATGCAGAGCCTCGTTGCGCCATTGCAAGCGGCCGCTACGGAGAACGCGCGAGTGCGGATGGTGTACGAACTATGATGCGCCGCCGCCGGACAGCCCGGCAGGCCCGTTGGAAATGGGTGACGGGAAGGACCGCGCCCGTTGCGTCGGCGATCAACTCTCAGACGGGCATGGCGTTGATCACGCCCCGGGCACAGCGGGTGATCGACCTGCTGGACCTCGGACATGGGGAACGCTACGTGGACATCGGCTGCGGGACGGCCGCCTATGCGCACTTGCTCGCGGTGAAGGCCGGCCGCGAGGAGCCACCGTGCTGCCTGGACCTGGTTCCGGGGCCGAACGTGGACGCTGTCGCGTGGCCGGAGCACCTGCCCCTCGCAGACCGGTCGGTCGATGTGCTCACAAGCCTGTATTATCTGCGGCGGTTCGATGATGACGTCGCGCACGGGTTCGGCGGCGAGCTGGCGCGCGTGCTGGCGCCGGGCGGGCGCGCGCTCGTGCTGGAGGTCGCACCGGTGGAGAACGCCTGGCTGGAACGGCTGCACCGGAAGGTGCTTTCGCCGGGGTGCGGCGAAGTGGACCTGAGGGGCTGGGGACGGATGGCGGCGCTGTTCACCGAGTGCGGCTTCGACGCGATCGACCTCGTCAATGTGGGACCATTTCTGCTGCCGCCGATTCCGCGCATCGGCGTACTGCTGCGAAGGGCGCCGGAGCCGGCAGAGGCGTAACAGCCGGTTGAAGCCGGAGGCCACAAGCCGGTGGCGCCGGCTTCAGCGGGTCGCGACGAGGCGGTGGGAGCCAGGAATGAACGTCGTCGCCACCGGGCGATTGTCGGCGATGAGTGCGTGCATGCATTCCGTGCAGATGCCATGCGAGACCAGCGTGCTGCCCTCTTCGAGCAGGCGACTGCACCACGCGCAGACAACCGTTGGGCGTTGGTCAATCACAGTGGACATCCGTTCCGGGCAGCGCATGACACCAGTGTCAACGGAACGAAACGGGATTGAAACGCAATCTGCGCACGTTTGCGCAAACTGCCTGTAAAACGGCGCCAACGGACCCTTAGGGATGTTCGCCAGGTCGAGTCAACGGGAGCCCACCGGAACTTGGAAAGGCGAGTCCGGCGGGGTACATTGCCCCCAAAGCACGGAGGGGGAAGGCATTGGACGGCGCAGAGGTTGCACGGCTCTTGTTGGAGCGCGCGGGCGTGACGGTGCCCGCCGCGGAGTATGCGCGGTTGGTGGCGTTTATCGACCGCCCACGGGCAGAGCGGGACCCCAGCCTGGCGTCGGAGCCGGCCGCCGCCTACCGGCCGGAAGCATGGCCGACCGCATGACAGAACTGACCAAACTCACCATCGCGGCGGCGGGGAGACTGCTTCGCAGCGCGGGCACGACCAGTATTGCGCTTACACAGGCGTGCCTGGACCGAATCGCGGCGGTGGAGCCGCACCTCAACGCCTTCATCACCCTGACGCGCGAGCAAGCCCTGGAAACGGCCGCCGTGGCCGACCGCGATCTCGCCTCGGGTGTCGACAGGGGACCGCTCCACGGGATCCCGATCGGGATCAAAGACCTGTGCGCTACGGCGGGCATTCGCACGACGGCGGGCTCGAGGATCCTCGGCGATTGGGTGCCGGACGAGGACGCCACCGTGGTGGCAAAGTTGCGCGAGGCGGGGGCGGTGTCGCTGGGCAAGCTGAACCTGCATGAATTCGCCTATGGCACGACGAGCAACAACCAGTGGTACGGCCCGGTGCGCAACCCGTGGAACACCGAGCGCCACCCGGGAGGATCGAGCGGGGGCTCGGGGGCGACGGTGGCCGCCGGCGCATGTTTCGGGGCCATCGGCACGGACACCGGCGGCTCCATTCGCATGCCGGCGGCGCTATGCGGCACGGTGGGCCTGATGCCGACGACCGGGCTGGTTTCGCGTGCCGGGGTGGTACCGCTGTCCTGGACGCTGGACCACATCGGACCGCTGACGCGGACGGTGGAGGACGCCGCGCTCTTCCTGAACGCGATCGTCGGCTTCGACGAACGGGATTCGTCTTCGGCGCAGACCCCGGCGGGCTTCGATGCTACGGCACAGCTTGGGCGCGACCTTCGCGGCGTCCGCGCCGGCGTGGCGCGGAGCCAGTGGGCGCGGTGCGAGCCGGAAGTGGCGGCCGCGGTCGATGCGGCTCTTGGCGTGCTCGCCGGGCAGGGGGCTGAGATCCGGGATATCGCGATCCCGACGCTTGATGCGGGGTTCCGCTCGACGGTGCTGGCGAGCGAGGCCGCCGCCTATCACGCGGCCTGGCTGCGCGAGCGCCCCATGGACTATGGTGACGAGATCCGGCCGCTGCTGCTCAACGGCCTGACCATCCCGGCCCACGAATACCTCAACGACATGCGCCTGCGGGCGGAGTTTATCGCGGAAGTGCGGGAGATCATGCGCACGGTGGACGTGATCGTGAGCCCGACGTGCGAACGTGTGGCGAACCCCATCGCTGATCTGAAGGACGGGGCGTACCGCTACAGCGTCTTGACGGCGCCGTGGGACCACACCGGGCAGCCGTCGATGTCGGTACCGTGCGGCTTCGGGGCGGGACAGATGCCGGTGGGACTGATGCTCACGGGCCGGCCATTCGAAGAGGCACTGTTGTGCCGTGTGGGCCACGCCTATGAGCAGGCTTCGCCGTGGAAGGACATGTGGCCGCCGATCTAGGCGAAACGCATTACGCAGGTTCGATGGACGCGGCGAAGCGATTGAGGGCGCCTGCGAGTTCACGCGGTCTGGCCTTCGGTATTGGGTGGGCGACGCCGGGGATGGTCAGCAGCGACGCGCGTGGCTGCATGTGGAGCATCTCCTGCGCGAACGCGGGCGGGAGCACATCGCTATCACCGCCGCGGACGATGAGGGCGGGACACTCGATCGCCTGCCACATCGGACGCAGGTCGAGGCGGCGTTCCTGGCCCTCGGCGAGCATGCGCTGAAACTGACGCCCGATTGCCGGGTCGAAGCGGCGCGTTTCGTGCGCGCTGGAAGAGACCCAGCGGGCGATCCGGCCCGAGCCGGAACTCATGCGCGGGTGCGGGTAGGAATCGATCACGACGACCCCGGCGACGCGTTCAGGGAGGCAGGCGGCGGTGAGCATGGCAACCCCTCCGCCCATGGAGAAGCCCGCCACCAGGCAGCGTTCGATGCCGAGCGCGTCGAGCGCGCTCGCGAGATCGGCGAAATGCTGGTCGCCGCCATAGGCTTCGTCCGCGGCCCATTCGCTATCGCCGTGCCCGCGGGCATCGAAGGCAAACACGCGGCGGCCATCGAGCGCGGCCGCGGTGTGCTCCCAATCGGCGCTGGAGCCGGTGATGACGAAACGCGGAGGCCTGTGGCTCGGATGGAAC
>CAYYSD010000063.1:0-11506 GCA_964474285.1 uncultured Anaerolineaceae bacterium | reverse complement strand
GCAACGCATCGTCGCAGCCGAGCCACTCTTGATAGGCGAGCGCGAGGCCGTCACCATCGACCGTGCCGCGCCTGTATGTCCTGTCCACGCGCACATTGTACCGGCGGTCAGGGGTGTGCGACGGAGGCGAAGCCGGCATCGCGCAGGGCAGCTGCATAATCGGCGGGCGTATTGCAATTCCGGAGGCTGGCCAGGTCCGGGTCGAAGCGCCGGGCCACGGGCTCATCTAGGACGACGACGTCGGCAGACTCGACGAGGCCGGCGAGGCGAAGATCCCCGCGGGCGAGCCGGGCACGGGCGGCGGGGAGGAGCGCACGGGCATAGACGGCGCAGAGCGGAGCGAGACGCGACCCTGCCTGCACAACAACGCACTCATGGCCGGCGAGCGATTCGAAGAGGTGCTCCACGAGGGCCGCATGAAGGAAGGGGTGGTCGCACCCGAGGACGAGGGCGGCGGGGGCGGTGGTGGTTTCGAAGCCCGCGACCAGGCCGGCGAGGGGACCGTTGCCCTCGGCGCTGTCGCGGGCAAATCGGGCGCCGGGTACAGGCAGAATGTCCTGCCCTTCGCGTGCGACCACGATGACTTCATCCACGAGCGGGGAGGCGAGACGCGCCACGCGTTCGAGGAGCGTTTCGGGACCGAAGGGGAGGCCGGCCTTTTCGCGACCCATGCGGGAGGAGCGGCCGCCGGCCAGCACGATAGCGGCGCGGCGCGGCGGGGGCTGCGTGCTCACTGGCGCGGCGGCGCGGTGGCCTGCACGGCATCGAGCAGGGCGGGAAGGCCTTCGACGAAGGCGAGCCAATCGCGGAAGGTGCTGGTGTTGCGCTGGCGGGCAGCTTCGCGGCCGGTGGCGACATCCAGCGCGAACTGGGCAAGGACGGTATCGAGGGCGCGGTCGTATTCGTCGTAGCGCGCACCCGGGGAGGGGATGGCCTGGATCTGGGTCGCGAGGCATGCAGCCTGGTCAGAGGTGCGGGCGAGGTCTTCGCGGAATTCGGTCGTTCGGGAAAAGCGCTTGTTGGGCCAGCGGTCGATGAAGGCGGCGCCGATGGCCTCCAGGCGCGTGAGCTGGGTGTTGGTGGTGTTGATGTAGCGTCCGCCAAAGACCTGGCCGCCGGCAGTGACTGTGGGGCCCGGGGTGGGCGTCGGGCAAGGGATCGGTTCGGGAAGTGTATCCGGCGGTGCGCCACAGCCCTGGAGGGCGAGCGCGCTAACAGCGATTGCGGCGAATGCGACGGGCAACTTCATCGCGGGACCGACCTGAGGTATTCGGCGGCCGCGCGCGCGGCCTGGCCCCGGTGGCTGATGCGGTCCTTCTCTTCGTCGGTCAGCTCTGCCTGGGCTCGACCACCGGCAACAATGAAGACAGGGTCATAGCCGAAGCCTCCGGTGCCGCGCGGAGTGCACCCGATCGCGCCCTCCTGGACGCCTTCGAAGAGCCGCACCGCGCCCTCCGGCGTAGCGACAGCGACCACGGCACGGTAGCGGGCGGTGCGGCAGGACTCTGGCACGCTGCGCATCTCCTGGAGAAGGAGGGCGGTGCGGCCCGCGTCATCGAGGCCGGGGCCGCCATAGCGGGCCGAGAATACGCCGGGACCGCCCGCGAGGGCATCGACTTCGATCCCGGAATCGTCGGCGAGGGCAAGGCAGCCCGCGGCCTTCGCGAACGCGACAGCCTTGAGCGAGGCGTTCTCGTCATAGGTCGTGCCGGTCTCCTCCACCTGCAACGAAACGCCGGCCTCAGCGGGCGTGACAACTTCGAACCCGCAGCCGGCAAGGAGGCGGCGGAACTCGCGCACTTTGCCCGGATTGTTGGTGGCGAGCAGAAGCGGCGTCACGCCTCCGAAAATACCGGTGAAGAGGACCCCGCTGCAAGAGCAAGGGAAAAGGGACTATTCGCGACTGGCGGGGTGACGTCCACGCGCATCGGCAAGCGCAAACTCGATGAACTGGCCCTTGGCGGCCGTATAGGCGGGGCGGTTGTCGGCAAACCGGCGGGCGAGTTCGCGCTTGAGGTCGACGTAGGCGCCGGCGGCGATGGGATGTTCGCGCAGATAGTCACGAAAGAGGAGTTCGTTCTGCCAGAACGGTCCGTCCTTTTCGACGACGTGGACATGGTGCGTACAGGGCTCGGTGGTGCGGAAGAAGAGGCGGCCATCGATGCCGAAGGCGCCGAGGTAGATGTAGCCGCTGCGTTCGAGACCGGGAACAAGCGATTCGGCAGCATCAAAGTCATCGACGCCGACCATAATGTCGAGGATCGGTTTGGCGGCGAGGCCCGGTACCGCGGTACTGCCGACGTGGACGATGTCGGCCGGTTCGAAGCCGCAGGCCCTCGCGAGGCGGGAGGACTCCCGCTGAAAGAGGTGGGGCCAACAGGGATCGTAATCGACAATCAGAACCCGATCGCTCGCCAGCCCCAGGTGCGCCATGCAGTTCAGTATTGCGGGCTAATGGTGCGCGGGTGCGTGATGTCCTTCACTCTGGGCGTCGCCAAAAGTGCCCTCATCGGCGAATGTCTTGCTCTCCATGATGGAGATTGGCGCGACCCAGGTGGGGTTCTTGGGGAAAGCGCCGACGCGGCGCTTGAGCAAGTAGAGCGTGCCCATCACGACGCCACCGGCGGCCACACCCGAAATGCTCCAGAGCAGAATCTTCGTGTTGTCTCCGCCCGCGCCGCTTTCGCCTTCAGGGTGTTCCTGGCGTGGGGCCTGCCAGGCGCGGACGATGGGCGCCGGTTCGGGGATGGCCGCTGCGGAAGCGGGAAGGGCCGCCCCGAACGCGATAGCCGAAGCGGAAACAGTGGCGAGGAGTGCGATTCGAAGGCGGTGCATCACAGATGAAGTCTACGGCGAGGCAAGCCGCGGTCAAGTTGGGCAGAGGGATCAGAAAACGGTTGCATGGTCTTCTAGCGTGTGCTAAAAAAGGTACGGGCTGCGCTGGATGTCGTGTCCGCTCCACACATCCGCGCGCCCCTTCTTTATTTCCGATGGATTTCCCGGGCAGCGAAAACGAAGCGTCAGCGTTTGCGGCGCTTTTCGTTTTTGTCGCGTTCCTCGTGGCCGGGACCAAAGAGGCTCATGAGCGCGACGAAGAGGCCGAGGACCGAAAGGCCGAGGAGCACGCGTTCGCCCGTGTAGAGCGCCCACCCGCCGGCCAATACCGAGAACGCGGCGAGCACCCACGGGAGGACACGGCGAGGGAGCGGCAAGGGCGGAAGCACCGGTCAGGCCCCACGCCTTCGGAAGCGAACCTCGGCGGCGACGCCCACCGGGCTAAAACGGTTCACTGACGCCTTCGATCTCGTTGTCCTCGATGGTGGCCCAATCCTCATCACGGAGCGGCTGGAGCTCACCCTTGCGGTAGGAGTCGTAGAGACGGAAGAGGGCGTCCTTGTGGGGGCGGACCCGGCCGATGGGGCAACCTTCCCAGTCCTTTTCGGATTCATCGCAATACCCCAGGCGGTACTCCCCGCACTTGGGCTGCAGGTAGCGTCCGAGTTCGGGGACAACCTTGTTCACTTCAGAGCGCATCAGTGCGGCGACCTTGCGGAATTCCCACTGCGCGCGCGTGCAGAGGCGGAGGTCGCAGATGTGGAGCAGGCTCGCGAAGTTCACGGTGATCTTGAAGTTGGTGTTCGTGGCGTTCGGGAGCAGAAAGCGGGCGTCTTCCGCGGGGATACCGGCAGCAACCATCTTCTCGTAGAGCGCGGCCACCTCGTCGAAGAGCGCGTTCATTTCGCCCTCCATCCCGGCTTTGCGCACGGTCTCCGGAACGGTGTAGGGGAATTCGCCTGCCTTGTAGGTGACGTAGCGCTGGCTTTGCTGTTCGAACGAAATTCCGACACGGTGGCGGACGAACTGGTGGCTGAAGGCGCGGCTGACGCCCGAGATGCCGAATTCGAACGAGATCTGCTCGAGCGGGCTGGCGTGGCCCGTCTTGAGGCGCTCTTCGATGAACTGGCGCATCTGCTCTTCGGTGATGCGGTCGTCGCCGATGCGGGTGAGGATCTGCTTCGGGGTGAGCTGGCTATAGCAGGTGCGGTAGGCCATGTAGAGCGAGCGCATCGGCTCGGGGGAATGAGAAATGAGGGTGACCTGGATTGCCACGTGCACTCCTGTCCGGAAGGATCCGTGCCTGGCCCATTCTGCGCTATGCACTCCGTACGGTGGGCGGGTCGCAACGTAAACCAGCCCGCGGACGTAAACGGACTATCAAGAAACTGTAGATCGGCACATAGCGATCTGGTAGTCCGCTCCGGCGTCACTGTCATCGTTCCCATGTCGAACGGCCGAGCGTACGATGGCGGCCCGGCATCCCTCCGCATTCGGAGCGATGACCGCAGGGAGGGGCTTACGATGCGAGCCGCGATCTTTGACTTCGGCGGAGTGCTCGGCACCGGAAATGCCGCCTGGTCAGAAGCCATTCAAGCTGAATTCGGGATGCCCCGATCGCAATGGAGGCCACTCGTCGCGGGAGCGAACGGGGTGGAGACGCTCCTCGGCGGCAAACCGTTCACCACCGCGGATATGGTGCCCGTCCTGGCCGAACGATTGCGGCCGCACCTCGGGGATTCCGCTGAAGCTGCGGCACGAAGGATGTGCGGGGCGTTCACCGATCGGGCTGCCGGGGAACTCTTCCAGCCGATGATGTCGCTTGTGAAGTCGTTGCACGAAGCAGGCGTGACCATCGGCATGCTTAGCAACGGTCCGGCCGACGCCCCTTCCGGCCGGATGGGAGATGTCCTCGCAAGCGGCTACATCGACGCTGTTGTCCTTTCGGGCGCGGACGGGGTGGGCAAACCCTCGCCGGCAGCCTTCGCACTCATTCTCGAGAGGCTCAACGTCCAGGCCCATGAGGCCGTGTTCATCGACGACGATGCGGACCTCGCCGCCGCCGGACGGGACTTCGGATTATCGGCGTGCGTCTTCGACGGCAACGTAGTGGACCTCGAACAACGGCTCAGAGACTTCGGACTGCGCTGGTAGGCGCGAGCGTTTTGCGGGTAGCGAGGAGCGGCGTAGATTCGGCGCATCACCGGCCGGAGGGACATTCATGCCAGTTGCAGTTGTGAATGGAATCAGGACGAGCTACGAGACGTACGGGACGGGTGTGCCCGTCCTGTTCATCCATGGCGGCTACGGCGGCGCGCAGTCGACGCTGGTGCCCCAGATCAACACGGTCGCCAACATCCTGCCGCGGGACCGGATCCAGACCATCACGTACGACCGCCGCAACGCCGGGGCCTCGGAATACATCGCGACGGAGTACACGGTGCACGACCTCGCGGCAGACGCAGCGGGGCTCTTGGACTACCTGGGGCACGAGCGGGCGTTCATCGTGGGGTCGTCTGCGGGAGGGCCGATCGCGCTGGGCTTCGCATTGACCTACCCGGAACGTGTCATCGGGCTGGCGCTGCCGAATACAGGACCGGACCTGAGTTCGACCGAGCGCGCGGCCGGCCGCAACCGGCGGGCGCTGGTGGCGAAGGCGAAGGCGGAAGGCGACGAGGCGGTGTTCCAGGCGAACAAGGCCTCGATGCGGACGGCGGTGGCCGGCACCGGCATCCCGGCCAGCCCCGAGGCGGCACAGCGCATCGCCGAGCGGACTGCGAAGCTCCAGGTGGAACTCGACCGGGTGGGCGACGACGACCTGCGACGGTATTACTCGGGAGAACTGCGCAACTACGGCGCGTACATCGATATCGACTTCACGGACCGGCTGAGCGAGATTGCGCTGCCCACGTTCATCGTGCACGGTGACAACGACCAGACCGTGCCCTATGCGTGGGGCCAGCTGCTGCACGAGAAGATCAAGGGCTCGGAGTTTGTGACGGTGCCCGGTGGCGGCCACGGGATCACCCAATGGCCACAGGCGGGAGAGGCGCTGCGAGAGTGGGTGTTGCGGGTGATAGGGTAGCCGTGCGCGCTCCCTGCGGCGCTGGTAGTCTTTTGGCATGACGATCCCGTCGTTCACGCGGACTCAGCTGACGGCTGGTGCGCCCGGGCCGGAGACGGCGCTCACGATCGGGGTGCTCGACGGCGTGCATCGCGGGCACCAGGCACTCCTGGCCCGGTTGCGCGACGAAGCGCGCAAGCGTGCGCTTTCGCCCGGGGTAGTGACGCTCCACCCCCACCCCATCACGGTGTTGCGGCCGGAAATCGCGCCCAGCTACCTGACGGGCCTCGAAGACCGGATGGAGCTCATCCGCGACGCCGGCGCCGACTGGGTCATCCCGCTTACCTTCACGTCCGAGGTCTCCGAAGTGACAGCGGAAGACCTCGCCCGGGCATTCTTCGAACATGTGCGGATGCGCCTGATGGTGCTGGGGCCCGATGCAGCCTTCGGACGCGGCGCGCCGAAGGACACGGTCGAGCGGATGCAGGAGCTGGGACGCGAACTCGGCTTCGAAGTCCTGCAGGTTGAGCCGCTGATGCATGACCACGAGCGATATAGCTCGACGGCGGTGCGGAAGGCGCTCGCAGACGGCGACATGGAACGGGTCGCGGCGCTGCTGGGGCGGAAGTACCGGATCGCCGGGCCGGTGGTCCACGGGTTCGAACGCGGGCGGACGATTGGCTTTCCGACGGCGAACATCTCGGTGGCGGCAGACCGCGCGCTCCCCGGGTTGGGTGTCTACGCCACGCGCGTTTCGGTTGCCGGCAAGACGTACCTCGGGGCGACGAACATCGGGCGGCGGCCCACGTTCGACTTCGGCCACGTGTCTATCGAGACGTATGTGCTCGACTTCGAGGGGGACATCTACGGGGAACGGATGGAGCTGGACATCGTGCACCGGCTGCGAGGAGAGATCGCATTTGCGAGCGTGGACGACCTGAAGGCACAAATTGCGCGCGACGTGGTGGCGGCGCGGGAGGCGCTGCGATGAGCGGCCGGTACGCCCGCTATCTCAAGGGCGCGTGAGGCGCCCCGCACTTTCGCGTCCCTATCTCCCCTCGTGAGAAGTGAAGGTTGGCCATGTCCCAGGAACGATTGAACGAACCACCCACAGATCCGCGTGAGCTTCGCCCGAGAGTGATGGCGCCGGTGGACGAGCAGATGGCCGTGCTGACCAGCGGCATCGAATACGGCGACGACCTGTTGCAGCGTCAGATGGAGCGAGAGCTGCGAGCGCTGCTGCAGCAGGACCGGCCGTTGCGCGTCTACCTTGGCATCGATCCGACGGCGACGTCGCTGACGCTGGGACACACAGTGCCGCTGCGGAAGCTGCGCCAGTTCCAGGAGTTCGGGCACCACTGCATTTTCCTGATCGGCGATTACACCGCGCTGATTGGGGACCCGAGCGACAAGAACAAGCTGCGACCGATGCTCACGCAGGAGGACATCAAGCAGAACGAGCAGACGTACTTCGAACAGGCGGCAAAGCTCCTGGACCCCGCGAAGACGGAATTGCGGCATAACTCCGAATGGCTCGGCAAGCTGACCTTCCCGGACGTGATCTCGCTGATGTCGAAGTTCACGGTGGCGGAGATGCTGCGGCGGGACAACTTCCGCAAGCGGCACGACGAAGGCGAGGCGGTCTACCTCCACGAGTTCCTCTACGCGCTCATGCAGGGTTACGACGCGTACGCGCTTGAGTGCGACGTGCAGGTTGGGGGCACGGAGCAACTCTTCAACCTGATGGCGGGGCGGAAGATCCAGGAGGACGCCGGGCAAAAGCCGCACGTGCCTGTGACGCTGCCCATCCTGGTGGGGCTCGATGGCAAAGAACGCATGTCGAAATCGAAGGGCAACCACATTGGGGTGAACGACAGCGCCACAGAGCAGTACGGAAAGGCGATGTCGCTGCCGGACGACGTGCTGGCCGACTTCTTCATCCTGGCGACAAACACGCCGAGGCCAGAGGTGGCGGACATCATCGCGGGGCTCAAGGACGGCTCGCGGAACCCGATGGAGACGAAGAAACTCCTGGCGCGGACGATCGTGACCGAATTCCACGGGGAGGAAGCCGCGCTGGCCGCCCAGGACGCGTTCGAACGAACCGTGCAGCGCAAGGAGATGCCGGACGAGATCCCCGAGTTCGCAGCAGAAAGCGGCGAGACGCTGCTCGACGCGATCGTGCGTGCCGGGCTGGCGCCATCACGGAGAGAAGCGCGGCGACTCTTCGAACAGGGCGCGGTCACGGTGAACGGCGAAGCGGCAGAGCCCGGCGCCATCGCAGTGGCGGGAGCCATCATCCAGGTAGGGAAGCGGCGCTGGCTGCGGCTAATCTAGCCCGTGGCTGACTGCCGCCGTTGCACGTCGCGCAGGCGGACCGCGAGAAACGCCTGCTCGGCTGGATTCGTGGCGAACTCGAGCGCACGCGCGTACGCATCCCCGGCGTCGGTCCAGCGTTCAAGACGCCGAAGGAAGTCGGCGCGGGCGGCGTGGTAGAGGTGATAGCGGGCGAGCGGTTCGGCCAGCGCCGGTGCGTCGAGTTCTGCCAGGCCGGCTGCGGGCCCCCGAGCCATGCCAACCGCAGCGGCGCGGTTGAGCCGGACGACCGGCGACGGGTTGCTGACGAGGAGAAGATTGTAGAGTTCGACGGCTTCGTGCCAATCGGTGCTCCCGGCCGTTTCAGCGCGAGCGTGGACGGCGGCGATCGCCGCCTGGAGGGCGTAAGGACCCACGCTTGCGGGGCGCATCGCAGCACCAGTGAGGGCGAGGCCCTCCGCGATGCTGGCCCGGTTCCAGCGGCTGCGGTCCTGGTCTTCGAGGAGGATGAGTTCGCCACCAGGGCCGGTACGCGCGAAGCGGCGCGAATCGTGGAGGAGCATGAGTGCGAGCAGGCCGGTGGCTTCGGGTTCATCGGGCATCAGTTCGTGGAGCATGCGGGCGAGGCGGATCGCCTCGAGGCAGAGGTCGGCCCGAATGAGGTCATCGCCTGCCGAAGCCGCGTAGCCTTCGTTGAAGACGAGGTAGATGACGGCCAGCACGCCTTCGACCCTCTCGGGCAGTTCGTGATCGGCGGGGACAACGTAGGGTATGCCGGCCGCGCGAATCTTGCGCGTGGCCCGGACAAGGCGCTGGGCCATCGTGGGTTCACTGACGAGGAAGGCGCGTGCGATCTCGCCGGTAGTCAGGCCGCAGAGCGTACGGAGCGCCAGGGCAACGCGCGCCTCCATGGCGAGGGCCGGGTGACAGCAGGTGAAGATCAGGCGGAGGCGGTCATCCTCAATCGCAGAAGGGTCGTCCATCGCGGGTGCCTGCTCTTCCATGCGGAGCCGGTCTGCGGCCTCCAGGGACTTGCGGGCGTGAACCTGCGCCCGCCGCAAGCGATCGAGCGCTTTGCGGCGGGCGGTGACAATGATCCACCCGAGGGCATCGGTGGGCACGCCATCACGAGCCCAGGCGTCCATGGCGGTGACCAGGGCATCCTGGAGTGCGTCCTCGGCGAGGTCGAAATCTCCGAGGGAGCGGATGAGCGCGGCGAGAATCCGCGCGTGGTGTTCGCGGAAGGCCCCATCGACGGCTTCGGCGATCGTCGTCATCGGTGGGGCTCCTCCGGTTCTACTCGCCGAATTCGAGGATGGGGCGGACTTCAACGGAGCCGGAGGCTGCACCGGGGATCTTCGCGGCCCATTTGAGGGCCTCGTCGATGTCCTTGCAGTTGACCATGTAGAAGCCGCCGAGCTGTTCCCGGGTTTCCGCGAAGGGGCCGTCAGACAGGAGCGCCTTGCCATCCCGAACACGAACAGTGGTGGCGGTGGTGGCCGGCTGGAGGGCTTCGCCCGCAAGCATGGCGCCAGCTGCCTGGAGCTCCTGGGTGAAGGCTCCGTAGGCAGCGAACATGACGGCGTTTTCCGCCGCTCCGGGGGCAGGTGCGTTGTCGGCCGGGGAATAGATGAGGAGCATGTAGCGCATTGGGTTCGTCCTTTTCCTGGGGAGTGATGCTGCCGCAATCGGGAGGAAAGCGGAAGTTACAACAAGGACGAACAGCCAGCGGCGAAATCGACAGGCCGCCGGAGGGAATTAGCGCTCGAAGAGCCAGCGGCGGCGCTTCTGAGGTGCGCCATAACGGAGGCCGAAGCGGTCGACGGTGGCAAGGATGTGGGTCACGGCCTGGTCGACCGAGTCGGTGACGAGGACGCGGTCGATGTCCCTGGGGTCGATGGCTCCGGCTTCGAGGAGCGTACTGCGGATGACGTCCATGATCGGCTGCCAGTAGTCGCGGCCGAGAAGAACAACGGCGAAGTCGCGAATCTTGCCGGTCTGGATGAGCGTCATCGTCTCGAAGAGCTCGTCGAAAGTGCCAAGGCCGCCGGGCATAGCCACGAATGCGTAGGAGTATTTGACGAGCATGACCTTGCGAATGAAGAAGTAGCGGAACGTGACGACTTTGTCGCAATACATGTTCGCCTTCTGCTCCTGGGGGAGGACAATGTTGCAGCCAATGGAAACGCCGCCGGCCTCCTGGGCGCCCCGATTGGCCGCCTCCATGACACCCGGACCGCCGCCGGTCATGACCGTGAACCCGGCGTTGGCGAGGTGCCCGCCGAGCGTCCGGGCGGTGGCGTAGTTGGGATTGTCCTCCGCGAAACGGGCCGAGCCGAACACAGTGACGCAGGGACCGACGAAATGGAGCGCGCGAAGGGCCCGAAAGTACTCCGTCAGGACGCGCAGCATGTGGCGGAGTTCGAATCCGCGGCTGCCGGGGCCCTGGAGGAACTTGCGCTCGGTTCTGGTCTGGATCGGCACTGACGCACCGGGATGTTGAACGGTCATGGGGACGATCGTGGCAGACCGGGCTCTGGGGGCAAGTCGGGTTCGCGTGCGACCGGCAAGCGGAGACTCGCCGTGGAGGCTTCTGAGGGAAAAACCAGAGCAGCGGACGGATAGCAAAAGTGGGGCGCCCGTGCGGGCGCCCCACGGCGTGTACGGAAAGTGGCGATGGCGGGCAGGCGCGCGGAAGGCCGAGACCGCGGGTGGCGACGATATTGCGCTGCACTTCGCTCGTGCCACCGGCGATCGTCGAGGAAACGGTCGAAAGGTAGCTGAGGGAGGCACGACCCTTCATCGGAGCCTCATCGCCCATGAGCATGCCCTTCGTGCCGATCGCCTTCATGGCCGTCCGGGCGATGCGCTGGCTGAGCTCGGTGTTGAAGAGCTTCGCGATCGAGGCTTCGTGGTTCGGCACGCGGCCCTTGGACTGAATCGTGATGACGACATAGCTGAGCATCTTGGCAGTTGCTGCTTCGATCCAGCGGTCGGCGAACTCGACCTTCACGCTGTCCTTCGCGCCGTTTTCCTTCACGAAGCGCAGATAGTACTCGAGCGTCTGGCGCTGGCCCACGGCGTTGCCGATGGAGCTGCGTTCGAAGTCCAGGGTGGTGGTGCCGATGTACCAGCCGCGGTTGATTTCGCCGAGGACGTTCCTGGCCGGCACGCGGACATCTTCGAAGAAGACTTCGTTGAAGGCATGGCCGTTGGCCATGTTGATGAGCGGGCGGACCGTAACGCCCGGGTCTTTCATGTTGAGAAGGAAGTACGTGATGCCGCGGTGCT
>CAYYSD010000062.1:0-16170 GCA_964474285.1 uncultured Anaerolineaceae bacterium | reverse complement strand
AAAGCTCTTCTCTTCTTCGACGAGGCCCCAGATGTGGAACTTCCAGTTCTCTTTGTCGATGCGCGGGATGCTGCCGTAGTGGAGGACCGGCCAGCCAGTTGTGAGGTGCTGGCCAGGCGGAAGCCGCAGTTTCCCGTCGGGGCGCATCTCCTTCGTCGCACTGGCCATATCGTTCGTCCTGTCTCTTGAAAGAAGTCTCATGAGGATGAGTGCAAGCGTAGCCGTTGGCGTTTCACCGCGCCAAGAGAGCCGGTCTTAACCAAGGCCTTTCTCGGGAATTTGTGGCCGCGACCGTACAGTCGGGGGAACTCGATGCTGGCGAAGGGATCCAGATATGCAATTCCCACGACTGCGCCCGATCAGCCGCCGGCGATTGCTTCGCCTCGCCGCCGCTGTGCCCTTTCCGATCTCGGCGATGCTTGCCGCGTGCAGTGGTGGTTCGAAGACGCCGGCCACGCCAGCGGAAGCGGTCTCTCCATCCACACCATCCGGCCAGGGGACACCGGCCGGCACAAGCGCGCCCGCGGTCGCGCCGACGCGCGCTCAAGGTTCTCCAGCGGTATCGGCTTCTCCCACTACGGTCGTCACCCTCGTACCCACGCCGGCGTGCGGCGACGACGATGACGACCCAACGCCTTCGCAAACAGAGGGACCGTACTTCACTCCGGGCTCGCCTGAGCGCGCTTCGCTCATCGAACCGGGCACACGTGGGACCCGCCTCGTGCTCACGGGCGTCGTCCTGAACACCGGCTGCGCGCCGGTGGCGCGCGCGCTCATCGACTTCTGGCAGTGCGACGACGCCGGGATCTACGACAACTCGGGCTTCAAGCTGCGAGGGCACCAGTTCACCGACGCGCAGGGGCGCTACCGGCTGGAGACCATCGTGCCGGGCGTCTACCCGGGCCGAACCCGCCACATCCATCTCAAGATCCAGGCGCCCAACCGCCCGGTGCTCACCACCCAGCTCTACTTCCCGAACGAACCCGGGAACGCCCGCGACGGCATCTTCAACGACGCCCTCCTGATCAAGATGGCCAATGCGGGCGCCGCGCGCGAAGGCGCCTTCGACTTCGTCCTCGAGTCGTAGGCGCGCAGGGCGCTGATGGCGGCGGAACCAGACGACCGGCTACTATAGGACAATGAGCGAATTTCCCGCCGTTCAGGTGGAACGCACTCGCCCGCGCCTGACGGTGCGCAAAACAGACGGCTGGTTCCTGCTCCTGGCCGCGGCCGTCGTTGGGTTCGACCAGCTGACCAAGTGGTTCATCCGCGAGTCACTGTCGCTGGGCGATGCCTGGCCGGAGGACTGGCCGGTGCGCATCGTGCACGTGCTCAACAGCGGGGCGGCCTTCGGCATGTTCCAGGGTGCGGGACCGTTGCTCATCCTCACGAGCGTCATCGGCACGGCTGCGATCTTCGTCTACCTGCTGAACCCTGGATTCGCCCACCCGATCATGCGGACGGGCCTTGCGCTCATGCTGGCGGGCGCCGTCGGCAATCTCATCGACCGCGTCGCAAACGGCGTGGTCGTGGACTTCATCAAGTTCCCCAACTTCCCCGCATTTAACGTGGCCGATTCCTCGATCACGATAGGAGTCGCGTTACTCGTATGGACACTGGTCTTCGACCCACCCAGGACGACACCGGTCACCGGGAGTTAGTGGCCTATAGCCACGGCCGGGTTGACGCGGTCCTGGCGGCTGCGTATCCCGAAATGAGCCGCGCCCGCCTCCAGAAGCTCCTGGCCGAGGGCCATGTGCTGGTGAACGGCGAGCCCGTTCGCAAGTCCGGACGCGTCAACGCGGGCGACTCCCTCACGCTCACCATCCCCGAGACGCTGCACGAAATCACGCCGACGGGATTGGAATTCGACGTGCTGTACCAGGACGAACACTTCCTCGCCGTCGACAAGCCCGCTGGCGTCCCCGTCCATGGAGCGCCGGGAGACACCGCTCCGTGCGTCGCGCTCTGGTTTCTCGAGCGCTTCGCGGAGGCCGCAAAGGCATTCAGCGTCGACCGCCCGGGCATCGTCCACCGGCTGGACAAAGACACCAGCGGCGTGTTGCTGCTTGCGAAGACCACCGCCGCACAAACCGCTCTCAACGCGGCCTTCGAAGCCCGCACCGTCCACAAGACCTACCTCGCCGTGACGGATGGCGTACCCGCGAAGCCGCGCGCCGTCATCGATGCCGGCATCGCCCGACACCCCGGCGACCGTACGAAGATGGCCGTTTCGCGCGGCGGACGCGAGGCCCGCACGACGTACGAGGTGCTCGCCTCCGACCACGGCCGCGCCTTCATCGAACTTCACCCGGAGACGGGCAGGACCCACCAGATCCGCGTGCACCTTGCCGCCATCGGCGCGCCAGTGCTCTTCGACCGCACCTATGGCAAAGACCACGGGCCAGAGTTCGCGCAGGAGCGGGCGGCTTCGCGTCAGCTGCTCCATGCCTGGCGCATCACCTTCCCCCACCCTGCGACGGGGGAAGAGGTGACGATAACTAGCCCGGTGCCGGCCGACCTTCGTGGGGCCGTCGCCGACCTGGGCGCCGGCGAACTGCTGGCGCGCTTCGAAATCTGACTCGTTCGCGGAGCGGCTGGCGCTGAGCCTCAGAACCGTGGAGTGGCACGTTTCGCGGATGCTGGCGAAGCTCCCGGCCACCGACCGCCGCCAAGCCGCGCGCATGTACCGGCGTCACTTCGGCGCGGGGTGAGCCGCTGGCAAGTCCAGTGCCCACCACTGGTGACGGGCGGCAGAGGCGGTCGTACAGTGGGGCCCAGTGAAGCGACACCTCCCTCTGACGGCGGTCTTACTTGTTGGCGTGACCGGCCTGTTGATCGCCGCCGCGAGCATCGCGACAGCGGACAAATCCGCCCTGCCCGCCGGGCTGGACTTCCCGCCACCGTTCCCAACCGGCCCCGCCGGACCCGTCACGCCGGAGCCGGCGAAGGTAAGGAAGCCGGAGAACGTCCCCGCCATCGGCGAAGCGGAAGGACGGGTCGCCGAGTTGCAGAAGGAAGTCGCGAGGGCACTTCAGGCGGAGCGGGACGCGCCAGCGGACAAGAAGGCGGCGATCGCCGCGGGACGCGCAGAGACGGAAGCAAAACTGCGATTCTGGCAGGAGCAACGCGACAATATGCTCAGCGCGCTGGCAAATCCCCCGGATCCAGCGACTGTCAAACGGCTTGAAGCCGAGAGCATGGCGACACGGATAGCCTCGGCACAGAAGGACCTGGGGGCCGCAAAAGCATACCAAGAATGGGTTCGAGCCACGGGCATTCGAGCAGGAGATGGCTATATCCTCACGGAAGCGCGCGAGACTTCGGGGGAACTCACAAAGTTGGGCTTTCGCCTCGGCGGCGCGTTTTGGTACGGGGATTCCGACGGGGCGGGATGGAGCCTCATTGTGAGTGCCGGCGTGTCTACGACCGATCCTTCCCAGGGAATGTTTATTGTTTGGAACGTAGAACAGAAACGGTTCACCGCTTCGTCCAAGAGTCCCAAGCGGTCCGGCAAGCTGACGATCGTCGGTGGGAACGGCTCGATTCTAGAGGCGGTGGGCGAGGATGGAACCCGCTTTCGGTTCGATGTCACAGCGCCGGAGTTTATTGAATAGGGGACACACTATTCCCCCTCGCTCGTAGCGGACTATCCAAAGAATGCGGATTCGAACAATGAAGCCATGCCACGTAGATCAGCTCGTCACCATCGTGTCACGGTTTACGAACGCCCGGCGCCAGTAGCAAACGCACGCTCGGCCAGCTACGATCGTCGTGTGACATCTGACGGAGCGGTATCGGACGAAGGCGACCTTCCCGACAGCAGGAAAGCTATCCTGGGTCCCCCCGAAGCGGCCCTGAACCCACGCCTGGAACTACCGCCGGGAGTGGACCGCACCGCTCTCACGGCACATCCCATCTTCACTTACAGGCCGGAGAAGGCGCGGAACCCGATGATCTGGCCAGTCACGGTCATCGTCGTGCTCATTGCGCTGGGCATGTCGATGGCATTCGGATCGTTCGCACCATTCATGCTTTCATGGCTCTTCCGGTTAGCGCCGGCCTGGCAGGAGTGGCAGCAGTATTCGTGGTGCCGGTCCGCCGTCGAGATCACTGAGCACGGACAACTTGAGATCTCCTCCTGGTCCGGGTTGGCGACATACAACCTCTCGGAGTTCGATGAACTCGTCATCGAGCGAGTCACCGTTGTGCTGAGTCCCGTGATCCTTCTCTTCAACCCGGCCATGCTGCCCACGCCACTTCGCCGTCTCCTCCTGAAAAGGGGTTCGCGAACCGTAGGTCACTGGTTAGCAGGGGATTGGGACAACGCAGTCGTTGGAACGCCCGAACAGGAAGCCAGAGTGGACGCGCTGATGGCCGCCGCCTCCGGGTTCACACGGGCGCGTCGGGGATAACGGCGTCGCGCGGGATCAGCCGGGCGGGAGGACCGTCGCGGTGCCGTCCACGATGACCTTGCCATCCTGGTTCGTGACCGTCGTCTTGAACTTCAGCCAGCGCCGGCGCTCGATCTTCTCGATGCATTCGACGCGCGCCGTGAGCGTGTCGCCGATAAACGCCGGGGCGCGAAACTGCGAGTCTTGCCCGAGGTAGATGGTGCCGGGACCGGGCATACGCATCGCGAGGACCGTGGAGATGAACGAGGCAGAGAGCATGCCGTGGGCGATTCGTTGCTTGAACATGCCTTCGCCGGCCGCCACGGCGTCGACGTGGGCCGGGTTAAGGTCTCCCGTGATGCCTGCGAAGAGGTAGATGTCGGTTTCGCTCAGCGTCTTGGAAAAGGAGGCGGAGTCGCCGATCTGGATGTCGTCGTAGGTGGCCATGCGCGGAAGCGTAGTGAGCGCGCGCGCCTGCTGCAATCGTTTCGCCCGTTGCCGGGCGTGTTGCAATGATGGTTGGACTTCATGGCATCCCCGACGACCAGCGAAACCCCGCCGCCCGCTCCGGCGTTCCCCGGGTGGAGGCGCAACCTCCTCTTCATCTGGATTGGCGTCTTCACCGGTCTCGCGGGGGCGCAGTTCGTCTTCCCCTTCATGCCGTTCTACATCGAAGAACTCGGCGTCACTGACAAGGGACAGATCGCGCTCTATTCCGGCCTGACGGCAAGCGCGACCGGGCTTTCGCTCACGCTCACCGCGCCCCTCTGGGGGAGCCTGGCTGACCGCTTCGGGCGCAAACCGATGTTCATCCGTGCACTCGTGGGCGCCGGCATTGTCGTTCTCATCATGGGAGCTGCGACGTCGGTCTGGCAGGTGGTGGCGCTGCGCTTCGTCATGGGCGCCTTCGCCGGGACGATGGGCGCCGCAGCTGCCCTCGTCGCCGCGACCACCCCGCGCGAAAAGGTGGGATACGCCCTCGGCACACTCCAGACCGGGCTGTTCACGGCGAATATGTTCGGGCCTGTGCTCGGCGGCATCGTGGCGGCAAACCTCGGGTTGCGCCAGTCGTTCGTCTTCTGTTCGGCGCTGTTCCTCACGGCGGCCACGCTTGTCGTCTTCTTCGTGCGGGAACCTCGGAACGTACCGGCCCCCTCGGCTTCGCGGGCGAAGTCCGGCGGCAGCATCATCGGCAACCTCAAGGTAGTCATCTCCGAGCGCCAGATCGTGATAATGCTCGGACTGCTCTTCATCCTTTGGCTGAGCACGACGTTCGTTCGCCCGGTCATGCCCATCAGCGTCGACGAGTTTGCGGACCACATCGAAGGAGCCTCATCGAAGGCGGACCGCGTCCATATCGAGGGTCCCGGGTTCACCTGGGACGTGCGCGAAGAGGCCGCGACAGGCCTCGTGTTCGGCGTCGTCGGGCTCACCAGCACGATCGCAGCCCTCTCCGTCGCGCCGCTGGGACAACGGCTCGGCTACAAGAACTGCGTTACCGGGGCGGCCCTGCTCACGGGACTCCTCTTCTTCCCCGTGGCGCTGGCGAGCAACTTCACCCTGTTCATGGTGTTCCTTGGGGCGGTCGGCCTCTTCCAGGGAGCGATGGTGCCGGGGACCAATGCGCTCATCGCCGCCAGCGTGCCGGAGGGCAAACACGGCAGCGCCTTCGGGCTGGCGGCGAGCATGCAATCGATGGCGCTCCTCGTGGGTCCGCTGGGCGGCGGGTTCACCAGCGGCCTCTTCGGCATCGAAGCTGTCTACCTGGTGGTGGGAGTGCTCCTACTCGCCGGGGCCCTTCTGGCGTGGTTCCAGGTGCGCGAACCCGACCTGTTCGTGGACGCCCGCAGCCCAGAACGCGCGGCAGGGTAACGCGCGGCAACCCGTGTCCCGGCTACAATGCGCGCACTCTACCCGCGGAGGCGCCCCTGTGAGTGACACCGTCCTGGTCAGCCGTGATGGCGCAATTGCCACCATCACCCTCAATCGCCCGGAAGCGCTGAACGCCATGAGCGGGGAACTTCTCAACGCACTCCTCGCGGCCTGCGAACAGGTAGCCAACGACAACGATGTGCGCGCTGTGGTCCTCACCGGCGCGGGGCGCGCGTTCTGCGCCGGAGGAGACATCCGCGGGATGACGAACCGCGACCCCAATGCGCCTGTCAGCGGGGGGCTGGTAGACCGCGTGGACACGCTCCGCGCCCAGGAAGAATCGACTCGCCTGCTCCATGAAATGCCGAAGCCGACGATCGCCGCCATCAACGGCGCAGCGGCCGGAGCCGGGTTCAGCATCGCCATGGCGTGCGATTTCCGCATCGCCAGCGATACGGCGAAGTTCACAACAGCCTTTGCGAAGATCGGCTTTAGCGGCGACTTTGGCGGCACATGGCTCATGCAGCGGCTCATTGGTCCCGCAAAGGCGCGGGAACTGTACCTCTTGAGCGATGTCATCGACGCAAAGCGCGCGATGGAACTCGGCCTGCTTTCGAGTGTGGTCGCGTCCGATGCGCTGATGGGCGAGGCCATGGCGCTGGCGGGCCGCCTTGCTGCCGGGCCGACCCTCGCCTACGGCCGTATCAAGGACAACTTCGCCTATGGCGCGACGCACTCGCTGGCCGATACGCTCACCCGCGAGGCCGAGAACATGACAGCGAGCGGACGCACGCAGGACCACCGCGACGCCGCTCGCGCGTTCCTCGAGAAGCGCGAGCCCACCTTCCAGGGCCGGTGACCGGCAAATCGCGCTTGTTCGCGGTGTCGGACAACCGCCCCCAACGGCTCCGCTATACCGGGTGCCATGGTCATCGCCCACGGCCTCTCGCTTGATGAGTTCCTCGCGACGGAAGAGACAACGCCATACTGCGAATTCGTTGACGGAGAAGTCGTGGAGAAGCCGACGCCTGGACCGGACCACGGATTCCTCGTTGCCGAACCGAATCGCCTCATTGGAAATCACCTGAGTGGCTCCCGGGAGGGAAGGGTCGCAACCGAATTGCGGCACCTGGATCGCGCCGGGAATCGCGTGTGCCTCCCGGACGTTTCAGTGCATCTCCGCCACCACTTCCCGACCGGACAACGCCGCGGACCAGTCGAATCGCGACCCGACATGGTGATCGAGGTGCTCTCACCAGACGATCAAACGGGCCGAGTCATCGAGAAGGTGCAGTTCTATTTGCGACTGGGCGTTCCCATCACGTGGGTTGTCGATCCCGAAGGCGAAGCGGTGGTGGTATACCGACCCGGAGCCGAACCCGACCGATTCGTCGCCGGGAGCATCCTCGGCGCCGAGCCAGTGCTCGTAGGCTTTGGGCTGGACCTCTCAGAACTGTTCTCGGTGCTTCACGACGACCCGCCGGCCACTGCCACCGGCTGAGTGGCCCTCGCAGGCGGCACTCGAGTGGACAACGCTCCAACAGCGCACTCCGGTAGACTCGCTCAAAGATGACCGCTGGTTCACCGATTCACCCTCCGCCGGCCTATCGCTTCCTGCCGAAGTCCGTCTACTACGGCTGGTACATCGCCGTCGCCTGTGCTTGCCTCATGTTCGTCGGCGTTGGTGTCGGATACTACGGGCTCCCAATTTTCCTGAGGCCGCTGCGCGAAGAACACGGATGGTCGACGACGCAGGTGAGTTGGGCCCCTGCCATCTATTTCTGTGTCGCGGGGCTCACTGGCGCGCTGGTCGGTCCCTTCATTGATCAGCAGGGCCCAAAGAAGTTCATGGCGGTGGGGCTGGCAGTCAACAGCGTCGTAGCCTGCCTCATCGGCTTCGTGAACGAACTCTGGCAGCTCTACGCCGTCTACTTCGTCTTCGCCATCGCGTTCGGCATGTCGACCGGGGTGGCCGTGAACGCCATCATGGCGCGCTGGTTCATCCGGCGCCGCGCACTCGCGATGAGCATCTCGTCCACAGGCACCTCCGTGGGCGGAGTCGTGCTCGCCCCCGCAACCAGCTGGCTCATCGAAGCGGGCGGACTCCAACTGGCTACGCCAATTCTCGGGTTGGTCGTGCTCGTGGTCGCTATGCCGGTGGTCCTGCTCGTGCTGGCGTGGGACCCACGGATGATGGGCCTCGAACCGGATGGCCGCGCGGATGACCGCGGGCAGGACAGCGCGACGATTGCCGCGATCGCCGCAGCCCACGCCGTCCAAATGCGCCCGTGGACCCGCCGCGAGGCAATGGGAACCGTCGGGTTCTGGGCGATCCTGATCGCGTTCCTGCTGGTGCTCATCGCCCAGACGGGCTACATCATCCACCAGGTGAGCTTCCTCGAAGACCGGCTGGGTTCGCGGAGCGAAGCCGCGTTCACCATCAGCGTGACGGCCCTGGGCAGCGTGGTCGCAAGGCTCGTCGTCGGGATCTTCGCCGACGGGGTGGACAAGCGGCTGCTGACCGTGACGCTGTTCGCCGTTCAGGCGACGTGCGTTCTGCTGATCATCCATACCGAAGGCATCGTCGCGACCTGGATCATCACGCTCGTGTTCGGATTCACCATCGGCAACATCTACATGATGCAGTCGCTCATGGTCGGCGAGATCTTTGGGCTCGTGTCGTTCGGCAGCGTGTTCTCGCTCATCAGCCTGGCCAGCCAGGTTGGAAGCGGCGCGGGCCCAATCGGCGTCGGGTTTCTGCACGACCAGACGGACGGCTACGGCGTGCCGTTCACGGTGCTGGCGATGCTGAACTTCGCGGCTGCGGTGATCATCCTGTTCGTGCGCCCGCAGCGAGCGCCACATGGGGAGAAGGCCGCGCCCGAAGCGCGGCTTGGGGGCACTCTCCGTTCCGAGTAGGCTGGACCCGTGACCACCCCCGAGTCTACCGATGCACTGCTAAACGTCGTTCACCGGCTGGAGGCTGCGGGGACGGCCTATATGATCGTCGGGTCTGTTGCGGGGTACTTCTATGGGCGCGACCGGTTCACTCAGATACCGACATCGTGATTGATCTGCCCGCGGAGTCGATCGAGGCGTTTCTGCATGCGTTCCAGCACGGTTTCTACTGCGATGCCCGCATGGTCGCTGACTCTGTTCGGACCGGCGCCACGTTCAACGTCATCTCGCAGGGACCGGAGGGAAGTTCGACCTGATCCCGCTCGCACGCGATCCCTTCGATCGGAGCGCGTTCGCCCGAAAGCGAATCGAGGCGTGGCATGGATACCCGGTCTTCGTGATTGCACCGGATGACCTGGTGCTCAGCAAGCTGCGTTGGGCAAAAAGACACGCTCTCCGAACGGCAACTCGCGGACATTCGGGCGATAATGGCGATGAGGCTTTTCGACGAGAATGACGACTACTTCCGAACCTGGGTCCGGCGCCTCGGAGTCGCTACCACACTGGACGCCAGTCGAAAAACGCGATACGACGCCTGAGGCAGCCGCGGTGTACCGGGCGTGGTGGGAGGGCCTTTCCGGAGGCGAACGGCTCGACTGGCTGCTCAGTCGCCGCGAACAATTCTGGGAGATGCGCCGCGACCAGCTTCGCCGGAAGCACCCGGGAGCATCTCAGCACGAGATCATGGCGCTGTGGGTAGAACAGACGTATCGCGACTCGCTTCCCCCGGACTTCCTGGCAAAGGCAGCGGCGTCGATACGCGCGCTCGACTCACTCAAGCCTGCCCCGGATTGATCCGCAGGCGGCCATCGCCATACACTGGCTGGGACATTCGAATAGCCAGAGACCGTAGGTCCCTATGCGAACCGCCGTTGGCGGGGGGATAAGCCGAAAGGCGCCTGCCGAGGCGGGACTAGCGAAACGGGCCATGGCGCCCGAATTCGCGTTGCATCCCTGCCCGGCGGCAGGGATTTTCTGTTTCCTGGCCCGCACGACACGTCTGGAGGACGCCTATGCCGACCCCACGAAAGGTCGCGATGCTCGCGGAGATCAAGGACCAGATGGAACGGGCCTCGATCGCGATCAGCGCCGACTATCGTGGCCTGACCGTTGCGCAGCTGACTGACCTGCGCCGCGCCCTTCGCCCCGCAAATGTCGAGGTGAAGGTCGTGAAGAACACGATCGCCGCGATGGCCGCCGAACAGGCCGGCCGCCCGGAAATGAGCAAGATCCTTGAAGGGCCCACCGCTGTCGCCTTCGGCTTCGGAGACCCGATTGCCCCGGTCAAGCTCCTCACCGAGCACCTTCGCACCCGCCGCATGCAGATCACAATTCACGGCGGCTGGCTCGAAGGCCAGGTCATGGACCGCGCAGGCGTGGAAAGCCTCGCGACCCTGCCGGGCAAGGAACAACTCATCGCCGACGTTGTTGGCAAGCTGCAGAGCCCGCTCTACGGCTTCGCCGGGTTGATCAACGCCTCGATCACGAACTTCGCACGCCTCGTCGATGCTCGCGTCACGCAGCTCGAAGGCGCGTCCGCCTGATTCGCCACACGCACCAAGGACTGGAGAAACACATTGGCCAAGGTTGAAGAAGCCCTCGAAATCATCAAGGGGATGACCATCCTCGAACTCCGCGACCTCAACAAAGCGATTGAGACTGAATTCGGCATCACGGCCGCCGCGCCGATGATGGCCATGGCGGCTGCCCCTGCCGCAGGCGCCGGCGCGGCCGCGGAAGCCGAAGAAGAGAAGACCGAGTTCAACGTCGTCCTCAAGAGCTTCGGCGAGAACAAGATCAACGTGATCAAGGCCATCCGCGAAGTTGTCAGCGGCCTCGGCCTTAAGGAAGCCAAGGACCTCGTCGAAGCCGCCCCCACCAAGGTGAAGGAAGGCATCACGAAGGACGAAGCGAACAGCATCAAGGAAAAGCTGTCTGAGGCTGGCGCAACCGTCGAAATCGAATAGCTCTCTCGGCCCGCAACCTGCGCACGATCTGGAAGCCCGGGCCACCTGCCCGGGCTTCTTCGCGTGCCTGCGCAGCACAGGGCCTACCGGCCGGTAACACCAATCCGCAGGCTCCGTGTAAGCTGTTTCAATCGCGCACCAGGGTGAGGACAAGCATGGCGATTGAGGTGGTTCCGGGCCGAGTGACCGATCCCGTCGAGCGCGCCCGCATCCAGCGACGGACAATCCGCACCCTCCTTGCGAGCCAGGTCTGCGGCGGCATCGGCCTCGTCAGCAGCATCTCGGTCACGGTGCTGCTCGCGAACGACCTCACGAACTCGAAGACCATCGCCGGCCTCACCGCCGCCTGCCTTTCGATCGGCAGCGCCACCACCGCCTTCCCGCTCGCGAAACTGATGGCCCGCGCCGGCAGGCGGCCCGGTTTGTTGACCGGGTACCTCATCGGCGCGTTCGGCACGTTGCTCGCCGCGCTCGTCGCGGCCATCGGGTTCTATCCGCTCCTGCCCGTTGCCATCCTTGCCGCCGGTTCTGCCAACGCGGCGAACCTGGCAACGCGCTACACCGCCGCAGACCTCGCCCCCGAAGACCGCCGCGCCAGCACCATCGGCACGATCGTCTGGGCCAGCACCATCGGCTCCGGCTTCGGCTCGCTGCTTTCGCTCTCGCTCATCGACCCTTCCGGTCAGAAACTCGGCCTTGCGGAATACGCGGGCTCGTATGTGGTGGGCGCCGTGCTCCTCCTCTGCGCCGCAGCGATCATCTTCGTGCGGCTGCGGCCCGACCCACTTGTCGTCGCCGGGGGCCTCCGGCGCGCTTCGCAGCCCAGGTTGCCGTTCACGAAGTCCATGGGGCTGATCATTGCCCACCCACAGGCGCGCGTGGCCGTGATCGCGATGGCCCTGAGCCAGGCCGTCATGGTGGGCACAATGACACTGACGCCCCTCCACATGAAGGATGGCAACCAGAGCGGCACCGCCATCAGCGTGATGCTCTTCAGCCACATCATGGGCATGTATCTCCTCTCGCCGTTCGTCGGGGTGCTCGCGGACCGCATTGGGCGGTACCCAATGCTGCTGGGCGCCGGGGTTCTCTGCATCGTCGGGGCGACCAGTTCCGGGCTGACCCCTCCGGAAGGGTTCTACGGCGTGACCTTCGGACAGGCCACGATCGGACTGGCCTGGAGCTTCGGGCTCATCTCCGCGAGCGGGCTCCTGACCGAATCGTTCTCCATCGAGCACCGGGCCAGTGTCCAGGGGGCTGGCGATCTGTGTATGACCGCGTGCGGCGCCCTTGCGGGTGTCTCTGCAGGTGGCATCGTTTCCGCCCGCAGCTATGCGGATCTCAATGCGGGGGCCGCTGCCATCGGGCTCCTGCTCGTGACTATCGTCGTCCTCTCATTCGCGCTCCGGCGCAACGAGCCGATAGCGGCAACCGTCGAAGCGAACCCCTGAGCGAGCGAACACCCGTGCAGCCCGTGGAAAGCCGTTTGCGCGGCCTGGCACGCCAGCACGGAAGGTGGCTGGCTGCCGGCGCCGGCGTTGGGCTTGCGTTCTGCGCGATATGGTGGCTGCTGCTGGCCAACGCACTGGTGCCAACAGACCACGTCGAAGAGCTGGTCATCCCCCGCGGGACAGCAGACGCCATCGTCCGCGGCGAACCCTTCGCGTTCGTGCCCGCAACGTTTTCGATGCCACCGGGCAGTCGCCTGAGAGTCGTGAACGAGGATGCCGTCGAGCACAGGATCGCGGATTCCGCCATTCCTGCCGGGGCGTCAGCCGACATCGAAGCGACGGAGTCAGGCGAACTCGTCTGCACCATCCACCCCGACGGACATCTCGCAATCGCGCTGGAAAAGCGGCCGCCCCTCGCTGCGATGGCCGGACTCACACTGGCGCTTTCGCTCACGACCGCAGCGGCCGCCTGGGCTGTCCGCACTGAGGCCGTCCGCCCAGGCTGAAGGTCACGCCCTGGAAATGGGCACGTCCCCACAATCGCGTGGTAGCCGGAGCCGATTCACCTTGCGTATGATGGCGCGCAATGGCACCAGCTCACGGTCTCGCGGTTTCGTTCTCGCCGAAAGCCATCCTGTTCGGCTCGGCATTGCTCGCGGCGGTGCTGTTTGCGGCCGGGGGCAAGGTTCTCACGGGACGCACGGCCAACGGCTTCGAAATCGTGGCCTATACCGTCGATGGTGGCGGCGGCTTCTCGTCCGGCGGCGGATACACGCTCTATAGCGTTGCGGGCCAGCCGGACGCCGGAAAGCTCACGAGCGGTTCCTACACGCTGTATGGCGGCCTGCTTCATCCTGCCGTCGCCCCCGCACCTCCCTCCGGCTGTCCCGGGCCAATTGGGAATATCGTAACCGGGGCGAGCGGCGCGTTTGCGGAGATCTGGTGCGGCGTGAGCGTGAACAGGGTGGACCTGACAACATACCTGGGGGGCGGAGCCACACCCGTGAGCGCCATCTTCCTCTGGAGCAATGGGGATCAGCAGTTCAAGTTCTGGTTCCGCGGATTCCCTGATACCTTCCAGACGCTTCCTGTGACGGGGGCGCTCTCAGCGGGAAACAACTACTTCTTCCAGACCACAGCGCAGGCCACGATTCCGACCGGAGCGGCCGGAACCTACAACGAGATCACACAGATCAACGCTGCCGGGGGCGGAGCCCACGCGTACATCTGGACGGGCGGCCCTCACCTGCTCGCCGACCTCGAAGCGTTCCTCCCGGCGACGTTCAGCGCCATCTTCCAGTGGAGCAACCAGGACCAACAGTTCAAGTTCTGGTTCCGGGGCTTCCCGGTCGGCTTCCAGACGCTCGGGGCCGCGGGCATCCTGTCCAACGTGTACTACTTCTTCCAGACCACGGGCGCAGTAAACAACTACCCGATGAACTGACTCAGATCGCCCGGGAAGGGTCGGTGCTGGAAGCCAGGCTCTGGCGTCCGAGGTCTGTTGACGGCGGTTCTCCATAGACGTACTCGCGGATGATGCCCTGCCACGGGCCGTGCGCTTCCAGCCCGGCGAACAGCCCGGCTAGCCCAAAGTTGATGCGCGTCAAGAAGATCATCCCTTCGGGGATGTTGAGCCAGCGGTTGATGCGTCCGCCTTCGCCCGTCGTCATGGCGTTCCGGCGCACCATCTCTCCCGCGAGCTCGGTCGTGAACGTCGCCTGCGGGGCCAGCACGGGCTTCCAGAACCAGTGCATGTGGTCGTAGAGGTCGTCCGTGGACCAGGGGGCCTCGCGCTTGAGAATGCCGATGTCTTCCACCGCCGACCGCCAGTCCTCCCGGTCGTCGCGCATCAACCCATCGAGGATGCGGCGAAAGCCGTTGATGGTCTCCGTCGCGAATTCGGAGACGCAACCGTAGTCCACGAAGGCGACGCAGCCGTCGTTCGTGAGCAGGTAGTTGCCCGGGTGCGGGTCGCCGTTGAAGAGACCGTGGCGGTAGATGTTGCCGAAGCTGAAACGGTAGATCATTTCCGCCACACGGTTGCGCTCCGCCTGCGGCAGCCGGGCCGCCGAATTAAAGGGCCGTCCCTCGATGTACTCCTGGACAATCACGTGCGGCGTGGTCAGTTCGTGGTACACCCTCGGCACACGGACAAACGAGTGTCCGCGGTAGATATCGAAGAAGCGCTGCTGGTTCGCCGCCTCAGCCAGGTAATCGAGCTCCGCCAGCACGCCTTCGCGGAGGTCCTTCACGATCGGGCCCGCGTCGAGCCCGCGCGACACCATGCCCGCCATACCGAGCATCAGCCCGACATTGGCCAGGTCGTGCTCAATCGCCTCGCGGACGCCGGGATACTGAACCTTTACGGCGACGCGCGTCCCGTCGTGGAGCGTCGCCCGGTGAACCTGCCCGATTGACGCTGCCGCGAAAGGGTCGCGTTCAAACTTGCGGAAGACCTTCGTGGGCTTTTCGCCAAAGTCGCGGCAGAAGACATCGTCGACCAGGTTCGGCGCCATCGGCGGAGCGTTCGATTGGAGTGTCGCGAGCTGTGCAGCCATTCCTTCGGGCACCAGCCCGGTCATCATGGAGAGCACCTGGCCGATCTTCATCGCCGCGCCCTTCATGTCGCCAAGGGTCCGCGTGACGTCCTCGGACGTCTTCAACACGAACTGTTCGCGGCGTACGCGCTTTCGTTCGCCGGTGGCCAGGTAGGTGCCGGCCCAACGCACGGCCGCTCGGGCAGCGAGGCGAGCCGGCCTCGCCGAACGGACGACACGGTTGCCGGAGACGGCCCGGGCAACGCGCTGCCGTCCTGGACGCTTCACGTGTGAATTGTTGCACAAGGTGGTGAAGATCACGGATAGGCGGTAACCCTTCGCTTCACTATCACGTTACTCATCATGTCTATCGTCTATGGATACATAGCCGATGATTGAAATTGAGGGCGAGGAGGCGCTTCGTGACTGGTATCTACTATGACCCCTCGCTCCGGCGTATTTGCCTGGTGGCGGCCACCCCCGGCGAGGGATGGGTCTTCGTGACCCACAATCTTTCGGCCGGTGTGAACCAGTGCAGGCGGATCATGCGCGAGTGGATGGGAACAGAAGAACTCTGGACGGTGGACTGGTCCGCGATCGATGCACCGGCAACCAGGAGCGCCTGACGAAGTCCGTCAGTCGCGGTAGAGGCCGTTCCGGCTGATATAGTCGCGGACGGCGGCAGGGAGCTCTTCGGCGGCACCTCCGCTGGAGACGCGTTCGCGCGCTGCCGTGGATGAGAGCGCCGCGCGCTCATCATCAAGCTCGCGCACGATGATTCGATCGACATAGCGCCGGACGTGCGGTTCATGCAGGAAGATCTCCACGACCTGCGGCGTGGCTGCCGCGCGATTCGTGGCGATGGCGCGGTGCCTTCCGAAGAACTCGTCCAGCTCGCGGTCCATGTCCTCGTAGTACCGCGGCTCGAAGAGCCGGATGAGCGTGTCGTAGCCCATCACGAAGTCGAAGCCGGTGCCGGCGAACGCCTCCG
>CAYYSD010000061.1:14918-16251 GCA_964474285.1 uncultured Anaerolineaceae bacterium | reverse complement strand
GTTGTAGAGGATCTTGTAGGTGATATTGACCTTGGCCGCGATCGACTGGCGGATGTGTTCCGTGTTTTCGTCGACCGCGCGGAGCTTGTCGGGGAGCCCCTTGAACGGCTGGAACTTGGAGTCCACCTCCCGGATTTCGCGTGCGCCGGACGACTGCTGTTCCACGAGTTCGAAGACCTGGCGGCGAAGCTGGTCCGTTACCTGCACACTCTTCGCCTGCTCTTCGCGAAGCAAGCGCACCTGCTGCTCCAGCCAGGTGAGGATCTCGCCGATTCCGGCTGCCTGTGGCTCAGCCGCCATCCTCTTAGCCCTCGACGCGCAGGAAGGCGCCAACCTGCACGACCACCGGCAACGCGCGGATCTCGCGCATCGCCGCCTGCATCGAACTTTCGCGCGCCCGGTGCGTCATCACGACCAGCTCGGCCGTGCGCTGCGATGCGTCGGATTCCTTCTGCGTCACCGCCGCGATGCTCACCGAGTGCTCTCCGAGGGCATGGGCGATTCGGGCGAGCACCCCGGGCTGGTCGCTGACCGTGATGCGGAGGTAGTAGCGGCTCTCCAGCGCATCCGGGCTGAGCACCGGAATGTCACCTTCCGGACCCCAGTACTGCCGTTCGCGGTTCCCCTGGACGATGGCGTGCGAGAGGTCCAGGAGGTCGGCGACCACAGCGCTGCTCGTGGGGTCGGCGCCCGCGCCGCGGCCCTGGAACATGACGGTCCCCGTCAGGTCGCCGACCAGTTGCACAGCGTTGTAGACGCCGTCCACACGCGCGAGCGGTTCGTCCTGGGGCAGGAGCGCAGGGGCGACTCGCGCGATGATGCCGCCGTCACTCCGTTCCGCGATGGCAAGCAGCTTGATCGCGTACCCGAGTTCGTGCGCGTACTGGAAGTCGCGCCCCGCGAGCTTCGTAATGCCTTCCGTCGATATCGACGAAGGGTGGACCCGCGTGCGGAATCCCAGGCTCGCCATGATTGCGAGCTTATAGGCCGCGTCGTAGCCTTCGACATCGTTCGTGGGGTCCGGCTCCGCATAGCCAAGCTGCTGCGCGGCCGCCAGCGCTTCGGCGTAGCCGCCGGAACTGGCCGGCTCGATCCCTTCCTTGATCAGCGCCGCCGCTGCCGCACCCTCACGCGCCATGGATGTCAGGATGTAGTTCGTCGTGCCGTTGATGATGGCCCGGATGGACGTGATGTGATTCGCGAGCAGGTCGCGCCGCAACGGCGCAATGAGGGGAATCCCGCCACCCACGCTCGCCTCGAACATGATGTCGAGCCCACGCCCGTGCGCGTCCGCGAGCAGTTCCGGGCCGGATTTCGCGATCAGTTCCTTGTT
>CAYYSD010000061.1:8858-14818 GCA_964474285.1 uncultured Anaerolineaceae bacterium | reverse complement strand
ACGCCGATGAGTCCGACGCCGATTTCGCGCGCCACGTTAGCCCAGGTTCTCCACAGCCCAGCTGATGTCGCCCGAATCAATGTCCCGCTTGATACTGAGCGCGGGACGCGTCTCACGGATGGCCTGCGCGAGAGCGACGTCGCCAAGCCGGGTGCGGTGATCTTCGGTATACGTGAAGGCCGGCTCGCGCGTCTCCACCCGTGCCACCCACCATTGGCCGCCTACCTGGAAGGGCCCAAGGAGTTCGCCCGTGGCTTTGCCCTCGATGGCGGTCTTCACCTGCGCATCGAGCAGCGCCGTCGGCTGCGGGTCGAGCAGGCCTTCTTTCGAAGCGCTGGCATCGCCCGATTCCGCAGCAGCCACGGCCGCCATGTCTTCCCCGGCCTGGATCCTGCTGAGGATCGCCTTCGCTGCCTCTTGGGAACCCTTGGTGACGATTCGCAGGGTCGTGGCTTCCCCGGTCGTGGCCACTTCGCCCTTGAAGATTTCAGCCATCTTCCGGTCCGCGAGTTGCGCCTTCATCATCTTCCGGAAGCTCGAATGGCTCATCTTGAGCGATGCCAGGCGCGCACGCAGCGCGGAGTCATACGCACTCCCGCTGCCGCCGAAAGGCACCCCAAGCGACGTCGCGATCTCCTGGTTCACAGCGTCGTCCGAAAGGTCGATGCCGCGCTCCTTCGCCATCGCGATGGTGATGCCTTCTTCTTCGAATTTCTGAAGCAGCGCCTGTTCGGCGATGCCCAGGCTCTCGCTCGGGTTCGCGAGCGCCTGCTGATAGAGCCGCTCCGAATAGTAGCGAAGGCTGAACTTCTCATCGCCAACCGTCACCACCGTCTCGCGGGCATGGCCCCAGCGGTCGTGGTAGATGTTCGCGGCGAGAGCAAAGATCACGACGATCAGAGCGAGCACCGACCCGCCGATGAGCAACAGCCGAATAGGCCCGCCATCGCCGGCGAAGAAGTCGCTGATGGGGTTGCTCCGCCGCCCGGCGCTCTGGCGCCGCTGCGGGCGGGGAAGCCCTGTTGTGCGTTCTCGGCGTGCCAACTCTGCTGTCCTCCTCAGCGCCCCCACTTACGGAGCGCTCCCGGGCCTTCCCGGCAATTCACATGCTAGCCGCGGATCGGGAAGACTCCGGTCTGGCGAACGTGTTCGAGTGTGTACGGCAGAAGCGCCAGGTGGCGCGCACGCTTCACCGCCGTCGCCACAAGGCGCTGGTGGCGCTGGCACGTGCCCGTCTTGCGGCGGGGCTCAATCTTGCCGCGGTCGCTGATGTACATCCGCAGGCGGCCAATGTCCTTGTAGTCGATCCCCCGCATGTGGTCGACGCAAAGCCGGCAGACCTTTCGCCCGCGGCCATAGCGCTTCGGCGCGGGCCGCTCGGAACGCTGAGGGCGTTCGCCTCCGTCTTCGCGTGGCGCTCGTTCTTCTGAAGTCATCCTTGTTCTCCCGATGGGTGTGTGCACGCGAATACGCCTGCACCGGGTTGGGCCACTTGCGCAGCCTTGCCGGGGCCGAGCCCCGGCGGTCTATTCGAAGGGCAGGTCGTCAGGTTCCGTATCTGCTCCGCCGCCGCCGCCGTTGCCGCGCGCTCCATAGCCGCCGCGAGCGGGTGCGCCGGTGCGCTGCTGACCGCCGCCATAGTTGCCGCGAGGTGCTCCACCACCGCTGCCCCCATAGCTGCTGGAGCCGTCTCCCCAATCGCCGCCACCACCGCCCTGCGGATCCCGCGCGCCGAGCATCTTCACGTCGTTCGCGATCACTTCTGTGCGGTAGTGCTTCACGCCCTGGTCGTCGTCCCAGGTGCGCGTTTGGATGCGCCCCTCGACGTAGATCTGCTTGCCCTTGGTAAGGTTCTGCGCCAGCCGCTCGGCGAGGTCACGCCAGGCGACGATGTTGAACCACTCCGTCTCTTCCTTCCATTCGCCGGAACCACCCGGATCGCGGTAGTTCCGGTTTACGGCAAGGCTGAACGAGGTCTGAGCGGTGCCGTTGGCGGTGTAACGCATCTCCGGGTCGCGGCCAACGTTGCCGATGAGCATGACTTTGTTCAGGCTGACCATGGCTGCCTCCCTGTGGAGTGGCTATTCGGCTGGTTCTGCTGCTGCTGGCTCGGCCTCCGCGGTGGCCGGAGCCGGTTCCTCGGCAACGGGTTCTGTTTCCGCCGCCACCGGTTCGGGAGCGGCCGCAGCCGGTTCGGGAGCCGCAGCGACTGTATCCGCCGGGGCCGCGGCTGCGGGCGCCGCAACCGGTGCCTGCGCGGACGGGGCTTCGCGTCGTGGTTCCCGTGGAGGCGGGGGCACCGGCAGTTCGTCCGCCCGGACGACAAGGTGGCGAAACACCTTCTCGTCGATGCGAAGTGCTTCTTCGAGCGCAACCACGGAACCCGGATCGAGTTCGACGCGCGAAACGACGTAGTCTCCGTCGATCGCGCGGCCAATCGGATAGGCCATCCGCCGGCGTCCCCAGTGGTCGACTTTGACCACTGCTCCCCCGCGATTCTGAACGTGTGTCGTGAGGTTCTGGACGCTGGCGTCGGCCCCGCCCGCTTCCATGACGGAGAGGTCATAGACCACCGTCAGTTCATACTCCCGCATTGGGCTCCATCTCTGCCGGGCGATGGGATTGCCCGCGCAGACGCGAGCCGATACCCCGGCATGAACGTTCACCCTAACATCCTTGCCTGCATGGCTCAACGCACGGAGAGTCATGGCGGGCCACCGGGCTCAGTCGACGAGCGCCTGGTACGCGTACTGCTCCAGCTCCTGCCCCAGCCGCCGCGGTACCGTGGGCGCGTTCGTCTCGTCGAACACTTCGTTCGTGCCGCCGGGTTCAGCCGCACCGACCTGCTGGAACAGCAGGCATGTGAGACCTTCGCGCGGGTCGGACGAGTAATACGGACCCGTCGCTCCACCCCAGCCGAACGTCCCCACCGAACCGACTGCAGGGTAGCCGCAAAGGTCGGTCCGCACCCCCACCCCCAGGCCGTAGCCGTATCCACGCCCGCGGACGTAGTTGAACAGGTCGCCGATGTGGTTCGTGGTCATGAGTTCGACCGTCTTGCGGCCGAGGATGCGTTCTCCGTCGAGCGTCCCGCCGTTCAGCAGCATCTGCGCGAAACGCGCGTAATCGGGCGCCGTCGTCAACAGGCCTCCGCCCCCAGCGAACTGCACCTGCGGCTGGCGCACCTTCAGGCTCGTCGCCGGGCGGTCGCTTTCCTTGAGCTTCCAGCCCGTCGCCGGGTCGAACGATGCCGCCTGGTAGAGCGTTGGAAAGCGCGCCAGCTTCGCCTCCGGCAGATAAAACGAAGAGTCGGGCATGCCGAGCGGCTTGAACATCCGCTCCTTGAAGAACTCGTCGAGCGTCATCCCGGAGATCGTCTCAACCAGCACACCGGCAAGGTCGTGTCCAGGCCCATACCGCCACTCCGTGCCCGGCTGGAATGCAAGGGGCCGGGCCGCCAGCGCCTTCATCCGCTCGGACATCGGCTCGCTGGGGTTCCGCGCGCCCGCCGGTGGGTTGGCGGCGAAGCCTCCCGTGTGCGTCAGGCAGTCGCGCATCGTGATTTCGCGCACGGCGGGAACGGTCGCGCTTCCCAGCCCGGGAATGTGCGCCCCCGGCGGCGGATTCCCGATCTGCACCCGCATGTTCTTGAAGGCCGGGAGATAGCGCGAAATCGGGTCATCCAGGAAAAAGTGCCCCTCCTCATAGAGGATGAGCGCGGCAACGCTCGTCATCGGCTTGGTCATGGAAGCCACGCGGAAGATCGTGTCGTGGCCCATCGGCGCAGACCCTTCGATGTCCATCGACCCCTGCGCCTCGAAGTGCACCACCTTTCCCTGCCTCGCCACCAGCGTCACAATGCCGGGCGCCTCATGCGCATCGATGTGTGACCGCATCGCAGCCGTTATCCGATCGAGCCGCTGGCTCGACATACCGACGGACTCCGGCTCCGCCACCGGGAGCCCGGCAGACGCCGGGCGGGAAAGCGTACTAACCATCAGAGCTGCCCTCGCTTCAATCTGCCGCCGCACCGGTCAGCCCGGAGAATACACCACCAGAGAAGCCATCGACGTCACACCATCGCCACACCAACGTGGACATCGCCTGTAGGCCGGTAGCCGAGGTGAGCAACACCCGCACCGTTTCCGCACCTACCCGCTCAATTCACTGAAGAATACATTCTGCCGGGGAGAAAGCTGAGTGCAGGCTGAAGACGTCGACGGCAATGACCTGGCGCCGATGAGATCCGGGTTGGACTACCCTCCCGCACAGCGGGTGGACGTCGATTCAATTGTCGCGAATCCGTCGTTGCTAAACGGCCTCACCGTAGCGGATGTCCGCTCCCGGCTGGTTGCCGGCCCAGCCTGGCGCGAGGAGTCGCTGCGCCGCGGGTCGCATGCGGGCGAAGGCTGGGTTCTGCGCGAATATGAGGCGGACGGCACACCGACCGGTCGCGTAATCCGGTGGCATCCGGGCGGCGGTCACCATGGGCCGGTACCCTACTGGCGGGTATCGAGCCCCGAACGCGGGAAGAGCGCCGAAATCCGCTGAACCCCGGGCAGAAGTGCTAGACTCTCAAGCGTGGAAACGAATGTCGAAGCCGCGGTGACTCAGCTTCGCAAGGCGCTTGAGCATCTCGCGGCAGACGCACGAGCGCAGGAACGCCACCTGCGTGAACTGGGCAGTTGGCCGTCCCTCGATGAACTCGCCCTTGAATTCGATGACATCGAGGGCACAGCCGGTGAGGCCGCCCGGCTCGGCCGTATCTCACCAGAAGCTTGTCGAAGAATCGAAGCGCTCGACGCCTTGCTTGAGAGCATGAGCGGCCCCGGGAACGGCAATCTCTGGAGCGATTCTGCCCTTTCCGAGCGCGCGGAGTGGGTCACGGTACGGTTTCTTGCACGGCTTGCCCTGGACGTGTTCGAGCCCGCACACGCTGCCTGAGCCGCCGGGCTCTACAGCGTCGGCAGGTATTCCTTCAGCTCAAAGTCGCTGATGTGGCGGCGGTAGCGCTCGAACTCGATCTTCTTGTTTGCGAGCAAGCTTTCGAAGACATGGTCCCCGAGCGCCGACCGCAAGAACTGCGAACCCTCCGCAACCTCGATCGCATGGCCCAGGCTCGAAGGCAACGTCGCGATGCCCCGTGCCGCCCGGTCCGCCGGCGACATCTCGAAGACGTTCTCCTCCACCGGGGGCGGCAGCGGAATCTCCTTCTCGATGCCGTCCAGGCCGGCCGCCAGCATCACCGCAAACGCAAGGTACGGGTTGCAGGCAGGGTCCGGCGACCGGTACTCGATTCGCGTGTGGATTTCCTTCCCCGGCTTGTATTCGGGGATGCGGATGAGGTCGCTGCGGTTGCGCCGCGCCCAGCTCAGGTACACCGGCGCCTCATACCCCGGCATCAGCCGCTTGTAGCTGTTCACCCACTGGTTTGTCACCAGCGTCAGCGCCCGGGAGTGGTGCAGAAGTCCCGCGATGTAGCTCTTCGCGATTGCGCTCAGGTGGTACGCGTCGTTCGGGTCAAAGAATGCGTTGCGTTCGCCCTTGAACAGCGACTGGTGGACGTGCATGCCGCTGCCGTTTTGATCCACCAGGGGCTTGGGCATAAAGGTCGCATAGACCCCGTTCGCCGCCGCGATCTCCTTCACCACCAGGCGATACGTCATCGCGCTGTCCGCCATCGTGAGCGCATCGGTGTAGCGCAGAGCGATCTCGTGCTGGCTGGGCGCCACCTCGTGGTGGCTGTACTCAACCTCAATACCCATCGCTTCGAGCGCCAACACCGTATCGCGGCGCAGATCGCTCGCGGCGTCGGCCGTCTGGTCGAAGTAACCGCCCGTATCGAGCGGTTCGAGACCCTTCGAATCCTTGAAGTAGAAGTACTCAAGCTCAGGGCTGACGTAGAACGTGTATCCGAGGTCCGCGGCGCGCTTCAGCTGCTGTCGCAGCACGAAGCGGGG
>CAYYSD010000061.1:0-8848 GCA_964474285.1 uncultured Anaerolineaceae bacterium | reverse complement strand
GAACATCCTCGCGACCCCGCGCTCCCTGGGCCGCCATGGCACCAGTTGGAACGTCGTCGGGTCCGGCATCGCAATCATGTCGGACTCATCGATGCGCGCGAAGCCTTCGATGCTGGAACCATCGAAGCCCATGCCTTCGTCCAGCGCCTTTTCCAGCTCCTCCACGGTGATCGCGAAGCTCTTGAGGCTCCCGACGATGTCGGTGAACCAGAGCCGGATGAACTTCACGTCGTTTTCGCGACACGCAGAGATGACATAGCTGGCCGATTCGGACATATGCGAACGTACTCCCGATTCAGGATAGCCTCAGCGTGTTACGGCGGTGTTGCGCAACCGGAAAGACCGGGATCAGGAATCGCTCGCGGGCGCCTCATCATCCCCGGGGAACGGAGCGTTTTCCGCCTGCTCGATGGCCTCCGCGGGGCTCACGCCTCCCGTCAGCACGGCCATGATCCCGGGGAGATAGCGGTCCATCCCCTGGATGTTCGCGTAGACAAGGTGCCGGACCATCTGTGTCGTCAGCGTCCCACCTTCGACGTCGATGCCCGTCTTGTAACGGATGACGCCGGAGTCCATATCCATCTCAAAATTGCCGAGCAGCAAGCCGAAGTTCGCCCGAGTGATGAACTCCGCCATCGGCGTGACCTGGCCAGCCGGCGCCGCCACCGGGCATTCGGAATAGACGATCACCTGCTGCTCTTCATCCAGCACGAAGGCAACGACCTTCCATTGGGCAGTCGTGCCCTGGAAGCCCACGTCGAAACGCCCGGCATCCATGTCGAACGAGATCGGCCAGTCGTCTTCCGCAAAGAACGTCGCGACGGTTTCCGCAAGTTGCGATTGGGTCATTGAGCCTCCGCGGGTCCCCGTGCGCGCCTACCTGACGCCAACCTGTCGCTTCAGGTAGTTCTTCGTGTTGATCAGCTTCTGCTTGTCGACGTCGTCGAACAACCAGTTGACCTTCAGGTCCGGCGTGAAGCGGAGGTTCACGAGCTGGTTCGTCTTCTCGAACGAAGCGTCGATGAAGCCGGTCGTCTTCATGGCGTTCAGGATGAGAGCGCCCGTGCGCTTCACGTAGTCGAGGCTGATATCGCCCGTCATCGGCCTGCCGCCGCCGGGCCAGTCGAGCGCGAGCTTGAGCTGGAGGCCGGCAGTCTTGTCGAGCACCGCTTCCTTGATCTCCTTGAGACCCGTCGTGACCGGCGCCAGCGCCGTGCTGACTCCCCCCAGCGGGTTGATCCCGGAAAGATTCCCCGAGCTGATCGCCCCCGGGATGCCGCTGAGCCCGGAGCCCACGCTGTTCACGGACTCCGACACAGCACCCGGCACCGAACTCGCCGTATCGCTGACCATGCCGCCGACTTCGTTGATGGACGAAGCGCCTTCCATGACCGCCTGCTGCTGTTCGAACAGGGCGTGCTGCTGCTCCCATTCACCGGCCAGTATCGCGCCACCAGCGTTGATCGGTTGCTTCACCAGCTTCATGCCCTTGCGCGCAAGCAAGCCGCCCTTCAGATCGCGACCGTTGTCCTTCAGGTTCTTGCTCTGCTCGTCTGCCCGCTCCATCACCGAATCGGCGAACTTCGCCATCTCCGCGATCCACGTGATGATCCGGACCGCCGCCTCCGCCGGGTCGCCGAACATCGCCTTCTTCATCACCATGCCGCGGGCGAAGATCTCGAGCCGGGCGTCGAGGATCTTGTCCGGGTCCTCGTCGCGCTTCCAGTCCAACATCGACATCTTGAAGTTCGCACCGGCGTTCAGCGGGCCGATGCTCGTCGAGAACTCAGCCCCGATCGACGTGACGCCACGGCCGACGCTCTTCTGCCCCCGGCCCAGGCTCCGCTTCACCCCGCCGCCCCTGGCCCGCGCCTCCTCGATCGACTTCTTCGTGTAGCGCGTCCCGGTGTACATCGTCGCGCCGCCCTTGATGCCGACACCTGCGACCTTCGCCTTCGCGCTCGCCCCGAGCAGTGCGCCGGTCTCGACGCTGTCGTGCTCGCCGACCCCTTCCTCGATCGCGGCTCCCCAGGCCTCCGACTCGCGCATCTTCGCCGCCGACTTCGTTTCGCCGGTCTTCATGGTCTTGCCGCCCATGCCCCACATGGTGTTCGTCACGGCATCCGGGATGATCCGGCTCTCGCGGAAGCGGCGGTACATCGCATACGACAGGAGGTTGGCCGCCTTGACGCCGTCCTCCTTGAGGTCGCCCGTGTGGCCCACCTTGATGTCGAAGTACCCGCCGAGCTTGCCCATCACGTCGACATCAACGCCCGGGATCTTCGCCCCTCCGACGATGCTGAGTTCGGCATGCAGGTCGAGTCCCAAATCCTGCGTTCGACGCCCCACGGACCTCACCTGGAATCCGACGTAGCCGATGCCGTTCGGGTCGACCGGCACCCGGATGGTCAGGTCGATCGTCTTCGTGTCGCCCGGTTTCTTCCCCCCGCCGATGACGCTCGAAATGAACTTGAGCTTCGAATTGACGCTGCCTTCGAGCTTTTCGCTGATCGCCTCGTCCGCCACCTGCGCCGAAAGCGTCGGGTCTTTCAGGATGCGATCGACTTCTAGGGACGCGGCGGTGCGCAGCGTCTTGAGCTTCGCCTGGTTCTTGGTGAGGTCCATGAGGAGGGCCTCGCCCGCCTTCACCTTCACCTCTTCGACTTTCGCATTGGCCGCCGTCGCCGCGGCCTCTTCGGCCATCACCTCGATCGCGTCGACGCGTTCCGTCGTGGCGTAGTCGAGCGTCCTCGCCTTGATCCGCCCCGCATTGGCGATGAGATCGCGCCGGTTCGTGCTGGAACTCTTCAGCGCCTCGGCCAGGAGGAGAGCCGTCTCGCCATCTCGTGCAACCGACGTCTGACTAAAGCTCACCTGCTGGTCGATGATGTCCTGCGCAGCTGCACGGCCGGCAGTCTTGAATTGCGGAACGTAGCCTCCGACGTGCGAATTGATCACCGGAGACGACGAAAGGGCGGTCTCCGAGGCCTTCACCGCCACGATCTTGGCGATCTTCTTCGCGGCCTTCGCCAGCTTCTTCGGGTCGCCCGCGAACTTGTTCGCCATCGCCTCCGCCGAAAGCTGCTTGAACTCGTCGAGCTTCGGCTGGCTTGTGCCCACCGGGGCGGCCTTCGCCCGGTTGAGCGCCGGCACGATCAAGGACGCCGTTCCCGCGAAACGTGCCTTGTCGAACTTGTACTTGCCGGTGATCGACTGTTGCGGAGTGGTCCCGCCGCCTCTCGTGGGCTTCTGCACAGCCGTCACCTGCTGGTGCAGCAACGACAGCGCATCCGTCAGCACGTGCTGCTTGAGCATCTCCTTGGCCCCGTCGGCCGCGGTCGTGCTGGCAGTGTCGGCCTTTGCCGCCAGGCGCGTCGTCACCATCGAATTGAAGTCGATGAGCCCCTGCGTCGTGAGGGCGATAGCCTCATTCACTGCCTCGCTCGCCCACACCTCCGGCGACTTCCCGAGGTTATCCATTTCCTGCTGCTGGGGCGGTGTCAGCGGCGGCGCCTTCTTCGGTGGCCCCCCGCTGGAAAGAGACGGGCGCCCTTCGGTGCTCGGGGTCGGCGGGGGCGTACCGCCGGAAAGCAGCGGCCGGCCAACCTTGCTCGGCACCGGCGGAAGATCCTTCGGCCGTTCGAGCAAGGTCGTCGAACGCGTACGAGTCGTCGGCTGCTCGTCTTCGCCCTCGCGCTGAATGCGATGGATCATCCGCTGCACGGCCTGGTTGCCGAAGATGCGTTGGGCGGAGAGTAGCGTCGTCACCGGGTTGCCCGGTTGGTGCGCGAACGCCTGCGGATGCCCATGTGGCGGCGCCTGGGCGGCGGATGGACTCGTCGCCCGCTCGGCATCCCTCGCTACCCGCCGCTGCACCCGTGCCGAGGCCCTCTTTCGCACGCTCACTCCTGCGCGAGGATCATCGAGCCATCACCGGGGTCGGTCAAGCCGCCGGAGGCCTGCCCCCAACCACGCGCCCGCACACTCGCCCTCCACGCGGCGTCCTAGGCGAACAGCACGTATTGCTTCAAGAACCGCTCCACAGCCCCGTAGAACTTCTCGATGGTCTCCGCCTTCCGCCAGCCGTGACCCTCGCCTTCGTACACGTGGTACTCATGCGGAACACCCCGCGAACGCAGCGACGCCACGATACTGTCGCTCTGTTCGCGCGGCACCACCCGGTCGATCTCGCCCTGGAAGACGGCGATCGGGTCCACGATGTTTGCGGCGTGGAAGATCGGTGACCTTTCCTTATAGACGGCGGCCGCTTCCGGCAGCGGCCCCAGCAGGCTGTCGAGATAGCGCGCTTCGAACTTATGCGTGTCGCTCGCGAGCGTGAACATGTTCGCCACGCCAAAGAGACTCAGCCCAGCCTTGTAGAAGCCGGGGAACTTCACGAGCGACTGCAGCACCGTGAATCCGCCCGCGCTCCCGCCCATGATCACGAGCCGCGAACCGTCGGCCATGCCGCGTTCGACCATCGCCTGCGCACCTGTCCGACAGTCCTCGATGTCGTAGATGCCCCAGCTCGCGCGCAACTTGAGCATGTACTCGCGCCCGTGCCCGCTGCTCCCGCGATAGTTCACCTGCAACACGGCATAGCCCCGGGTCGCGAAGAACTGGCTCTGGGCCGACCACGTCGCCGCAACGTGCGATGTTGGACCACCGTGCACCAGCACCACCAGCGGCGGCGCGCCCGTCCCAACGAAACGCTCGCTCGCAGGCGGGTAGTAAAGCCCGTAGGCTTCCTCCCCGTCGAACGAAGTCCACGACACCGGCGCGGGCGCCGAAAGTGACGCCCGCGGCACCGTCTCGCCGTCCGCCCGCCGCACTACTTCCGGCACCTCATCGGGCCGGTCCACATCGACGACAATCACCCTCGCCGGCAGCTGTCCTCCCGCCGCCACGAAGGCCACGCGGTTGTGCGCCGCGCTCGCGGCCGGGCTGCCCAGCACCTGGTACCCCCACCTCGACAGGTCGATGTCCCGCGAACCGCCGCCGGGCGCTACTACCGAAAGCGTGTCGAAGCCCTGCCGCCCGCGCACCGCCACCAGCACGCCGGAGGCCGTCAGCGCGTGCGTTCTCTGCCCGTGCGCCCAGGCCGGCTGCCCGAACTCGCCCGCTCCTGACGTGACCCGCGTCGTCGCGCCGGTCCGCGGGTCCAGCGCGTGCACGTTGCCCCATCCGCCCTCGTCTGAGACGAACAGCAGACGCCCGTCGGCCCCGAACGATGGCTGGAAAATGGCGGTCTCCGGCCCGCCCGCCACCACCCGCGAATTCGCGAGCACCGGCAGCCCGCCCTCGGGGAACCCGAGCGTCGCGACCCGCAGTTCGGTGCCGTCCCACGGCATGCTCGGGTGGTCCCACTCAACCCACGCGACGCTTTGCCCGTCCTTCGACCACACGGGCTGCATGTAGAAGTCCCGCCCCTCCGCCAGTCGTTGGGGCAGGTGCCTCCCTTCCGTGTCCACGATCGCGATGCAGTCGACGTCTTCGTACGTGTGCACATAGGCGAGCCAGCGGCCATCCGGCGAAACGACGGGCGTCGAAGCCGCGCCAAACGCCGGCGTGATCGGCCGCGCGTTCCCGCCCGCTATCCGCTGCCGGTAGATGCGCTGGTCCGCCTGCCCGACGAAATACGCGTACCCGTGCGCCAACGTGAAGTCGCCACCGCCATAGCCGACGAAGGCGCGCACCGAGATATCCGTCGTCAGGTCGCGAGGCGCCCCCTCGCCCTCGATCCGAACCACGAGCACGCCCCGGTCCGACCGCCCCTCGACCCAGCCCAACGTCCGCCCGTCCGTGTCCCAGCACGGCTCACCCAGCCGGAGCGATGTCGCGAGCATCTTCGGCGTAATCGGGCTCGACCAGAGCCCGAACATGCGCTGTTCCATGGTTGGCACCTCGTTCTATGCGGCGCGTGTGTGCGATAACGGAGGCGTGAAACGTATCACGGTGAGCCTGTCCGAAGAATTGGCTGCCACGCTGGCCCTCGAATCGAAGAAGCGCCGCGAGCCAGTGTCACAGCTCATCCGCGAAGCAATCGAGGAACGATACCTCACGCACCCGCCGCCGCCCCTGCCCTTCGTTGGCCTGCTCGGGGACCTCCCGATGACTCCCGGGGCCGACGTGGAGGAGGTCCTTGAGCGAGAGTGGATCGATGCTATCCGCGGCGATGGCTGATACCGCCAGCTCCAGCCGGACAGAAGAATCGACTAAGCCGCAAGGCCTGCTTGCAGGTCCTATTTCCGCGCGATGGCGTCCTTCGCCGCCGCCACGAGCCGCTGGGGCGTGAGTTCGAAGTAATTCAGCAGTTCATCCCACTTGCCGCTCGTGCCATACCGGTCGACCCCGACGAACGCAATCGGCGCCGGCCGCGTCTCGGCCAACACGCGCGCGACCGCGGTACCAAGGCCTCCCGTCGTCTGGTGCTCTTCCGCCGTCACCATCGCGCCGGTCTCGCTTGCCGCCGCAACCACCGCCGCACGGTCGATCGGTTTGATCGTCGGCATATGCAGCACCCGCGCCGAAATGCCTTCGCCTGCCAGTAGCTCAGCCGCCTGGATCGCCACGCCGGTCATGATCCCGCAGCTCACGAGCGTGACGTCGCTCCCGGGCCGCATCACGACGCCCTTGCCGATTTCGAACCGGTAGCTCGAATCGAACAGCGCCGGCACCTTCGGCCGCCCTGTCCGCACATACGCCGGCCGCGTCGTCTTCCCCACCGCAATAATCGCCTGGCGCGCCTCTTCGTAGTCCGCGGGCACCACGACATCGAACGGGATGAGCGAGGTCGCCAGCGCAAGGTCCTCGATGGCCTGGGCGCTCTGCCCGTCTTCGCCCACGGTCACCCCGCCATGGCTCGCCACGCACTTCACATTCAGACCGCCCTTTGGCTGCGCGACCGAAGTCCGCAGCTGGTCGAAGCACCGGCCGGGCAGAAACACCGCGAAGCTGGCGATGAAGGCGGTCTTGCCCGCTGCCGCCAATCCCGCGCCGATCCCCACCATGTTCTGTTCTGCGATCCCGACCGTCATCCAGCGCTCGGGGTATTTCGCCCCGAACTGGTACCCCATCGTGGAAGCGGAAAGGTCGGCGTCCACCGCCACAACGTCGACACCGGCCTCGACGAGTTCAGCGAGGGCGACCGGGTAGGCTTCGCGCGTGGCCGCGGACGGCGGCGCCGAAGTCACAGTCCCGCCTCGATCTCGGCCAGCGCCTGCTGCAGCTGCTCGGGCGTCGGCGCCTTCCCGTGGAAGCTCGGGTTGTTCTCCATGAAGCTCACGCCCTTGCCCTTCACCGTGTGCGCCACAATCACGCGCGGCCGGTCGGCGGCGCGTTCCGCTTCGGCCAGCGCCTGGTCGACGGCCGCCATGTCGTGCCCGTCACACTCGATCACCTGCCACCCGAAGCCGCGGAACATGGCCGGTGGGTCGATCTTCATGATGTCCGCACCGAAACCGTCGTTCTGGATGCCGTTGCGGTCCACCATCGCGATGATGCGGTCGCCCAGTCCGAAGTGCACGACCGCCTCCGCCGACTCCCACACCTGGCCTTCGTTCAGCTCGCCATCCCCCAACAGCACCCAACAGCGGAAGTCGCGCCGGTCGAGCCGTCCCGCCATGGCGTGTCCGATAGCGAACGACAGCCCCTGCCCGAGCGAGCCGCCCGACATCTCGATGCCCGGGGCGGCGTTCATGGACGGGTGGCCCTGCAGTGGATTGCCCAGCGAGCGAAAGCCTTTCAGCAGCTCCGCGCTGTAGTAGCCCCGCTGCGCAAGGACACTGTAATAGAAGGGAGTGGCGTGGCCCTTCGACAGGATGAACCGGTCGCGCTCCGGCCAATCCGGCCGGGCCGGGTCGCAGCGGAGATGGTTCCAGAAGAGCGACACGCCGAGTTCGACCGACGAAAGGGATCCTCCGGGGTGGCCGCTCTGCGCGTCATACACCATCTGGACGATGTCGGTCCGGACCCTGCGCGCGATCTCCTTGAGGGCGTCGATGGAAATGGCGGTGGAAGTCGTGGACATGGGAGCATCAGTGTAAGGAACGCCCGCGACAGCCGCGAGTTCCGGCGCGCGCCCTGCGCCGCGCCACTCGCCCGGCCGACAATTCATACGCAACTCTCACAAACGGGCGCATTCCATGGAAACCGCTCTTCTCACCATCGCCTGGTTCCCCACCATCGCCGCCTGCGCCGGTCTCTGCGCCTTCATCGCGCGATGGAAAGGAAGGGGCGCGCTGCCGTGGGCGCTCGCGGGGTACATGTTCGGCCCGGTCGCGCTCCTCGCCGTCGCTATCGTGCGCCATTCCTCGCCCCAACGGCGCGAAATCATCGATGTCCGCGAACTCGAAGCTCTGGAGCTGTCGGCCGCGTCCCCGGTCCTCCTTCTTCCGTCGACGGACCGCCGCCGGATGAAGGGCCAGCGCGCCGCCTGAACGCATCGGCCCGGTCGGCCGAACGCGGACGGATGCCCCCTCGGGCCCAAACTGACAACTCCCTGCTATTCAGGTACTGTAAGCCGCATGACGGTCCTGCCCGAGTGGGGCCGCTGGAGGCCCTGCATGGTCTGGCGATTCCGGTATTCGATGTGGGACGGCACACAGGAAGTCCCCCCGCTCGAGGCGGACGACATCCTCGATAACCTGACCGATGACCTCATGAACTTCGGCGACCTCCAGCACGCGCTCCGCAACCTGATGCAGCGCGGCATGCGAAACCCCATGGGCGACCGCACCCAGGGCCTGCGCGACCTCCTCCAGCAGCTTCGCCAGCAGCGCCGCCAACAGCTCGACCGCTTCGACCTCTCCTCCGTCTTCGATGACATCAAGCAGAAGCTCGAAGAGAT
>CAYYSD010000060.1:0-16612 GCA_964474285.1 uncultured Anaerolineaceae bacterium | reverse complement strand
GTCGACGGCGTCGACGTAGCGGTCGGGGCCGACGCTGCGGACCCAGTTGACGGCGGGTACGGATTCGATGGTCGCGAACGTGAGGAGCGGGTGGTTGCCGGAGCCGCCGTAGGTGTAGACGGAGGCGTCGGCCGACGTGAGGGCTTTGACGCGGAGCGTGCCGTCGACGGCGCGGACGTGGTCGGCGACGACGCTGAGGACGTGCTGCATCATGCTCAGTCCGTTCTCGCCGGCGCCGAAGGCGAAGGCGGGCTGGCCGGAAGTCCAGGGCGTGGAAGCTCCGGAGGAGCTGACGGAGTAGCCGGCTTTGGCGGCGATGCGCTGGAAGACCGAGGAGCGCGAGAGCGCGCCGGCTGCGGTCTGCCATGCGACGGGCGCTCGATATCTTGCGATCGCCTCCATCGGTCCATCACAGTGCAGGATAGTCTCGCGGACGGTTGCTTGACCGGTCAGGGAATACGTAGGTCTCACTCGCCGCTCGATGCGCTGAACGGTGAGCCTGTAGGCGGCGCCGTATTCGGCGACGCCGGCGGTGGCGTAGCCAGGGGAGATCTCGATGGTGGAGCCGGGGAAGAGGTGGGGTCGCGAGCTCGCTGTGCCGAGCGTGCCATCGGTGTCGTTGAGGACGATGGTGGCGCGCGAGCTGGTGGGGGTGAAGCGGGCCTCGACGCTGAGGACGCGGGTGGTGTAGTCGGTGGAGCCGGAGATGGTGGCGTGCCAGACGCCGGAGGCGGTGACGGCGTAGGCGTCGACGCCGTTGAAGGTGGAGACGCTGAGGCCGTAGGTGTGGCCGGTCTCGTGGGGCTCGGGGTCGAGCCAGTTGCTCGAGTTGGCGCCGTTGCTCGCCGGCGTCCTGGAGAACATGACGCGAGCGGCGGCAACGTCGCCGGTCTCGGTCTGGAGGAACCATGCGTGAGCCTCGAGCGAGGGCATGGTTATGGCGGGCCAGCTGAAGGTGACGGTCGACGCGGCGTCAGCCTCGGCGACCGTTTGTAGAGATGACCACACGTTCGACGGGAGGCCGCCGTCACCCATCGCGCAGCCGTGCACCTTTTGGACGCCGGAGGCGTTCTCGCCGGTGACGCCGTCGTCGGTGGAGGTCTTGACCTTGACCTCTCCGCCGGCGGAATAGGCGAGCATGATCTCGGTGCCGGCTGCGTTGGCCGCGAGGGCGACGCCGGTGCCCGAGTCGGCGATTGCGCCGTGGCTGGTCCAGCTGGAGAACGTCGAGGCGCTGTTGGGCGACGCGACGCGGGAGGTGTAGATGGTGCCTCCGGCGTTGCGGATGCGGATGAGGGAACCGTTGAAGGTGGCGAGCGCGGCGGTGGGGGCGTCGCCTTCGGCGCCGGTGTACCAGCGGGTCCAGCGGAAGAGGGGCAGGCCGCCCCGCTGGGGCTTCGCGACAACGCGGCACGCGGGCGAGCGCGCGGCGAGCTTCTGGGCGGCGGTGAGCGAAGCCGAGAGGGCGATCATGACCCCGAGGTTTGCCGGCTGCCCTCTCACTTCACAGGTGTGGATGGCAACGCCCGGCCGGGGAACGACAGGCGTTGTCAGAAGGTTCTACGAGCCCGGTCGCGCCGCCCGCTGCACGAGCTCCAGGGCGATTCCGTCCGGATCGCGGAAGGTGATCGCCGCTGGCAGCGTTGGCGCCTGTTCGATCGGGCTGTGGGCGATACCGAGGCCGTCGAGATGAACGAGCCACGCCTCCATTCCTTCGCGATCCGCGACGGCAAATGAGAGGTGGTCGAGCCCCGTACGCCGGGGCGTGAATGCCTCCGTCGCCATCGTGAAGTGCTGCGTGAGCGCCACGATCACGCGCGTCTCCGGGTGGAGCAGCGCACAGGCCGTGATCCCCTCCTCCGTGTTCGTGCCCCGCCACACATCGCGGAGCCCGAACACGCGCGAATACCATTCCACGCTGCGTTCGAGGTCGGTCACGCTCAGCTCGACGTGTGCCATACCTGCGATGGTCGCCTGTGCCATGCCATCTCTCCCGAAACCGTTTGGCGGTGCGAAAGAATCACCACGCGGATTTATTCCTGCGGGTAAGATCTTCACCCTTCACTATTGCCCGATCGGTTGGATTATGGCGTATCATGCGGGCCGTGGTGTTGCGCCTTCGGCCCGCATGACTATGGCCGTGCGCACAAGGATGGACATATATGGAACTCCAGAACGCTGTCATCGTCGACGGCGTCCGCTCGGCCTTCGGGCGCGGCGGGCGCGGCAAGCTTACGGCGACGCGCCTCGATGAGGCCGGCGCCCAGGTCGTCCGCGGCTTGCTCGAACGCAACCCCAAGGTCCCGGGCTGGATGGTCGAGGACATCGCCCTCGGAAACGTCGCCGGGGCGGGCGAACTGGCTGGCATCGGCGCCGATACCGTTGCGCGCCTCGCCGGACTTCCCGCCGAAATCTCCGCCGTCGATAGCAACCGCCAGTGCGGCTCCAGCATGGAGACCCTTCACCGCATCGCTCAGTCGATCATGGTCGGCGCCACCGAATGTGGCATCGCCCTCGGCATCGAGCGCATGGGCCGCACCCTCGGCGGCGGCGGAGGCGCGAACAAGCCCACCCGCCTGACCGAATTCAACAAGCGCCGGCTCGAACAGACCCCCGAGCAGCGCAACCTGGCCCGCAACCACTTCGAGGACTTCAGCGTCGCCTTCCAGGACCAGATCCTGGACTACTCGCCTGTCCTCTCGATGACCCAGACGGCGCAGAACGTCGCCGAGGTCTACGGCCTCAGCCGCGAAGAGCTCGACATGTTCTCGGTCGATAGCCACCGCCGCGCCGCCGCCGCGACTGAAAAGGGCATCTATAAGGACGAAATCATCCCGCTCGAAGTCGAAGAGCCCGTCTTCGATGCCGAAGGCAACTTCCTCGTGGAAGAGCATTCCGGCAAGTGGGTCGTCTTTGATCGCGACGAGTGCATTCGTCCCGGCACGAACATCGAAACCCTCGGCCAGCTCCCGACCATCAAGGGTCTCGTGAGCCCGACCGGCGCCGAAATCCGCATCACCGCCGGCAACAGCTGCCCGACGAACGACGGCATCAGCGCCGCCCTCATCATGAGCGAGAAGAAGGCCCTCGAACTCGGCCTCGAACCCCTGGCACGCATCCGCGGCTTCGGCATCGCCGGCGTGAAGCCCCAGGTCATGGGCCTCGGCCCGATTCCTTCGACGAAGAAGGCCCTTCGCCATGCCGGCATCACCGCCGACATGATCGACCGCGTTGAGTTCAACGAGGCCTTCGCCGCGCAGGTCATCCCGTCCTGCAAGGAACTCGGCATCCCGATGGACCGCGTGAACGTGAACGGTGGCTCGATCGCCATCGGCCACCCGCTCGGCGCCACCGGTGCCCGCCTTGTCCTCACCGTCGCCCACGAACTGCGCCGCAGTGGTGGCCGCTATGGCCTCGCTACGCAGTGCATCGGCGCCGGCATGGGCATCAGCACCATCATCGAGCGCGTCTAACCGTCAGCTCGCTCGCGTAACGCACAAGGGCCCCGGGAAACCGGGGCCTTTCGCATTTCGGCGCCGCGAAGGTCGCTCAACGGCGGGAACCTTCTGACGACAGCGAACGTTCGTAGATCATGAAGCAATCCTCGGCTGCGCTGCTCATCGTGTTGCTCGGCCACATGCTCGCGCGTTGCGACAGCGACGATTCCAACCGGCGGCCGAGTCCCACCCTGTCTGTGACCGCCACGGCTTCACCAGCCGCCACGGCCACGCCCAACATCAGCGTTTGCCCCGTCGATGCAGCCACCTGTGCCGCGGCGCTGCAAGTCATTGACGCCTGGAAACGCAAGGATGTCGACGCGCTGATCAGGCTCGCGGCCCCGCTTCCGACCACCTGCCCGGTCCCGCGCCCTACGGGTCTCGGGGGACCGTACCCACTGTGTGACGACGCCACCGTCGACGGGGAAGTACGCGAGGGCTACGTGTGGAGTTCAGGGAGTCACGGCGGAATCACGGACGTTGCCGGATTGAGGGTGCGCCTGGAAGCTGCGGTCGTCGCCAACCAGCCCTTGCTCACCATCGGATGCGAACTCCAACGGGGATCGAACATCTGCGAGGGTGACTTCTCCCTTGTGTTCGGCAGGGCGGCGTCGGTCAACGGAATCGACCAGGTCACCGAAATGCCCGTGCTCCGCACCGGCGAGAGCCGCCGGTTGGTTGGCGTGCTGCCCGTGCTCCTCGGCAGTTGTGAAGGCGCCCGCCTCGAAGGATCCTGCGAACTGGTCCAGGGCGGGACCGGGCGGGGACGCCTCTATCGACAGTGGTTTGATTGGACGAAATCCCAACCATCACCGCCAAACTGGACCTTCTTCCGCTGGTCGCCGTGAGGTTCCCCGGCCCCAGGCATCGCGGACTTACCAACGCATGAAGGCCCCGGGAAACCGAGGCCTTTCGCGTTTTTCAGGTGCGGCGCCGGGGGAAGCTACCCGGCGTTCACCCGCGTTGCTTTCAGGATCGCAAGGACCTGTTCCCGGGGCAGGACCTTGGCCTTGTCGAAGTTCAGGCTGAATCCGCGGCCGTCGGCCATCATGTTGTACACCACGGCCGTCTCAGTCTCGATGTAATAGACCTCCGCGCCCGCGATGTCCGTCTCTAGCTTCCGAGCGTCGATGGAGGGCTGAAAGGACGACTTTAACTGCTGCATCTGGAAGCCGCCGTCCGCGCCGCGCACGTTCAGCGACACCACCCGGAAGTCCGGGCGCTGCCCACCGTTCGGCAGCGGCGGTGGCGCGGCGGGTATCTGCACCTCGGTCACCGCGAAGCCGTTGGGAAGAGCGCCCGGCGCGACAATTTCGAACCCGGCCCGGCGGGATGCCTCATCGAGCGCGTCGTCTAGCGACCCAGTCACCACGACCACATCGCCCTCCCGCAACTGGACGGACCTGGCGGCCTCATCGTCCCGCAGCGCGAGAATCGACCCTACTACAACCGCAAGGAGTGCGCCCAGCCCTGAAGTCAACAGGATCTTTGCATTGCGCGTAGACATTGAATTCTCCTTTTCGTGATGTGCGTTTCTATGGAGGAAGGTTAAGTCTAGACCCAGAACGTAACGTACGAGGTCTGGGTACAGTTGCTGTTAAACTGTCCACCTCCATCGTATTGTCCGAATTGAGCCTGAACCCAAGAATAATGAGGTTTGTAGTTCCATGTCCAAATTGTCACGTCGTAAACGTAGAAAGATTGAAGAAATAAAGCAGTGAGTTGTACAGTTTGGGATGGATCGGATGGATGAACTAGATATGACATGGCGTAGCGATAATCCACGCTCGGACTTAGACTTGTGGAACCTCCGTAGAAATCCAAGTATTTGTAGTGTATCTTCGCGGGGCTTGAAAAACCTTCAACTCCATATGCTAAACTATGGTTCTAGGTATAGTAATTCTGGAAGCAGTAGGCACCGTCTGACGGATGTGCTCCGCCCGTGCTATTTCCTACTGGCAAATCCACATCGACGTAGAAAAGTGCAGAGGCCGATCGAACGATCACTAACATCAGGCTAAACGCGATGATGAATGAAAGTATCTTTATGGTAACAACACGATGGATCATAGCTGTTCCTTCCTGTATTGAGAACTAGGAGTTGCGTCCGGGACTGTGGCGGAAGCTAACACATGTCTCAGCCGGAAGGATAGGGAGCGGACTCCTCAAAGAGGCGTGCCAGAAGAATTTTGCGATGTCACAGAGCTGCGATGTTTGACGATTAGTTCTACCCGATCACGACATTGGAGAATCGAGAGAATTTGTGATACGTAGTTCTCGACGGTATGCTGTTGGAGGTTGTTAGCCTGCGCGATTTCGAGGTTGGTCTTACCTTCGAGAATCGCCGCGAAAACCGGCCGGAGTCGCCCCGGTAGCGTATCCAGTGGCTGCGTGCCCATTCGTACACCTTCCGTTCTGAGGTATCGAGATGGAGAGCATAGCATCTTGAGCTTAGTGCATGTCAAAGGCCGAATGCGGGTCCACGAGACGCATCGAGCCTCATCGCTCCTCCCCGCGGTGCTACGATGCGCGCTCACCCCCCGGAGAGAGAGAACGCCTGTGCCCGCTGAACCCATCGATACCGTCCGCGAGTTCCTGTCCCTCTGGGACCGGCTTGATGTCGAAGTCCTCATGCCCTTCTTCACCGACGACGCCGTCTACCACAACATGCCCGGCCCGCCCGCGACCGGGAGCGCCGCAGTCCGTGCGACGATCGAACGGTTCCTCAAGGGCTGGTCGAAGACGGAGTGGGAGCTTCTGAACATCGCGGCCAGCGGCAACGTCGTCTTCGCCGAGCGCGTCGACCGCACCGACGCCGGGACGAAGCACGTCGACCTCCCGGTCGTCGGCGTGTTCGAACTCCGCGACGGCAAGATCGCCGCCTGGCGCGACTACTTCGACCTCGCCACCTACCAGCGCGCCATGGCCTGACCCGTCTGACCCCCACGACGGCCGATGGTGGCCCCGGCCCTCCGTGGCCGGAGACCACGGTACGGGACGCCACGCACTGTCCCTTAATCGCCAGGGAGCCCGCCGCCCGCCACTACCGGTGGTCAAACAACGCCCGCCTGACCCCCACGTAGCCCCGGCCCTCCGTGGCCGGAGACCACGGCACCGGACGCCACGCACTCTGCCTTATGCGCCAGGGAGCCCGCCGCCCCGCCGCCTCGAAACGGGACATTGAACTGCGGTGGCAGCGGCCGCATACTCCCGCCCACATCCGTTAAGGTGTGTGGTCCATGTATGACGTCATCGTTGTCGGCGCCCGATGCGCCGGGTCGCCGCTGGCCATGAACCTGGCACGGGACGGCCATCGCGTGCTCGTCGTCGATCGCGCGACCTTCCCCAGCGACACGCTCTCCACGCATGCGATCGGTGTCGATGGTGTGCCCCTGCTCCGGAAGTGGGGCCTGCTCGACCGCATCTGCGCCGCCGACGGTTCGAAGGTACACGACAGGGTGACCATGTCATCGGGAGGTCAGACCATTGCGATCCCCGGGGAGTCGTTTGCCCCACGGCGGACCGTCCTCGACAAGATCCTGGTGGACGCCGCTCGCGAAGCGGGTGCGGACGTCCGCGAGGGCGCCTCGGTAACCAGGGTGCTTCGCGATGCCGCCGGTGCGGTCAATGGCGTGCAGCTGCAATCGGGCGGGGTTGTATCGACGGAAGAAGCGCGCGTCGTCGTAGGCGCCGACGGCCGCAACTCGTTCGTCGCGCGGGAAGTCGGCGCGGAGAAGTACGACGAGAAGGAAGCGCTCGCCTGCGCGTACTACTCCTATTTCACCGGGTTTCCCGTTGAGACTAACGAACTGTGGTTTGCGGACTCCGTCGCATGCGGGGCATTTCCCACCAGCCACGGCCAGGTCTGCCTGTTCGCCATGCAACCACTGGACGCCTTCAAGACATGGCGCGAAGACATTGCCCGCGGGTTTCAGGCGGTCTTCGAGGCCGCCGGAGCCGGCGAACAATTCAGCAAAGCGACGAGGGTCGAGGAATGGCGCGGCTCCGCCGAACTGCCGAACTACTACCGCAAGCCCTACGGCCCGGGCTGGGCGCTCGTCGGCGATGCGGGCTACATCAAGGACCCGGTCCTCGGGCAGGGCGTCAACGACGCGTTCCGCGACGCCGGCATCCTCAGCGGCAAGCTCCACGCCGTGCTCACGGGCGAGGAACCGTACGAGGCGGCGATGGCGGCCTACGAAGCGAAGCGCAACGCTGTGACGGCTCCTGTCTACGCTTTCAACCACGAATTCTCAAAGTTGAAAGTGACGCCGATGCACCTCCAGCAGCTCCAGGCCGCTGCCCAGATGCGGATAGCGTCCGCGCAGCAGGCGGCGGGTTAGCTCGCTGGCGAGGCCGGATTCTCCCGTCAGTCGTTCCGCCGTCCGTGCGCCCTGGGCCAGTCGAAGGGCCTGGGTCCCTGGCTCAATACGCTCCAACGCCACGGACCCCGGAACGTGAAAACGGCCTCACTCGCGCAACGTCAACGCGAGCAGGCCCGTCCAGAGGGCGAAGAGCGCCACCATCAACAGCGCTGAGACGATGCAATACGAGCACCAGGCATCGAGCACGAACGCTTCGATGTAGGTGAGATAGCCCGAGACCAGCAGGCCCGCGAAGCCGCCGAGGAATCCGGTGAACGCGATCTCCGCGCGCCGCCCGGCGATGTCTCGGAGCCAGGCGACGGCCAGGACTGCCAGCGCGAAGTAGAGCGCGAGTCCGGGCAGCGAGATGGGGGTGCCGAACGGTTTGCCGTAGCGGCTGTTCTGTACGGTCGCGCAGCCGTGCACGCCCACGCACACGCCCGTCTCGCCGCGCAGGTTCTCGATCGCGAGATACCCCGAGAGCACCACCCCGGCGATGGCGAGAACCGCACCAACCGTCGCAATCCCGGCAGGGAGCCGTTGCGTCACGGCTTTGCGGTTGGCGTCACAGCCGCCAGCCGTTGGTCGAGCAGGCTGCGCCAGCCCTCGATGCTGTCCGGGGTGTTGGCGATGAGCGTTCCGTTGAGCACGAACGATGGCGTGCCGCGCACTCCCGCGGCCGTGCCTTTCGCGTATTGCGCGCCCACCGCCTCCGCGGTCGATGACTGAGCGATGCATGAGTCGTAGCGGCCGGTATCCAGCCCCGCATCCCGTGCGAAACCGCGCAGCGCGTCCGCGTCGAGTCGCCCCACGTTTAGCTTCTCGGATTCGACCTGGTTCTCGGCCGCCTGCATGGAGAAGAGCCGCAGCGCGAAGTTCCACCCGCGATCCTGTTCCGCCGCGCACACCTGGGCCGCCCCCGCCGCGGTGGATTCGAAGCCAAGCACCGGGAAGTTCTGGTAGATCAGCCGCACCTTCCCCGTCTTCACGTACTCATCCACGAGCGCCGGCTCAATGTTCGCCATGAAACGGACGCAGAACGGGCACTGGAAGTCTTCGTACACCTCGAGCGTCAGCGGCGCGTTCGCGCTGCCCAGCGCCTGGCCGTCCTGCTCCGGCAACGTGCGGAGCGAGGCGTCGATCTTGTCCGACAGTTCGTTGCCGGATTCGCCGCCCGAGGTCATCAGCCCGAAGACGATGAGCGCGCCCACCACGACAACCACCGCCCCGATGCCGCTCGCGATGATCGGCCAGCTCAAAGCACTCTTCTTCTGCGGAGCGGGCTGGCGGCGCGGCCCTCCGGGCCGGCGTTGACTCTTTGAACGTGAACTCATGATGGTTCCCTCTGGGCGGACAGGTGTCCGCGGTGCTCAACGTACCGCGGGACCATCCACCCCTCTACGGCCAAACGGCCGCAAGACGGCCTGTCGGATGGCCTTCCCTTTACCCGGCTTGTAAGTTCGCGCCGGCGTCGTCGCCCTTTTCGCGAAACCCGTGCGAGGCATGGTTGTCGTACTCCATGCCGTAGATGCGCTTGAGGTCGGCGATGACAAGCAATTCCCGCTTGCTGTGCGGGCTGGCCGACATCTCGCCTTCTTCGCCCGGTACCGCCTCGAATGAATGGAGCACGATCTTCTCCAGCAGGTGGCCGAGCGATTCGCCGTTGAATTCCGCCAGGCCCTTGAGCACCTTCACCATCCGCTGTTCCATGCGCACGCCGAGTTGTACGCGCTGGATAGGGACTTCTGCATGAGTCTCCGGCATGTTGGCTCTCCTTGTTACACTGGTCCCAGGGTAACATTCTACCGAATCGATTGTCACGCGCGGCACAATGACGGCGCCCACATTCCCCAACCCAGGAGCTCGGCCATGCCACCCTTCTCCCCCGGCGCCCTGTACGGCATCACCTGGCCCGGTGAATGTGACATCTCGCCCGATGGCGCCAGCATTGCCTTCGTGGCCACGCGCATGGACCGCGAAACCGACGCCTACAAGAGTGCGATCTGGCTCGTCCCCGCTGATGGCTCCTGCGCTCCGCGCCAGTTCACGGCCGGCGCGAAACGCGACTCCTCGCCGCGCTTTTCGCCCGATGGCCGCTGGCTTGCGTTTCTCTCCGAACGCGGAGAGGAGAAGCCGCAGATCTACGTGATGCCCGTCGATGGCGGCGAGGCGCGTGCGCTCACGAAGCTCCCGTTCGGCGCCGGCATCCCGGAATGGGCGCCCGATGGCTCGCGCATCGCCTTCAGCGCTCCCACCGGCTCGCCGCCTGATCCCGACCCGAAGAAGGCGAAACCGTTCCGCCGCATCACCGCCGTCAAGTACAGGATGAACGGCCAGGGCTTCACTTATGACCGGCGCCGTCACCTGTTCGTCGTGCCCCTCGAGGGCGGCGAGCCAGGGCAGGTCACGGACGGAGACTGGGACGACACGCAGCCAGCGTGGTCTCTGGACGGCGCTGAGCTCGCCTTCATTTCCGAACGGGAACCGGAATGCCGGCTCGATTCGATCAACGACCTCTACGTGGTGAACGTAGCCGGCCGCGAGGTGCGAAAGCTCACGGAAACGAAGGGCGCCTGCGCCGCGCCGTCCTGGTCTCCCGATGGCAAGACCGTCGCCCATCTCCACAACCCGGACTGGCCCGCGAACCCCAACCTCCGCCTTGCGGACGCGGGCGGCGGTGGCCTCCGCTACGTCGACCCGTCGTTCGACCGGCACATGGGGGCCGGTGCGTTGCCCGGCGCGGTCGCGAAACCCGCGTGGTTGCCGGGTGGCGGCCTCCTCTCGCTGGCCGAGGACCGCGGCGCGAAGAAGCTCGTGGTCATCCCTGCCACTGGTCCGAGCCGCTACGTGGGCAGCGAGATGGCTACCCTCGCCTGGTACAGCGTCGCTGCCGGCGGCCGCACAGTGGCCGCCATTCGCACGACCATCGGCTCGCCGGGCGAAGTGGTCACCATCGACCTCGAGTCTGGCGCGGAACGCCAGCTCACGAACCTCAATCCGCATCTCGACGTTGAGGTGGGGCTCTCCGGCGCCGAACGGTTCACCCTCTCGCCGGCTCCGGGTGTCGAACTCGACTGCTGGATCATGAAGCCCGCCGGGTTCGAGGCCGGGAAGCAGTACCCGGTTCTACTCAACGTCCACGGAGGTCCGTTCACGCAGTACGGTGAGTCGTTCATGGACGAGTTCCAGGTGTACTCAGGCGCGGGCTATGGCGTCGTCTTCTGCAATCCCCGCGGCAGCTCGGGTCAATCGACGGAGTTTGGCCGGGCGCTCATTGGCAACCTGGGTGGCCCGGACTACGACGACGTGATGGCGGCCTTCGAAGCGGCGCTGGCCCGCATGCCCTGGGCGGACCAATCACGGCTCGGCGTGATGGGCGGCAGCTACGGGGGCTTCATGACCAGCTGGATCATCAGCCACACGGACCGCTTCAAGGCCGCCGTCAGCGAACGCGCCGTGAACGACTGGTACACGATGCAGGGCACCAGCGACATCGGCGCGACTTTCAACCGCCACTACCTCGGCCACGACGCGACGATCCAGGGCGATGTGGAGGCCGTTTTAAGGCAATCGCCGCTTACCTATATCAAGCACTGCACCACCCCGGTGCTCATCCTCCATTCCGAAGACGACCTGCGCTGCCCGATCTCCCAGGCGGAACAGATGTGGGTGGTGTTGCAGCAGATGGGCAAGGAGGCGGAGTTCGTGCGCGTCCCGGATGAGACCCACGAACTCACGCGCAGCGGCCGCCCGTCCCACCGCGTCGCCCGTTTCGACGTCATCCTGGATTGGTTCGCCCGGAAGCTGTGAGGATCACCTACTGGGACTTGTATCCGTGAAAAGGGCGGGGGCCGGTGTAGGTGTCGTTCTGAGGCAGCCAGTCAATCTGCCGGGACTCGAACTTCACGTGGCGTCGCGCGGCGGCAAGACCCTGCTCCCGTGAAACCGACGCGTCCACCAGCACCTCTGTCCGCACACCAGGGCGGGGTCCTTCGCGGTTGGACCAGCGGATCACGTAAGGGTGCTCCCCGGCGTCCGGGCGTGCGGATGTGTAGAACTCGATTCCTGGCCTGTCGCCGGGCAGCGGTCCGCGGTAGGCCTGGACCTGCGGCCAATCGCTGCCAAATGGTGCCCGGCCCCACAGCTCTCCACTTTCAATCTGCAACCTCGTGATTTCGGCGGATTGTGTGGGGCTTGCCAGGCGATGGAAGGCATGCCGTGGACTCGAGGCCGTGCATCGTCGGTCACCGCCGCAATGTAGCGTCGGCCCTGCCCTGGACCAGCAAAGCCCTCACTCGCGGCGGCCGCGGGCCGCGGCGCTGAGCACGCGAAAGACGGTGCGGCGCGAAACGCCGAGCGTGGTCGCCACCTGCTCCACGGTCATTCCCTGCTGATGGTGCATCCGCCGGATGCTCGCGTCGCGCACCGGCCGCAGCATCGCCCGGGCGCCGCCGGGGTCCTCATAGCGGCAGCGCGGCAGCGGGCAGTGCAGGCATGACGGGTAGAGGTCGCAGCCGGTGTCGCTGTACTGCGTGTTCTCCGGCAGCGCATCCAGGCGCGTCTTGCGTTCGCGGACGGGTTCGAGAAGAGTTTGCATAATCGCCTCCGGTCGCCCCTCCGGGGAGCGGCGTCAGTGGAGGCAGAGTAGAACATACGTTCTGATCAGATCAACAGGTAGTTTGTGAAGAATCCGCGCGATGCGTCACACGCTGGCGAAACGCTGTCTCAGGCGGACGCGTTCAGCAGCGACCCCACCCCGGGATCGAGGCTCATACTCGCCATCACGAAGTCCTGGATCTGCCGCTTCACATCGTGCTGTGCTTCCAGCGTCTTGAAGCGCGCCTCGATGCGCCGTTCGTTCGCCAGCTGCTCGAACAAGTCCCGCGTGCTGGATGTCGAACCGCAACAGGAAATGGCCATACGTGATCATCGGCCGCGTTGCCGCCGCCCCGCAGCCTGCTTACCCGCTTCCGCCGGCCGCCTCGCCCGCCGGGGTTGGCCCCGGAGGCGTGACCGGCAGGCTCGCGGACTCCATCGGTGTGTCGATCCGGTAACGCCGCAGTTCCGGCATTTTCGCCGCCACGATGCCCAGCACCGCCAGGCACCCGATACCGCCGCTCACCACCGCGAACGTCGCAGTCGTCAGCGCGGCCACGAAACCCGACTCCACTGTGCCCAACTGGTTTGAGGTGCCGATGAACAGCATGTTCACGGACGTCACTCTGCCACGCAGCTCGTCTGGTGTGGCCAGCTGGATGGTGGTCTGCCGCATGACCACGCTCACCTGGTCTGCGACGCCGATCAGGGCGTACGCCGCGAGCGAGAGCGCGAAGTTCCGCGAGAATCCGAAGACGATCGTGCCTACGCCGAATGCGAACACCGCCCAGAGCAGCGCCCGGCCGGGCCGCACTACCTGCGGCCGCGCGATGAGGACTGCGGACGTGAACAACGCGCCGGCATCAAGCGAACCCGCCAGCAAGCCATAGCCGAGCGAGCCCACATCCAGGATGTCCGCCGCGTAGATAGGCAGCAGCGCCGTTGCTCCGCCGAAGATCACCGCGAACATGTCGAGCGCCATCGCCCCGAGAATGACCTGCCGGTGCCAGACGAACCTCACGCCTTCTGCGATCGCTGAGAGGCTGACCGCCCGCTTCGGTGCTTCGATGGGGAGGAGGCGAAGCGGCACGAAGGTCAGGATGGAGAGTCCGACGAGTGCGCCATATACCCCGTAGGCGAGCGAAATGCCGCCGATCCAGATCAGGAAGCCGGCCAGCGCCGGGCCCGTCACGAATCCGAGTTGCTGTGCGGTCGAACTCACGGTGATCGCGTTCGGGAACGTTTCCCGCGTCACCAACTGCGGGAGCAACGCCTGGCGCGCCGGGTTGTCGAACGCCGCGGCGACGGAACCGCCGAAGGCGGCCAGGTAGAGCCAGCCGAGGGCGGCATTGTCCGTCGCTGCCACCACGAGCAGGACCACGCCCCAGAGGAGCATGATGAACTGCGAGATCACCGCGATGCGCCGCTTGTCGAAGGCATCCGCCACCGCTCCGCCCACAAGCCCCAGCCCGAGCGACGGGAGGAACCGGGCGACGCCCACCATCGCGAGCTGGAACGCCGAGCCGGAGATCTCGTAGACCTGCCAGAAGATGGCTGCGTCCATCAGGCGCATCGCTGTCGCGCCGCCCACACGGCCGATGACCGTCCACGCGAAGTTCGGCTGCCGCATGGCGGCCCAGGGGTCGTGGCGTGGGGTTTCTGGTTCGGTTGTCACTGGAAAGAGCCCGCGGAAATCGTTCGCATATGTCGAGACGGACATCGTGCGGTCGCCGCGTACGCCGGTCAAACACCTCGTCTACCTTGACCTGCGTACATATCTGCGAATAATGCAGGTCTGAACGGAGATCTTGCCGGCACGGAGAGCGGCAGGAGCTCGATGTGATTCGGCACTACTGACGTTCCTCCAGCACCCACCGGTGTCGGAGAGCCCCGGAAAGTTCAAGGAGACACCCGTGAGACGCCCCCTATCCTTCCTTCTCGGAATCCCGGCAGCCATCGCCGTCGCGGGCATTGCCCTCGGCTCGGTCGCTGCCGAAGGGGAACTGCCCGCCCAGCCCGCGTACGGCGGAACCGCCATCAAGACCATCACCGGCACGCTCATCGGCGCCGATGGCAAGGAGTCCGGCGCCGTCCAGCTGTCCCAGGACAGTGCCGGCGTCGTCCAGGTACGCGTCAACGCGACCGGACTCAAGGCCGGCGAGCATGGCATCCACATCCACGCCACAGGCAAGTGCGAAGGCCCGGCGTTCACCTCCGCCGGTGGGCACTTCAATCCGGCGGGCAAGAAGCACGGACTCCTTTCGCCAGATGGCCACCACAATGGCGACCTTCATGGCCTCATCGCTGGTGCGAATGGCACCGTGGTCTACACCGTGACGACGAAAGACATCTCGCTCACCGCGGGCGCGAGCAACATCTTCGATGCCGACGGCACGGCCATCGTCATCCACGCCGACCCGGACGACCACAAGACCGACGCGACCGGCAACTCCGGTGCGCGTGTCGCCTGCGCCGTGATCGCCGAGGCGAACCCGGCGCTCGTGACGCCAGTGGCCAGCCCCGCGGCGCCGCGCCCGCCCGCCACCGGGACGGGTCTCTCGACCGAGGGCCGTTCGCTCGCGTGGCTGTTCGTAACGCTCGGCGCCGGGATGGCTGCCGGCGGCGTCGCGCTTACGCTCGGCAAGAAGCGCTGAACGGGCCGGTTCCAGCCACACGAAGAAGGGGCCCCACGGCCCCTTCTTCTTTCGTTTGGACTGCGCGGGCCGCTACCGGCTGCTGACTACCTTCGGCCTGGCCTTGCGGCGTTCGCGCAGGAAGTGAATGCCCGCCGGTACCACCGAGGTCGCGACGATGATCCCCACGATCACCAGGATGAGCACTTCCACGTTCGGGATGGCGTTCCCAAACACGTAGCCCAGCCCCACCATCGACACGATCCACGTCACTCCGCCCGCGATGTTGTAGAGCGCGAACTTCCGGTAGGGCATGTTCGCCGCACCGGCGATCGTCGGCGCGAACGTGCGAACGAACGCCAGGAACCGCGCAAGGAAGATCGTCTTCCCCCCGTGTTTGCGGTAGAACGCCTCAGCTGCTTCCAGGTGCTGGCGCTTGAACAGGCGCGAATCCGATCGCCGGAACAACCGCGGTCCGGCGCGCGCCCCGATCTGGTACCCGGTCGCGTCCCCGGCGATGGCCGCGACAATCAGGAGCGGGATCAGGATCCAGACATCGAAGTGGCCGCGTTCTGCCAGCAGACCAGTGGTAATCAGCAGCGAATCGCCCGGCAGGAAAAAGCCGATGAGCAGGCCAGTCTCCGCAAAGATGATGATGAAGAGGCCCACGTAGCCAATGCTGGTGATCGTGCTTTCGAGGTCGAGGTGCATCGCGCAAGGGTAGCGTGCCGCCGCCTAAGGGGCGCAGTCTCATGAATCTCTCATCGACAAAGTCGATAAGAGGTATTGACTGAGTGACTTGTTGCCCTTTACCGTGTGCCCCCCTCGCACCTGGGTCACAACCCCGAAGGAGTGAATGCAATGGCTGGCAATCTCCATCTCTATAAGTTCGAGCGGCGCGACGGGTCGGACCGGAACGACTTTGGGAAGGCGGCGCTCAATTTCTGCCGCGCCGCCCGGGCTCAGGACGGTGTACGGGATGCCCGGTTCTACTGGCTCAACTGGGACACGGTCGGCATCGCTGTGAACGCCGAAGCCGGCAAATTTGGGCCTGGTTCGAACGGCGGGCAACCGGTGCCGGAGATGGTTCGCGCCGGCTACGGTCTCTTCGAGCTGGCCAAACTCGTGAGCGACGAACTCTGGGCCGATGCAGTTGCGGGTGAACAGGCGTATCAGATCGCCACTTCCTGAACACCGGCATTGGGTCCTTTCGTCATGAATTCTGCGGCGCGATTGACGCCGCCTGGAGGGTTGTGTTCTTGGCTACTACCTACATCGGCTTCTATCGAGACATGTCAGGCGAGGCTGGCGCAGCGGCGCTGCGCGAAACCGGCGCCCTCCCCCAGGCATTGCGCGACAAGGTCCGGACGTTCCCGACCAGCCTCCCGCCAACCTGCAAGCTCATCGGCTCATGGGCCGTCAGCGGTGGGCAGGCGCCCGGTGTATGCGTGGTCGAAGCCGAGGGCAGCGCGGACCTCCAGCACAACAACCAGCACAACGCCGCCTGGCTCAACTTCGATTG
>CAYYSD010000059.1:1938-17166 GCA_964474285.1 uncultured Anaerolineaceae bacterium | reverse complement strand
GCGGCCCCAAGCTGCGTTTCATGAAGTACAAGAACAAGGTCCGCTATCGCCGGATCCTGGGACACCGCCAGCACGTCACCCGGCTGGTGGTGGAATCGATTTCGAAGGGATAGCTCGCAATGGCTCACAAGAAGGGCGTCAGTAGCTCCAAGAACGGTCGCGACAGCAACAGCCAGCGGCTGGGCGTCAAGCATTTCGATGGAGAGGTCGTGAAGCCCGGCTCCATCATCCTCCGCCAGCGCGGCACGCGGTTCCATCCCGGCCTGAACGTCGGCCTCGGCAAGGATTACACGATTTACTCGTTGATCGATGGCCAGGTGAAGTTCGAGCCGTTTGCCAAGGGCCGCCGCAAGAAGATCAGCGTCTATGCGGCTTCGGTCGCCTGAGTTCCCCGGAAGGTCAAATGAAAGACAAAATCCACCCGACATACCAGGAAGCGACGATTCATTGCTCCTGCGGCAGCGAAATCAAGACGCGTTCGACACGGACGGCGATGCACCTGGACGTGTGCAGCGTCTGCCACCCGTTCTATAGCGGCGAACAGCGCATCGTGGACACCGCGGGGCGGGTTGAGCGGTTCAACCGCCGCTATGCGCGTTCCAGGTAACGTTTCCCGGAAGAGCCTTGAGGGGGCGCCAACTGGCGCCCCTTTTTTGGTGTGCAGCCTGTGAACCGCAACATCGAACCGGGCGGCCCCGTCTACTACGGCGGGCAGGCGGTCATCGAAGGCGTCATGATCCGTGCCCCGCAACACTTCGCCGTCGCCTGCCGGCATCCGAGCGGCGAAATCGTGACCCACGCCGAGCGGCTCGCCGGGATCTACACGGGACGGACGCGCCGAGTCCCTATGGTTCGCGGCATGATCGTGCTCTGGGAGACGATGGCTCTGGGTATGCGCGCCCTCTCTTTCTCGTCCAAAGTCGCGCTCGACGAGCCGGACGAAGAAGGCAAACCTGTCGAATTCCCTGCGGGCGTGTTCTGGGGAACCATCGCCGTGGCGATGCTGTTCATGATCGGCATCTTCTTCGCCGGTCCCATCCTGCTCGCGAACATCCTTTCCGCGTGGGACGTCAGCCACCTCTGGATCGTTGTCGTGGAGGGGGCCGTCCGATTGGGGCTATTCGTGGGGTACATTGCCCTCATCAGCCTGGTGCCCGACATCCGGCGGGTGTTCCAGTACCACGGTGCGGAGCACATGACCATTCACGCCTATGAGGCGAAGCAGCCGCTGACGGTCGCGGCGGTGCGGCCGTTCCCCAAGGAGCACACACGATGCGGGACGAGCTTCCTGCTCGTGGTCGTGGTGATTTCGCTCATTACGTTCTTCATCTTCGATGCGGCCGTGGACAAGGGGTTAATCATCCGGTTCGGTTCGCGCATGGCGCTCATCCCGGTGGTGGCCGGAGTGAGCTACGAGATCCTGCGCATCGGCGCACGCTACGGAGACCACGGAGTCATCAAGGCACTGTTCTTGCCGAACATCGCGCTGCAGGGCCTTACGACGAAGGTCCCGGACGACAGCCAGATCGAAGTTGCGATCGCAAGCTTCCAGGCCGCGGTTGATGCGGAGATGGGCCTGGCGGCAAGGGGCGGGGCGGCCCCTGAACCGCTGCGGGAAGACGCCGGCATCCTGGACTAACGCGGATCAGTCATGGTCGACGCGACGGCGCGCAGCCATTGCTCGGCTTCAGCCACGGTGCGCTCAACCACGGTGGCCGCGGGCAGGACTTCATCGATCAGCCCGGCCGATTCGCCCGCCCAGTTGAGGAGGGTGTTGGGCTCGCTCGTGTGTTTTACGGCGAACTGGCCTTCCTGCTCGGCCGCCACAGCTTCGCGAAGCTCCGCCTGCCGCCCGAGCCAGTGGTCGTGGAAGTCATTGCTGAGGGTGCGGCCCGTGATGTTGTTGGGCCAGGCGAGGCCGATTGCGATGTCGTTGACTTCGTCGTAGACGGTGTTTGAGCCGTCACTGGCGACGATCTGGCTCTTCTGGACGTCTTCCAGGAGAGCCGGGCCGAATTCTGGCGTGGCCTTGAAGCGCGTGCCCATGAGCACTCCTGCGGCGCCCATCGCGAGTGCGGCGGCGAGGCCACGGCCGTTTGCGATGCCGCCCGCGATCACAACGGGGATGCCATCGGCGATATCGAGAACCTGCGCGGAGAAGCTGAGGGTGCCGCGGCGGCCGGTGTGGCCCCCCGCTTCGTTTCCTTGAACGGCGATCACGGTCGCGCGGGCAGCGATGGCTGCGCGGGCAGCCGCAAGATCCTGGACCTGGATGACGGCCGGGATGCCCGCTGCCTGGCACTTCGCGAGGGCGGGGAGGGGATCACCGAACGAGAGGGTGATGACAGGCGCACGCTCTTGGATGGCGACATCGACCATCTGTTCGGCGAACGGCGCCCAGTCGAAGGTGACGATGTTTGCGGCGAAGGGCCGGGTGGTTTCGGCGTGGCAGCGGCGGATCTCTTCGGCGAAGTTGCCCGGGCTGCGTCCGATGCTGCCGATGGCGCCGAGCGCTCCCGCGTTCGAGACGGCGGCCGCAAGGCGCGCCCCGCAGTTGCTTGCCATGCCCGCCTGCATGATGGGGTGCTCAATCTGGAGAAGACGTGTCAGGGCGGTCTGGATCATGGTCAACCTCCTGGATGTGGAGCCAGCGTGAGCTGTCTAACAGTGCAGATTGTAGGCAGATTCGCGACGTCTCGGTCTAAGAAGAACAGGACAAACGTTCTATACTGGCTGATCCATGGATGCGGGGTGCATGTTCATCCGCGACTTTCCCGTGGCGATCGCGCGGCGCGACCGTCCGGAGCTGCGCGGGCGCGCGGTCATCATCGGCGGTTCGCCCGACGAACACGCGGAGGTGAAGGCGTGTTCGATCGAAGCCATGCTCGCCGGCGTGAGGGTGGGGACAACGTTGCGGCGGGCGCTCGCCCTGTGCCCCTCCGCGGTCTTTCTGCCGCTCCAGGAGGCGCAGATCGCGGCTGAGGCGGAACGCCTGTTGGCTGTGCTGCGCAATCACAGCCCGGCCGTGGAGGTCATCGCCCACGGGCATGCGCACATCGAACTTGGCGGGCTGGCGCGGCTGGCGAACCTGGATGAGCACACCTATCTCGCGGACCTGCACGAAGTGCTCGAACACACGAGCGGGCTGGCGCTCCACCTCGGGGCGGCGGATTCGGTGTTCACTGCCCACGCGGCGGCGGTCGCGCGGGCCTTGAACGAACAGATTCGGGCGGCGGTTGGCGCTCCTGCGGAGACGGCCTCGCGGGGACGGCAGCGGAGGCAGGCGCAGGACGCCGCGCAACGGCAGATGCTGCGGCCTGCACAGGCGGCGGCATCCGGCGCGATACTCGTGGAGGACGGTGAGGCGCGCGCGTTCCTCGCGGCGCTGCCGGTCGAAATCCTGCCGCTGGCGCCCGAAGTGCACCAGCGTCTGCGCTTGCTCGGCATCGAACGCGCAGGGCAGGTGGCGGAGCTGCCGTTCACGGCCATGCAGGCGCAGTTCGGCCCCGCCGGCGCGCGTGCATGGCGCCTCGCGAACGGCGAGGACGATTCGCCCATCATCCCCGCCCGGGACGAAGTGCGCGTGACGGAGGAACTCGAACTCCCCGCGCCGACGTCGCTCAGCGAGCCGCTCGTCGCGGGGACGCGTTCGCTTTTGCAGCGGGCGCTTGCGCGGCGGGAGGTGCAGGGCCATTCGCTGCGCAAGCTGGAATGGCGTCTGTTGCTGGAAAGCGGCGAGGCGGTCACACGCCGGTTCGTGTTCCGCGAACCAACGAACGACGCGACGAAGATGCTGTTTGTGGTGCGTGGCAAGGTGGAGCGGCTGCAGCTGGCCTCGGCGGCGGTGACGCTGGGCGTGACGCTTTCCGGGCTCTGCAGCGAATACGGCCACCAGGCGAACCTCTGGAACACCGGTCCGCGCCGTCAGAAGGAGCTGCGCGACGCCATTGACCAGCTCAACGAACGTGTGGGCGAGCCGCAGGTGTTCCGCATCGTCGATGTGCAGCCGTGGTCGCGCATCCCCGAACGGCAGCTCGCGCTGGCCATCTACGGGTGAGGAGGCAGGCATGAGCGAACAGAAACCCGGCGCGCATCTGCGGCCGCTGAACCAGCCCGCCCCGGCGGCGGTGGAGACGGATGCGCGCGGCCTGCCCAAGGCCATGCTCTGGCGGGGGAGCTACCAGCGCGTGGCGGCCATCCACGACACCTGGCGCGTGGACGACGAGTGGTGGCGGGAGGAGATTGCGCGGCGCTATTTCGCGCTGGAGCTGGAAAGCGGGCGCCGCGTCACCGTCTTCCACGACCTCGTGCTGGACCTCTGGTATGCCCAGCCCTACGAGGCGCCGCGGCTGGGGAAGGCGTCTCAATCCGCGTAGAAATGCGGCCGGAGCTCCTCCTCGGACACATATCGAGCCGCCTGCCGCAGGATGGCGCGACATGTACCAGTGTCGAGTATGGCGTGAAGCGGAACGTGCAGCGTCTCGACCCGTCCGGTTGTCACACGGCGGACCTTCACGTGACTTCCGCGTTGGGAGACTACCTCGAAGCCGAAGTCCGACAGAATCGCGATCACCTCGGTACCCGAGAGGCGCCGCAGCTTAGGCAACGGCCGGTTCGAGTTCGAACGTCACGACAATCACCGGCGTGGTGGCCAGATCGGAGGATGCGAAGTCGAAGTCCTCAAGCGCGAGCGCAACGACCTCTCGCAGGTTCTCCGCCACTTCATCCAGCGTGGCCCCCTGCGTCACTGCGTTTAGCTGCGCACACTCCGCCACATATCCGGATTGCTCGCCGGGACGAATGACAGCCTGAACGACGCGCTGCATGCTTTCAGTGTATCAGGGGAGCAGCACCCCTGACCCATTAGGGCGCGGGCCTGGATGCTCGACGTGAGCAGCGGGGGCGTGAGCGGTTCAGGGAGCGGACTGGTCACACCAGGCGAGGACACGCAGCGCCCGGAGTGTGTTCCAGCGGCTGGGGCGGCCGTCGCCGTCTTCGAGGGCGAAGTGGACCTTGCCCGGGTGCGTGTTCTCCAGCGGCCACGTGCCGTCGGGCTGCCTCCGGGATCGGAGCACGTCGATCGCTTCGCCCATGCGCGCGTCCGGCGGGTCGCCGGCCGAACGGAAGTAGTCGAGGGCGCGCAGGATGTCGTAGTGCCAGCGAACCGGAAACGAGCATTGCAGCCAGGCCGGGTTGACGACTTCGCCGGTGCTCTTGCGCCGGAGCAGCTTCCGTTCGAGGAGGTACTCCTCGCCACGGCGCCGGGCGGCGACGGACTCGGCAGAGCCGCCGGTTGCCCGTTCGTGCGCCAGCAGTCCTTCCAGGACGTTGATCGTGGTCGCGAACGACGAACGGACGGAGCCGTTCTCCGCTTCGCAGTTCCACCCACCATCTTCGAGTTGCTCACCGAGCAAGCGCGCGACGATAGCGTCCACATCCTGGTCGAAGTACGTGCCCAGTGTGACGGTTCTGCCGTTGATGCACGGCTCGACTTCGCCGCTGAAGAACGGCTGCCCGGCGTGCTCCCAACGGCAGTGGTCCCGGACGAGCGCCACAGCCCGGCGCACGCGGTCCAGGGACGGGTCCACCCCGAAATCGTGCAGCAGCTGGAGCGTCGGCAGCGTGGCGGTCCACGGCTGACCCTGGTTCTCCGCGCGCCAATTGAAGCTGTTGGCGGGGAAGCACGCGCCTCCGGCCCATTGACCGTCGGTGCCCTGCAAGTCCAGCAGCCTGGCGCCCCAGCCCTCGTGCGCGACCCGCGCGCGTTCCGCAGCGACGACGTCAGGGGGCGCACCAACAAGGTCGCGCAACACCTGCCAGCGGATGGCGGGGTCCGAATCGAGCAGCCAGTCGATGACGGTCACGCGGCTGAGTCTAGCAAGCGGGCGAGAAGGGCGTCGATAAACGAGCGTCTGGTGCGTGGGGCCGCGGGAATCGAGCGCGACGCATCGTCGAGTGCAGACTCAAGACTCTGGTAGCAGGGGGAGACTTGAACTCCCGACCTCACGACTGTGATTCGTGAACAGGCGTGGTCATGGAAGTTCGTTGCGGGCCGCCACCAGCAACGAAGAAAATCATATCGATCACCTTTGCTCGCGTGTACAGTCGGCCGGTTGGCATGCCAGTACCGAAGTCCAATGTCTCGACTCTGTTGCGTTCAATTACTTCGGAGTGATCACCATAAAACTGTCCAATCCCGCGGAGCGCCTTCGGTCCAAACGCCCATGCTCCGAATCCCTTTCTGAAGTAGGCGTCGAAGGCCGGCACGCAGCCAAAGGTGCCGAGCATGATCTTTGTGACGAGAGTGTCGGTTGCTGAGTTCGACAGTGCAGTCTTAATCTGCCGAGCTGTTTCGAAAACAGCCACGCATTTACCGTCGCCGTAAAGGTTCGCGTCAGTCTCCCAAATCTCTGACGGGGAATTTGCGATGACTTCGATCACCGGGACGAACGTGCGCAGGCTTCGCTGAAGCAACTGAGAGGATCCGCGCAGCATGCCCCAGCTTGCGAGGTAGAAGGCAAGGTGGAGGCACGAGAGCTGCAGACTGTCGCCCCGGACGAGTCCAAGTAGATTATTCTGCTCTCGGTGTTCCTGAAAGTAGTTAAAGCAGTAGTCGAAGGACGCATACCGGTCCGACGGTTCCCTTGCGTCCAAGTAGGCCCGTAACGTGCTTTCGACATCCACCGCGCATGACTCCTTGGAGATTCTGGGCCGAACGGCGCGAGAGGCTCGACACTGAAGGGCAGACACCGACCAAACCTCTTGACGTCACCCGCGTCACAGGCGCCAACCATCCCCATGAGTAGCGTCGTCGATGGTCGGTAGTCAGGCTAACGGTGGTCAGAGTCGGTCGCTTGACTAGAAGTTGCGGTCAGATTCGAAATCCTGGTAGCAGGGGGGAGACTTGAACTCCCGACCTCACGATTATGAGTCGTGCGCTCTGACCAGCTGAGCTACCCTGCCAAAGGAACCTCTATCGTACATCGGCCGGGCGTCGGAGCAATTCGCGGGAGGCTCAGGGGCGCTTGGATGGCGGGGCGGAAGACGCGGACGTGAGGCCCACGGACGCGGCCTGGCGGGCGGCGTCTGCTTCGCCCAGGCGGCGGTAGATGTAGGTGTAGACATCGCGGATCGCGGCGGTGAGCGGGACGATGACGAGCACGCCCCAGAGCCCGAACAACGCGCCGCCGATGGCCAGCAGGATGAGCACAAGGGCGGGATGCATGTTCACGGATTCGCCGTGGACGCGCGGCACCAGCAGGTAGTTTTCGGCGGCCTGTACGCCAAGGTAGAACAGCACGACCCACCACCAGTGGTCCGGCTCTGTGGCGAGAACGACGATGAGCGCAGGCACGAAACCGATGAGCGGGCCGATGATCGGGATCATCTCGGTGAGACCGGCGACGAACGCGAGACCCAGCGAGAACTCGACGTCCATGGCGCGCAGCCCGATGTAGGTGATCAGAAAGATGACCAGCGCGAGGAAGAGTTGCGCGCGAACGTAGGCGCCAAGCACACGGTTCGCGATGCGGACGCATTCGCGCACGTCGGGTTGCAGCGATTCGGGGAACCAGGAGTAGAAGCGTCCGAAGGCGCGGTCGCGGTCTTTGAGGGCGTAGAACACGAAGAACGGCACGGAAATGAACCCGAGGAGCGCCGAGAGCGTCGAGAAGACGACGTTCAGGCTGCGGGTGACCACGGACTCGGCGATGGTTCCCACCTCGTCGGCCGCGTCGCGCATGGCTTCGTCGATCCGGTTGCGCACGTCTTCCGGGACCTGGTCGTGGTAGCGCTCGCTCCAGGAGTTGACGCGGTCCTGTGCCTGCCGGGCAAGGTCCGGCACCTGTTCGATGAGCTGGTCGACCTGTTCGACAAGCTGGGGGATGAGGAAGATGCCTGCCACCACGAGCACCGCCGCGACCATCCCGTAGATGACGAGCACGGAAAGGCCGCGCGCGGTTTCGGGTCTGCGGGCGTACCACGGCTGGATGACCGCGAGCCTTTCGACCAGGGGCGAGATGATGTAGGCGAGGGCGGCGCCGAGCGCGAAGGGGAGGAGGGCGCCGCGGGCCAGGTAGGCCACCCAGAGGACGAGCAGGATGGCCAGGGTGACCATCAGCGCGCGCATGCCGCGCGGAGTGATGGTCAGTGAACGGCCTGCGCGGATGTCGGGCGGCATGCTCTCGTCACGCCCCCGAGTGGCTTTCGGAGAGCCCTTCGAGGAGGACGCGAACCCGTTCGGGGGCTGCGAGGTAGTGGCGGAGGCGCGATTCGAACTCCCGCCGTTCGGCGGAGGATTGCCAGCGCCGCCAGTCCATGAGTCCGAACCAGGTGCTGATGACGATCACGACGTGGGCGTCTTCGCTATCGCGCAGGGTTTCGCCGGAGATGTAGCCGGCCTCTTCGAGGCAGCGTGCCCGCATCGCGCGCATGACTTCGAAGGCCCTCTTTTCCTGGCCCGGCAATACGCGACGTTCGATGAGCACCTTCACAGCCATGCGATTAGTCCATCACCAGTCTGCGGTAGCCCCTGCGGTAGTAGACCAGGGGTTTGGCCTCGGGATCGAAGGCGGCGCCGATCACCTTGCCGACCGCGATGGTGTGGTCGCCGGCGGCGATGAGCCTGTCGAGGTCGCAATCGAGGTGGGCCAGGGCGCCGGCGATAATGGGGGCGCCTGTGTGCCACTCGATTGTGTCGAAGTCGTCGAAGGCCTCAACCGGTTCGCGCCCTGAACGGGAGAACCACGCGGATATCGCGTCCTGGTCCTCGGCCAGCACGCTGATGGCGAACGTCTTCGATTCGCGCACCATGTTCACGATGCGGTTTGAATTCTGGAGTGAGACAAGGACGAGGGTCGGGTCGAGCGAAAGGGAGGAGAAGCTGGAGACGGTGAGGCCATAGACCATGCCCTTGTGGCGCGTCGTGACCACGGTGACACCCGAAGCCCACGAGCCGAGAGCGCCCTTGAAGTCGTCGGGGTTCACTTCGGGCATGGGGGGCAACCTCCTCAGAGCGATTGCAGCGCCGGGGCCATGTCCCACATCGCGTGAACCTTCACATCGACGAAGTAGCGGTTCATCGGCATGCCGGCCACGATCTGGTCCATCTCGCGGGCATCGGCGACATCGTAGATAGCGAGGACGCCCACACCGGTTTCGCGGTAGATGGCCTTGACCTTGCCCTGGTCGTAGTGCGTCTTGATGGCGCGGAGCTGCTCGGCCGTGAGGGCCTGCCAGCTATCGGGGTTCATATCCTGTGGCTGGCGGGAAACCAGGCGGACCGAAAAGAGCATAGGAATCTCCGTGAACGACAGTGTCCGAATTATACGCAGGGTATGGCGGGAGGCACGAACGGGATCCGCTATTGAACCAGGAGGACAGCGGCGACGATGAGGCCGTAGGCGATGACGGCGACGCGCAGCCACCTGCGACCGAGCTTGCGGGCGAGGCCCACGCCGAGGTAGCCGCCGCCCAGCGCCCCGGCGGCCATGACGAACGCGGGCAGCCATTCGACCGGCCCGAACAGCCCGAAATAGACGACGGCGATGAAGTTGATGAGGAGCGAAAGCATGCCCTTGAGCGCGTTGGACTGCTGGAGGTCGTCGGGTAGGAGGATGCTGAGGATGGCGAGCGTCAGGATCCCCAGCCCGGCGCCGAAGTAGGCGCCATAGACTGCCAGCACGAAGGTGGCCACGAGGAGGACGACGGGAACGTGGTCCGGGCTCTGCGCGGAGATACGGTGGGTGGTGGCGAAGCGGGACAGTGGCTCCTGGGCCGCCATGAGGACGCACGCAAAGATGATGAGGAACGGTACGACCGCGTCGAAGGCGGACTCCGGCGTGGCCAGGAGAATGAACGACCCCGCGATGGCGCCAACGACGGACGGCAGCGTGAGCATGGCAATTCGGCGGCGCTGAGGGCCGAGTTCGCTGCGATAACCCAGGCTCCCGCCGACGTATCCGGGCCAGAGGGCGACGGTGTTCGTGACGTTGGCTGCCTTGGATGGGTAGCCGGTGGCGAGCAGCGCCGGGAAGCTCACCAGGGAGCCCCCGCCGGCCACGGCGTTGATGGCGCCGGCGGCGAAGGCCGCGGCGATGAGGACGACGGCTTCCAGAGGATCCACGGCGGACACGGTCGCCGTTCGAACGGATACGCGCCAGCACGTAGGATGTCCCGGTGGCAGCCAAACCGTTACTCACCTTCGACCTGGACGGCGTCCTTTGCCGACCGCCGTTCGGCATCAATCCCGGCACGGGAAAGGGCAAGCGCAGAGATGCACGGGGCCACAAGAACCTCCTCTGGCGGACAGAGGCGTGGCGCGCCTGGGGCCGCAAGCCGATGCCCGGCGCCATCGATGGCTTCAAGGAGCTGCAGAGATCGTTTGACTGCCAGGTGCTCACGGCGCGGGCCGAGATCGCGCGCGGGTTGACCGAGCAATGGTTCCGGCACTTCTTCCACGATGTGCCCCTCATTCACATGCGCCCGGCCTGGGACGAGACGCCGGCGGCATTCAAAGTGCGCAAGGTGGGCGAACTCGGACCCATCGCCCATTTCGAAGACGACCCGTTCACGGCGCAATGGATCTCCGAGATCCTGCCGCAGGTGTTCGTCGTCGACTGGAAGCGCAACCGGGCGCTTTCAGGCCCCAACATCGTGCGGATCACGAACGTGCGGGAGGCGGTGGGGAGGGTGGGCGTTGGGGGAAGCCTCGAAGGTTCTATCGCGGCGGCAGAAGCACCGTAGGCGCACGAACCACGTAGAATGGCGGCACTCTCGCGATTTTGAGGTGAGCCATGAAGCTGGGGCTGAGCATCGGGTATTCCGGAGCGGACATGAAGCTGCCCGTGGAGCGCGTGCTCCTGGCGGAGAAGCTGGGCTATGACTCGGTCTGGACGGCAGAGGCCTACGGCTCGGACGCGATCACGCCGCTTGCCTACCTGGCCGCCCTGACGAAGAAAATCCGGCTCGGCACGGGCATCATCCAGCTCGCTGCGCGCACGCCTGCCGCGACGGCCATGTCGGTCCAGACGGTCGACGCGCTCGCGGGTGGCGGCCGGTTCATCTGCGGCCTCGGCGTCTCCGGCCCGCAGATTGTGGAAGGGTGGTATGGGCAGCCATGGGGCCGGCCGTACTATCGCATCAAGGACTACGTCGCGATCATGCGAAAGATCTTCGAACGCGAGGACTATGTTTCGCATGAAGGGCGCGAGATCTCGCTGCCCTATACCGGCCCCGGGGCGATGGGCATCGGCAAGCCGCTCAAGTCCATCCTCCATACGAACCCGAAGCTTCCGATCTGGCTGGGCACAGGCACCGAATCGAACGTGAAGCTCACGGCTGAAATCGCCGATGGATGGCTGCCGCTGGGCTTCGTGCCGGGGAGCATGGCGACCTACCGGCCGTGGCTCGAAGAGGGGTTCAAGCGCGCCGGCGGCGGCAAGTCGCTCCGCGACCTCGAAGTCCAGGCGAGCGTGCAGGTCACTGTGACGAACGACCTTCGCGACGCGTTCCGCCGGATGAAGCCGCGCATCGCGCTCTACGTGGGCGGCATGGGCCACCGCGACAAGAACTTCCACAACGACATGATGGTCCGGCGCGGCTACGGCGACGCGGCGAAGACGATCCAGGAGCTCTACCTGGCAGGGCGCAAGGGCGAGGCTATGGAGGCCATCCCCGACGAGTACTGCGACGAGATGGCGCTCGTAGGGCCGCCGGCGCGCATCAAGGAGCGCTACGTCGCCTGGGCGGACTCCGGCGCCACGGGCCTCACCATCCGCACCGAGCAGGATGACACGCTCGAGCTGATGGCGGAGCTGGCACGGGAGTAGGCCTCAGTACACCCAGGCGATGTCGTAGCGGACGATGGAGACGTCGGTCTTCGCGGGCTTGATGGTGCGGCGTTCGAAGCGTGTGATGTCGGGCGCGTCGAGCTCTTCGCGTTGCCGCCGGAGTTCGTCGAGCTGGACCTGGAGTGTCTGCTTGCGCTGCTCGGCGGTGTTCTCCATGCGGTTCTTGCTGAGCACGCCGCCCATGCCGGTCGTCTTCACCTTGCGCGACTTGCCCGTGAAGACGTTGAGGTTCGAGAGCACTGCCGTGCCCACGGAGAGCCACTTCTCCATCTTCCGTCCCTTGATCTCTTCGCTCTTGGTCGCGATGTCGCGTTCGAGTTTCGTGATCTTCGCGTCGAGCGCCTGCCGCTTGTTGGAGATCCCTGGAGTGGCGCCGAGCCGCGCAGCGAAGGTGTACTCGTCTTCGCCGAGTGCGCCGTACTTGCGCGTGACCGGGTCGTAGAGCAGTTCTGCCGTCAGCCGGTCGTCGAGGCGGTCGCGGAGGACGCGTTCGATCACCTTTGCTCCGTCGGATGCGCTGACGAAGGCCGGGAGGTCGCTGAACATCAGCCCCGCCGGCGCTTCTGTCGACAGCCTCTCGTCGTCGACTTCGTCCGGCTCCTGTTCGAGGAGCTCGCCCGCGGTCATATGCGACCCGAGCCGGAACGCGAGCGTTCGCCGCTGTTCGTGGGAGGCGACGCCGCCCGCCTTGTAGCGCACTGCCGTCTTCACGACGACGTAGGGTTCGGCGATGTTCCCGCCGCGCAGGTCCAGGTATTTCGGCTTCAATGGAGCGGGGAGGGCAGGAGACATCGTTGGGGCGGGCGATGTCGCGCGCGCCGCTACAGCGGAGTGCGCCTCTGCCCTCGGCGCAGGCTTCGCGGCCGGTCCGGTCGCCCGCTTCTCCTCCGGCGTGCCCGAGACCTCGGGACCAAGCGCCCGGATCTCTTCGCGCGTGAGCGGCCCGCGGAGGTAGGACATGGCGAACCGGGAGTTCACCAGCTCCGGCCGCTTGCGATGGATGTCGTGCACCAGAAAGACGCGCTTCTGCACGCCGCCGATGAGGTTCTCGAACGAGATGTCGCCTGCGGCGTCTTCGAGCGCAGCTTCGATGCCCTGCTTCACGCGGTTCTGGTCCTGTGTGGTCTGGAGGCGGCCGATGGCCCAGAAACCCATGTTGCCGAGCCCCTTGTAGTCGAGGTCCACGGGGTTCTGCGTCGAAAGGAGCACACCCACGCCATAGGCGCGCGCCTGCTTGAGCAGCGTGAGAAGGGGCTTCTTCGTCGGCGGATTCGCGGTCGGCGGGAAGTACCCGAAGATTTCGTCCATGTAGAACAGCAGCCGCAACTCGCTCGTGCCAGGCTGTTTGCGCATCCACGTCTTCAGCTTGTTCAGGACGAGCGCCGTTACGAACACGCGCTGTTCGTCCTCGAGGTGGGCTGTGTAGACGATCGAGAGCTGCGGGATGCCGTCCGGCGTGCGGACCCACGACTCGATGTCGACGGGCTGGCCCTGCCGCCAGACTTCGAACGGCGGCGAAGCGACCAGGTTGTTGAGCGCGAACATCAGCGCGTTGCGATCTTTCTGCGGATAGAACGCATCGACGGCAAGCGCGCCGACTCTTTCGATCGGGGGGTTCGCGACCTGCCCGATCAGCGCATGCAGGTCGAGGTCCTGGTTCTGCCGCCAGGCGTTCTCAATGAGGCTGAAGAGCAGGATGTACTCCCGGCTGGCGACCGGGTCGGCCTCGATCTTCACGAGGCCCAGGAGGGCGGTCACGATCGAATCGATCTCGTCGCGGAGTTCTTCTTCGTTCTGTTCGAAGTCCACGCCCGGGGCCGCCAGCGAATCGATCAGGTTGAGCGGAATGCCTGCGGTGGCCCCAGGGGTGTAGACCTTGATGCGCCGGCCCCGGGCATACTCCGCGACGTCCCCCGGTTCGATGCCCCAGTCGTGCAGTCCCTTCGTCCAGATCTCCGAGGCAGCTTTTGCCATGTCGGCGACGCTCTTGCCTTCGCGCGCCGCCTCGTCACGGTCGATCCACGGTTCAAACTGCTCCGGCGCGAGGCGATCGAACGCCAGCGCGAGGTTGCCCATGTCTCCCTTCGGGTCGATGACGATGACCGGCACCTTGGCTTTGAGCAGCTCTTCGATGATCCCGATGGAGAGGCCGGTCTTCCCGGAGCCGGTCATGCCGATCACGATCCCGTGGGTTGTCAGGTCGCCAGAATCAAGCAGAAACCGCTCTCCGAGCGATCTGTCGGCGGGATTGAACGACTTGCCAATGTAGAGGTCGGGCATGGGCTTCCTCCGTCAAACCGGTGGAAGGAAGGTTAGCCGATCCTGAAGAGCTGGGACGAACGGTCCGGGCTCAGTCCCGCTCGCGGTAGACGGGGACCAGCTCGGTAAGGATGCCGCCGGCGCTCTTGGGGTGGAAAAACGCTGCCCGCATCTTCGTGGGATCCGTGCCCTGGCCGAGATCGATGAGCTTGAGGCCGGAATCGAGCAGGCGCTGGGCCTCGACGGCGACGTCTTCGCACGCGTAGCCAAGGTGGTGCAACCCTGGTCCGAAGCGCGCGAGGTAGCGCGAAGTTCCGCTGGTGTTGCCCTGCGGGATGAGCACTTCAACGCGGGTGTTTCCGATGCCCACCTTGACGAAGTAGTTGTTCGTCATCTCCGGCGCGAAGTAGACGCCGTCGGGCAATGGCGAGCGCTTCTCGTCGAGTTCGAGCCCAAGCTTCGCCAGGAGGATTTCGGCGGCCTGGTCCCAGGTGTGGGCGATGACGCCAACGTGATCGAGTTCAACGAAACCCATGGATGTGCTCCCTCGTGTGGACCGGCACTCTGCGGAGTGCGGCGTGGCGTGACAGAAACGTGTGCCGCGTTGCTATCGCAGGGGCCGGTAGAGGACCAGTTCCGTGAGAATGCCGCCCGCCGTCTTGGGGTGGAAGAACGAAGCCGGCAGGCGCCCCGGGCGTTGGTTGGGGTTTCGCGCCACGTCGACCCGGCGCATCCCGGCGTCGAGTAGCCGCTGGGTTTCTTTCGCGATGTCCTCGCAGGCGTAGCCAAGGTGATGAAGCCCGGGGCCGAAGCGATCGAGGTAGCGCGCCGTGCCGCTCGTCTTGCCCTGGGGGATGAGCACTTCGACGCGTGTGTTCCCGCTGCCCACCTTGATCATGTAGTTGTTGGTTTGTTCGGGGGCGAAATACGATCCGTTTGGAAGCGGCGTGTTCGGGTCGACCTCCAGGCCGAGCTGTTCCAGCAACACCTTCGCGGCGTCATCCCAGGTGTGGGCGATGACGCCAACGTGATCGAGTTCGATAAAGGCCATGCGAGTCCTCCTGTCGTGCTCCGGCACTATACGCGGACATGCGGCATTGTTCCGCCGGGACGGGCGCCG
>CAYYSD010000059.1:0-1838 GCA_964474285.1 uncultured Anaerolineaceae bacterium | reverse complement strand
GCACGCACGGATTCTCCATCGGGCACAGACGGTTGTCCCGCCGCCTTCGAACATCGCGTGTCCGGATCCAGCAGATCAACACTTGTGGGACCTGCTCGATGCCCACGATGACGCGGTGCTCGTGACCGGTGAGCGCATTCTGCGGATACGCGGCACGTTCCCCGAGAGGTGTTCACCCCACGCGAGTTCGTCGAGCGGTTTCTGACCGTGCCGTGAGCCGGGACGGACGTTGACCTGAGGAGGTTGAGCCAGCCTCGCGATGCACGTAGGCTGGTGGTCCCGGCCGACGGTCGGTCTACGCGCCAGCCTTGGCCTTCGCCTCGGCCTCCGCTGCGGCAGCTGCCCGGGCGGCGGCCGCAGCAGCGATGCGTTCCTTGTTCTTTTCCTTGTAATCCTCGAACCACGCGTCGAAGACGCTCGCCGGGAGATTCCCGGCGCGGTAGAGGGCGAGGATGCGGTCCAGTTCTGCGTTCACGACTGCGCGGAGCTCTTCTGCGGTCCCGTTGTTCTTGTAGGACCAGTCCGTGCCCGGCTGGCGTTCGGAGAACGGGCGCATGGCTTTCACCCGCTGCTCGGCTTCTTCCGGCGACATGTTCCGCGTCTCGATGAGCCGTTTCCTCGCGATGTCGTCGTCGACGCCGATGAGCCACGCCTGGTCGGTCCAGTGGGCGTAGCCGGGCTCCAGGAGATTGACGGCTTCCATGACCGCGATGCCATCGTTGGGCAAGGTGTCGCGCCACTTCAGGATCTCGTTGTGAATTGCCTCGCTGATGTTGCCCATGGCGCGCGTGAGCGCAGCCATCTCCTCTGGCTTGCCGAAGACTTTGGCGCCGAGGATCTTGCGGTCGATGTAGCCATCGGGCCCGACGACATCCTGGCCGAAATGCGCCACGACCTTGTCGAAGCCGGGCGTGCCGGGGTCGTACATTTTGTGGACGAGCTTGTCGGCATCGCAGTGGACGGCGCCGCGCTCGACCAGGATCGCCGCAACCGTCGACTTCCCGGCCGCGATGGAGCCGGTGAGGCCGATGATGAGCGGGCCTTCGCCCCTGCGGTCGACTTCGGAGTCCTGAGTGTTGGGTACTGAGTCCTGAGGGGTCTTTTCAGAGTCTGCCATCGTTTGAGACCTCGCTGTTTCGTCGCCGCTGAACGCTCGCGCGCAGCCCGCCAATGATCCGTGCGACCTCTTCCGCCTGCTTGAGCAGGACTTCGAAGTCGCGCGCCGGAATGTATCCCACGTCGAGAGCAACGTACAGGTGCGAACGGAGCTCGGCGCAGGATGCCTTAGCGATGGAGAGAGCCTGGTGGAACTCGGCGAGTCGGTGACGCTCGTAGCCTTCGGCAATGTTCGCCATCACCGACACGGACGCGCGTTGCACCTGGCTCCGAAGCCCATGATCGCGGGCAAAGGGCGGAGTTGACGTCACCGAGTAGATTGCTCGGTTCAGCTCCCGCGCCTTCTGCCACGCGATCAGGTCTTCGAACTTGTCCACGCTGGATACCTCGTACTCCTCAGCACTCAGGACCCAGCGCTCATCACTGTGCCTACGCCTGGTTCGTCATGATGATCGTTCCGCTGGCCGCGAACATGCCGCCGACGCCGTGGCAGACGGTGATCTTCGCGTCCTTCACCTGGGCTGGCGAAACGCCGCGCATCTGCCGGACGCTCTCCTGGAGGGCGTACATGCCGTACATGCCCGAGTGCATGTAGCTAAGGCCGCCGCCGTTCGTATTGAGCGGGAGCTTGCCTCCGGGGCGGGTGTTTCCGGCCGCGATGAACGCGCCCGCCTCGCCCGGCTTGCAGAAGCCGAGGTCCTCCAGGCCGTAGAGCGGCAGGT
>CAYYSD010000058.1:0-17176 GCA_964474285.1 uncultured Anaerolineaceae bacterium | reverse complement strand
GACCACGTAGTCACGGTCGATGCGCTTCAGCACCTCGGCGTCCAGCGCGGCTTCCAGGTGGCGCGCGAGCTTCGAATCGGCAGCGAAGATGTTGCCCATGCCCAGCGCTCGCTCGATCCGGTTGATGCCCTCTTCGCTGAGCGCGACGTGCTTCGCCTTGTGGTCCACGACGTAATCGGCGTCTTCCTTCAGGCCACGGACGGCGCGCGCGAAGGACATGTACGTTCCGCTCGCCTCTTCCGCCTGCCCGCTGATGATGAGCGGCGTCCGCGCCTCGTCGATGAGGATGCTGTCGACTTCGTCGACGATCGCGAAGTAGAGGTCGCGCTGCACCTTTTCGGCGTGTTCGCGCACCATGTTGTCGCGCAGGTAGTCGAAGCCAAACTCGTTGTTGGTCCCGTAGGTGACATCGCAGGCATAGGCTTCGCGGCGCGAACACGGCCGGAAGAATTCGAGCCCGCCTTCGCCGTCCTCGCCGCCGGGGACGTAGGCCGGGTCGAACCGGTAACTCACGCCGTTGTTCTGGATGACGCCCACGCTCATGCCAAGGAAGGTGTAGATGCCGCCGTAGCGGATGGGTGCGACGCGGGCCAGGTAGTCGTTGACGGTGACCAGGTGAACGCCGCGGCCCGTGATCGCGTTCAGGTAGAGCGGCGCGATGGCGACCAGGGTCTTGCCTTCGCCGGTTCGCATTTCGGCGATCTTGCCCTCGTGGAGGGCGATGCCACCGATCATCTGGACATCAAACGGCCGCTCCCCCACGGTGCGGCTGGCGACTTCGCGCACGACACCGAACGCTTCAGGAAGCAGGTCTTCGAGCGATTCTCCGTCTTCGTAGCGCTTACGGAACTCATCGGTCTTCGCGGCGAGGGCGGTGTCGTCGAGGCGCGCAAACTCGTCGCCATAGCTGGAGATTTCCGCGACGGTCCCGCTGAGGCGCTTGATCTCTTTTTCGTTCGAATCGCCGAGCAGGCGCGAAATGAATCCAAACTTGGGCATAGTGTCTCCAGTGTAGATCAGATAGCGTCCTTGAACCCCGCGATCGGCCTTTACCTGCGAAGCGAATGACCCAACGCATCACGGTTGGGCCGTCCGTGGTAGAGTTTGGCGCAGCGGGGAACTCCTGGGACGGTTCCAAGACATGGGCGGCGAAGACGCTCGGCACTCCATTCTCGACATGGGCAACCTCCTCATGGTGCAGGAGCGGGAACGCTTCCTGTCCCGCCTGTTGCGCCGCTTCGGCTGGGACTCGCTCACCGAACTGCGCACGTTCGAAGCGGGCTGCTCCACCGGATACAACCTGCGGCTCATGGTGCAATGGGGCGGAGACCCGGCGAACATGGCCGGAATCGACATCGACCCGGATGCGGTCGCCTATTGCCGCAAGCATTCACCGGAAATTCGCGTCCATTCCGGCAGCGCCGACGCCATCCCGGAGAAGGACCAGTCGTTCGATCTCTCGCTGGCGTTCACGCTTTTCAGCAGCGTGCCTGATGAAGACGTGGCGCAGGGCATCGCCTGGGAACTCTTCCGAATCACGCGGCCGGGGGGCCTCATTGTCCTTTACGATATGCGACGTTCCAATCCCAACAACCCCAATGTTCATCCGATCGCGATGGACGACGCGCGCCGCTGGTTCCCCAAGTGTCCCGCAAAGACGTACTCGATCACGCTCGCGCCTCCCATCGCGCGGAAGGCAGGCCGTTTCGCACCCTGGGCCTACGGTCCGCTCGCAGCCATCCCGCCGCTTCGCACCCACCATATGATCGTTCTCCGCCGGCCGGCTGCCGGCGCTTTGTGAACCGCCGGCCCGGCGCGCAAATGCTCCTCTCGACTACACTGGACTGAATCGCCACGTGGTGCGATTTTCCCTGCGATTTGAGCTTCCGGGCGGGCTATGGAAGTATTGGGGTGAACTATGGCAGCGTACGATCTGGCCGTCATCGGCGGCGGACCCGGCGGCTATGTGGCGACTCTCCGCGGCAGCCAGCTTGGGCTCCGCGTCGCGCTGTTCGAGCGCGATCGCGTGGGCGGCCTCTGCCTCAACTGGGGTTGCATCCCCAGCAAGGCCATCCTGCGCAACGCCGACGTCGTCAACCTCGTCCGCGATGCCGCGACGTGGGGCATCTCCGTCTCCGACCCGCAGTTCGACCTGGGCAGCGCCATCGACCGAAGCCGCAAGGTTGTCGACCAGCTGGTGGGAGGCGTCGAAGGCCTCCTCAAGGAAGCCGGCGTTGAGGTCATCGCTGGTGAAGCCAGCCTGAAGCCCGGCCCGATCGTTTCCTGCGGAGGAAAGGACTACGAGGCGAAGGCGGCGATCATCGCCACCGGCGCTTCCGCCCGAATGATCCCCGGCGTCGAGGTCGACGGCACGACGGTCATGACGTCCCGCGAGGCGCTGGAGGTTCGCACACCCCCGCAGCGGGCCGTCATCATCGGGGCGGGACCGGTAGGCGTGGAATTCGCTCACATCTGGGCGAGTTATGGCTCGGAAGTGACGGTCGTGGAGATGCTCGACACGATGGTGCCGAACGAAGACCCGGACATCGGCCGCCTCCTCAGGCGTTCGTTCGAGGCGCGCGGCATTCGCTGCCTGGTGAAGTCGAAGGTCGAATCGGTCGCCGTGAATGGTGGGAAGGCGACCGTCACGGTCTCGTCCGGCGGCGTATCGCAGGCTCTCGAAGCCGAAGCGGTGCTGCTCGCCATCGGGTTCGTGCCACACACCGGGGGCCTCAACCTGGAAGCGCTGGGAGTGGCCCTGGACCGCGGGTTCATCACGATCGACGACGAAATGCGGACCAATGTGCCGGGCCTTTTTGCGATCGGGGACGTCACCGGGAAGCTGATGCTCGCGCACGTCGCGATGCAGCAGGGCGCCATGGCGGCGGAAGTGATCGCCGGTAAGCACGTGCCCGTCCTCGACTATGTTCAGATGCCGAGAGCGACCTTCAGCCAGCCGCAGATCGGGTCCATCGGGTATACGGAGCAAAGGGCGAAGGAGGCAGGCTTCGCCGTGAAGACGGGGCGGTTCCCCATGACGGCGCTTGGCAAGGCCATCGCCGTGGGCGAAACCGAAGGCTTCGTGAAAGTGGTGGCGGATGAAGCCACGGGCCAGGTGCTTGGCATCCATATGATCGGCCACGACGTGAACGACCTCCTTGGAGAGGCGACGATGGTCGCACTCCTGGAAGCGACGACGGTGGAGGTGGGCTTCGCCGTCCACGCGCACCCGACGCTGGCAGAGGCCATCAAGGAAGCCGCACTCGCCGTCGATGGCGAAGCAATCCACATTGCCCGGCGCCGCACTGCGCCCAGGCAGAGAGCAGAGGCAGAGTGACCACCGAAACGCCGCGAGCCCCCTCGGCGCCCTCCACCGAACGCGAGCGCCTCAACGGGTTCCTCTACCAGATGCTGCTCATCCGCCGCTTCGAAGAGCGCACGGGCGAGATGTATACGAAGGGCAAGGTGCGCGGCTTCCTTCACCTCTATATCGGTGAAGAGGCGTGCGCCGTCGGCTCCATCGCGAACCTGGAACCGCGTGACAAGCTCATCACGCATTACCGCGACCATGGTCACGCAATCGCGCGCGGCATCGATTCCAACCGGGTGATGGCCGAGTTGTTCGCGCGGGAAGAGGGCACGAGCAAAGGCCGCGGCGGTTCGATGCACATCTTCGACAAGGACGCGAACTTCTTCGGCGGCCACGCGATCGTCGCCGGCCACATGCCCGTCGCCGTCGGCCTCGCGCTTGGTTCGAAGAAGAACGGTGATGGCGCCGTCACGATGTGCGTCTTCGGGGATGGCGGCGTCGCGGAGGGCGAATTCCACGAAGCGCTGAACCTGTCCGCGCTCTGGGACGTCCCGGTCGTGTGGTTTTGCGAAAACAACGGCTACGGAATGGGCCTGCCCCTCGCGAAGTCGATCGCGAACGACATCTACAAACTCGCCGAGGCATACCGGATGCCGGCGGTCCGTGTCGACGGGATGGACGTGCGCGCGGTCTACGACGCAACGAAGACGGCGGTCGAGTTCTGCCGCTCGGGCAACGGCCCTTACTTCATCGAGGCGATGACCTATCGCTACCGCGGACACTCGATGGCGGACGCCGAACTCTATCGCAACAAGGCGGAGGTCGAGGCGCAGCGTCAGCGCGACCCGATTCAATCGCTGAAGACGTACATGATCGACGCGGGCATGATCGATGGCGGCACCTACGAAGCGATCGTCTCGCAGGTTGAGGCGGAAGTTGCCGGCGCGATCGCCTTCGCCGAGGCCAGCCCGCAACCGGCCATCAGCACGCTGTTCGACTACATCTACAAGGTTTCGCCCGATGACTGAGCTGCGAATGCGCGACGCGCTGCGCGAAGCCCTGCGCGAAGAGATGCTCCGCGACGAGCGCGTGTTCCTGATGGGCGAGGACATCGGCGCCTATGGCGGGTCCTATGCGGTGACGCGCGGGCTCCTGGAGGAGTTCGGAGCGGACCGCGTGATGGACACGCCGATCGCCGAATCCGGTATCGTCGGCGCGGGCATTGGCGCGGCGCTCAGCGGCCTGCGCCCGATGGTCGAAATCATGACGATCAACTTCAGCCTTGTGGCCCTCGACCAGATCATCAACAACGCCTCGAAATTCCTGTTCATGAGCGGGGGGCAGTTCAATGTCCCCCTTGTGTTGCGCATGGCCAGCGGCGGCGGCAGCCAGCTGGGCGCCACCCACAGCCACGCGCTGGAAGGCATGTATGCCCATTTCCCGGGGCTAAAGGTGGTGTGCCCATCGAATCCCGCGGATGCCAAGGGCTTGCTGAAGCAGGCGTTCCGGGATGACAACCCGGTCATCTTCATCGAACACTCGGCGCTCTATCAGCTCAAAGGCGAGGTGCCGGACGAGCCCGACTTCCGCATCCCCTTCGGCAAGGCGAACGTGCTCCGCGAAGGCGCGGACGTCACCATCGTCGGCTACTCCGGGAGCGTCCACCAGGCGCTGCGCGCGGCCGCCATGCTCGAAGAGCAGGAGGAGATCCACGCCGAGGTCATCGACCTTCGCTGCCTGCGCCCGCTGGATATGGACACGGTCATCGCGTCCGTGAAGAAGACAAACCGCGCCGTCATCGTGGAAGACGACTGGAAGTTTGGCGGCTTCGGGGGAGAATTAAGCGCACAAATCATGGAGCGAGCGTTCGATTGGCTGGATGCGCCCGTTGCCCGCGTGAGCGGGAAAGACGTACCAATGCCATACAACCGGAACCTCGAATTCGCTGCACTGCCATCCGAAGAAGACGTCGTGGACGCCGTCGTCGCGATGCTCGGGGAGAGCTGACCAATGGCTATCGATATCACGATGCCCCAGATGGGCGCCGATATGACCGAAGGCACGCTCGTGAAGTGGCTCAAGCAGCCGGGCGATGGTGTCGAGCGCGGCGAGATCATCGCCGAAATCGAAACCGACAAGGCAACCGTCGAACTCGAAGCATTCGATTCCGGGACCCTCTTGAAGCATGTGGTCGACGAAGGCGAAACGGTGCCCGTCGGTGAAGTCATCGCCCTCCTCGGCGAGCCGTCCGAAATGACGCCGGAGGTCGAACGGAAGCCGCCGGCGGCGACGCCGGTTAAGCGCGAACTCCCGGCGGGGACCACCGCCGCCGTCCAGGCCGCCGAAGTGGCCGCGCCCGCGCAGACGCTGCCAGCGCCGGTAGCGGAGCCTGCCAACGCGCCGGCTGCCGTCACGCCCCCCGGCGAACGGCTGCGCATCTCGCCCGTGGCCCGGCGCATCGCGGCCAACGCCTCCGTGGATGTGAGCGCGCTCAGGGGCAGCGGGCCCGATGGACGCATCCTCCGGCGCGATGTGGAGGCCGCCATCCAGAACGCCGGGGCCAAAAAGGCTGTCACACTGCAACGGCCGGCGGCAGCCACCACCGGCGCCCCCGCGCCTGTCACCGGCCTCAGCCGCATGCGCCAGGCCATTGCCCGCCGGATGACGACCTCCAAGCAGCAGCAGCCCCACTACTACCTCACGCTCGATGTCGACATGACCCGGGCCCTCGACTTCCGCCGGGAAATGAACGAGGCAGCCTCCGAAGAGCAGCGCGTGAGCATCAACGATCTGATCGTGAAAGCCTGCGCGATCGCCCTCGCCCGCCACCCACACTTCAACGCCGAGTTCGCCGAAGACGGGCTGCGCCTCCACGAGGCCATCAACATCGACATCGGCATCGCCCTCGATGACGGCCTCATCGCGCCGGCCATTCTCGACGTGGGCCATAAGACGCTGGGCGTGATCGCGGCTGAATCGAAAGACCTCGTGGCGCGCGCGAAGACGGGGAAGCTCCGTGCCGACGAATACTCCGCCGGCACGTTTACCATCACGAACCTCGGCGCCTATGGCGTGGAAGCCCTCATCGGCATCATCAACCCGCCACAGGCCGCCATCCTCGGCGTCGGGTCGGTGATGCCGCAGGCGGTGGTGCGCGATGGCCAGGTCGTCGCGTCGCAGGTCATGAAGATCGCGCTGAGCGCCGACCATCGCGTCACGGATGGCGCCGAAGGCGCCGTTTTCATCAAAGAGATCCAAAAGCTCCTCGAAATCCCGGCCGCGCTGGCGCTCTAACTCCGGTTCACTCGCTGCGCTGGAATTCGCCGCGGGCGAGTTCCGAAAGGCGCCGGGCAAGCCTGTCGGAGCCCTTCGCGAACGGGCCGAATTTCCAGGCGACGGCCTCTTCGAAGATCTCCGCGGTCGCCTTCGGGACCGTGCCTTCGTGCGAGAGGATCCAGGCCCCGGCCAGGAGCCGCAGGTGGTAGACCGCGGAGCCGTTGTACATGCGAGCATCGACAGCCGACACGAGCGCGCCCTCTTCGGCCACCACGCGGTCAGCAAGGGCCTGCGCCGGGCGACGCACGAACGGATCCTGGTCCACGACACGCGAGAACGAGGTCATTAGCCTGCCGTAGTTGTTCTCGTCGATGCGCGGCTTGCGTTTGAACACCATTCGAAGTGTACGAAACGGACCCGGCTGCGCGAACCCCGGTTACTTGTGCGCCGCGGCATCCGGTGCGACCTTGCCGGTGGTCAACTCGAGGTATTTGTCGGCGAACTGCTCGTTCACGTGGAGCACACCGTCGTTCAGCTTCGCGAAGGCATAGGCATCGGTGATCTTCGGGAGCGCATCGGCTGCCGCCTGCGTCGTCACGACGCTCCCGGCGGGCACGTAGTGTCCTTCGGCGATGGTCACGCCAATGACCTTCGCACCGGGTTCGATCACGACGTTCTTCCCGACAACGGCTTTGAACACGAGCGCCTGCATCCCCACGAATGTGTGGTCGCCCACGATCGCCGGCCCATGCACCTGCGACTGGTGCGCGAGCGACACGCCGGACCCAACGTACACGGCGTATTTCTTGCCATCGACAGTCACGAGATTGGCCTCGACCGCCTTGCCTCCTTCGAACGTTTCGAGTGCGTGGAGGACCACGCCGTCCTGGACGTTGGAGCCTTCACCGATGACGATCGGCTGGCCTTCATCGCCGCGAATGCTGGCGAAGGGCGCGATGAAGACGCCCGCGCCTACGTTGACGCTGCCGATCACCGATGCCAGTGCATCGACATAGGCGCCCGGGGCAACCACCGGCGAATCGACGGAAGGATTGAACGTCGTCACCACGTTCGGGCGCACGTTCGTTGCCACGGCGTGTTCGGCGACGGGGTCAGCGGCGGGCGCGAGGCGCTTTTCGTACACCAGGTACCCGGCGAGCGCGATGACGGCCAGGATGAGCGCTGCATTCACCATCTGCTGGTGCGTCCAGCTCGTTGCCCTGTCGAACGAGGGCATCTTCGGCAGATCGAACGCGAAGCGCAGCGTAAGGCCACCCTCGGCCTTCTTCTGGAGGGAAAGCGGACCGCCCTCCTCCCCGCGAATGGGAACGACGTTATTCTCAGGATCGATTGGATCGGCCGGCAGCTTTGCAGCGTCAGCCATGGCTTCACCGCCGTCGCTCAGGTTCTACCAGAGAGATCGATACGAACTCCGCGCGGGAGCATCAGGGAATCCCCCAACCCAACCGTGGTGCGGTAAGCGGCCACACTGCGCGAGAGTCCGGGGCGTGCGAAACTACGGGCACTCGACGATGCACGCGACCACACGAGATTCAGCGACCGCCACCGAGACTGCTTGCGAACCCGGACTGGCGTTGCGCCGCGAACACGCGGCCGGCGCCCTGGAACAGGCGGCCGGGACGCTTGCGAAACGCATCAGCCTTGCGCGCCGCACCGAAGGCAGGACGCTCGTCGTCGCCGACCTTCCCGCGGACTCCGTCGAGCGGATCCTGGCCCGGGGCCTGGCCGAGCTCCGCTCGGAAGCTGCGGCGCTCTGGGAACGGCCCGCCTTGCGCGCAACGGCCATCGCCCTCGGACGCGCAGTGACGTTGCGCGGCGAACACGACACCGGCCTCTTCGAAGCGAAACAGGCGGTCCGCCGTCTTACTCGCGACGCCGTGGTCATTGGCCCGACCAGGAGCCGCCCACGCCTCTTCGGCGGAGCCCGTTTCGATGCGCATTCGCCCCGCCATGATGCGTCCTGGGACGCGTTCGGCGGCTGGCAGTTCTTCCTCCCCGAAGTCCAGCTGGTCATCGAAGGCGACCGCCGGTCCGGCTGGCTGGCGATCGAGGTTGAGGCTGCCGAGGGCCTGGACGCCATCGAAGGGCGCGTCGCTGCGATGCTTTGCCGGCGCGGCCAGCCCGCTCGGACTCTGCCCGCGCGATTCTCCGGCGCAACCGGCGAGACGGATGAGACCCGCCGCCACGCCTTCAAGAACGCAGTGCGCAGCGCCGTCGCCGAGATCGATGGCGGCGACTACGCAAAGGTCGTGCTCGCCCGCCAGGTGCGCGAGACGCTCGACATCGACGCCGGCGAAGTCGTCGAACGGCTCGCCGAGCGCTACCCCGCGTGCTTCGTCTTCAAGTTCGCGACGGCCGAAGCCACCTGGACCGGCGCTTCGCCCGAACTCCTGGTTTCGCTCGAAGACGGTGCAGTACGCGCCACCAGCCTGGCTGGATCACGGGGTCGAGAAGCCGACCCGCAGGACGACCGCCGCGCGATGGAAGAACTGCTCGCGGACCCGAAAGAGCGGAGCGAACACGCTTTCGTCGCCGAGGCGCTGCATGATTCACTCTCCCCGCTCTGCGCCGATCTCGCCATGCCCGAGACGCCGCGCGTGATCAGCTTGCCGAACATCCATCACCTCTACACCCCGCTCGACGGGCTTGTTGCTGAAGGCGTCGACATCCTCGACCTGGCGGCTGCCGTCCACCCGACGCCGGCGGTCGGCGGCTTCCCCCGCGCGGAAGCGCTGGAGGCCATCCGCCGGCTGGAGAACATGGACCGCGGCTGGTATGCGGGCCCCATCGGCTGGGTGGACTTCGATGGCGAAGGCGAATTCGCGGTGGCGCTGCGCTCTGGCCTGCTCGGCGAAGGCGAAGCCGTGCTGTTCGCGGGCGCCGGCATCGTGGCGGAATCCGTCCCGGCGCGCGAGCTCGCCGAAACCGAAGTGAAGCTCCGCCCGCTGCGGGAGGCGCTCAGTGGCCGCTAGCGGCGTGGCAGCCGCGAATACCATCGCCGCCGCTGAATTCGTCCGGGCGCTCGCTGCCGCTGGAGTGCAGGACGTGTGCATCACGCCCGGGTCCCGCTCTACACCGCTGACTATCGCCTTTGTCGAACAGACCGCCATCCGCCCCTGGCTCCACCTGGACGAACGCTCCTCGTCATACTTCGCGTTGGGACTGGCCCGGGCGAAGCGCCGCCCTGTTGCCCTCGTCTGCACCTCCGGGACGGCGGCGGCGAACTATGCGCCGGCCGTGGTCGAAGCGAACCTTTCGCGCATCCCGCTGATCGTCTGCACCGCCGACCGTCCTCCCCGCCTGAGGGATGCCGGAGCTTCGCAGACCATCGATCAGCTCAACATGTATGGCACAAATGTCCGCTGGGCGCTGGACCTGCCGGCGCCCTACGGACTTCCGGGTGAGGCCGGTCTGTTCCGCGGATTCGCCGAGCGGGCCGTGCGAGCGGCGATGTCGCCCCTGCCCGGACCAGTGCAACTGAACTTCCCCTTCGATGAGCCCCTCACGCCGCCGCCTTCCGAGCGGCCGCCCGTGCTCCCGGTCGAGGTACCGGCGGAGATCGCCTGCCCTGCGATCGAACCGTCAGCCAGCGACCTCGAATTCGCCGTGGCTGCGCTCCGCAACGCGCGCCGCCCGATGATCGTTGCCGGGCCGGAATCGTGGGGGCTGCCGGCGGACGAAATCGCGTGGCTCGCCGCCGCCCTCGATGCACCCATTCTCGCGGACCCGCTGAGCGGACTTCGCAACGGCGCCCACGATCGCTCGCGTGTGGTCGATGGGTACGACGCGATGGTGCGGACGGCCCTGCCCGGCGCCTTCGCGCCGGATGTGGTGCTCCGTTTCGGGGCAGCACCGACATCGAAGGCGCTGGGCGAATACCTGGCGGCCCAGGACAGGGCGACGCACCTGCTCTGCGAGCTGCCCGGCGGCTGGCGAGACCCGGGCTCTGTAGCCGGGCGGGTCATCGTCGGCGACACCGCCCTCGTGGCAAGCTCACTCGCCGCTATGATTTCCGGTGCGGAGCCCGAGACAGGGTGGTGTGAACGCTGGGTGGGCGCTGGAGCGGCGGCGTCCGGGGCGATGACCAGCTATGCGCGAACGTGTCCCGGCCTCTCCGAAGGGACCGTGTTCACTGAACTGGCCGCGGCGCTCACGCCGGGGACGACGCTCTTCGCCGGAAACAGCATGCCCGTGCGCGACATGGACTCGTTCTTGAACGTGACGGACCTGCCCCTGACGGTCGTTTCGAACCGTGGCGCCGCTGGCATCGACGGCGTCACTTCGTCGGCCCTGGGAGCGGCAGCGGCGGGTGGACCAGTCGTCCTGGTGATCGGAGACATCTCGTTCTACCACGACATGAACGGCCTCTGGGCGGCCCGCCGCCACGCGCTGGACCTCACCATCGTGCTCGTGAACAACAACGGGGGCGGCATCTTCCACTACCTCCCGCAGGCGAACCACCCGGCCGTGTTCGAAGAGTGGTTCGGCACCGCGCCGGACCTGGACTTTTCGCACGCGACGGCGATGTACGGGGGCGTCCACTCGGTTGCGGAGGATTGGGATCAGTTCCGCACCGCCTTCAGCCGCGCAGGCAAGGGTCTGCACGTCATCGAACTTCGCACGGACCGCGCGGCCAACGCACAGTGGCACCGCGAGGCATGGGCGCTCGCCGCGGCCGCGCTGAACGAAGGGGTAACCGGTGCGCATTGAACTTTCCGGCGGCTTTCATCTGAACGTCGAAACGTGGGGGAGCGGTTCGCCCCTCGTGCTCATCCATGGCTTCACCGGCTCGGCACGCGCCTGGGGCCGCTTCGGCGACCTCATGGCCGCCCGCCACACGCTCATCGCCGTGGACGTCGCCGGGCACGGGGACACGGATTCGCCTGCGGAGGTCGCCCGTTACCGGATGGAGGCCGCGGCCGCCGACATCGTCGAAGCCGTGGCGAAGATCGGTTATGAGCGCCCGGCCTGGCTCGGCTACTCCATGGGTGGGCGCCTTGCGCTCTACCTCGCTTCGCAGTATCCGCAGCGGATCGAGCGGCTCGCGCTCATTGGCGCGTCGCCGGGACTGGCAACCGAGACCGAGCGCGCGGAACGGCGCGCCGCGGACGAGCTACTCGCTCGCAACATCGAAGCGGACGGCGTCCCGGCTTTCATCGACTACTGGGAGAACATCCCGATGTTCGCCTCGCAGAAGACGCTGTCGCAAGAGGTGCGGGGGGCCATCCGGGCCGGCCGGCTCCAGAACACCGTCACGGGCCTCGCCAACAGCCTGCGGGGCATGGGCACGGGTTCGCAGCCGCCGACGTTCGACGCGTTGCCCTCATTGCCCTTCCCGGTGCTGCTCGTTTCCGGTGCGCTGGATGTGAAGTTCACCGGGATTGCGGGGGAAATGACGAAGGTGATCCCAGACGCACGATGTGTGACGATTCCCGGGGCCGGGCACGCTGCCCAGACGGACCGGCCGGACGAGTGCGCCGCGGCCATCCTCGAGTTCCTCGCCCTGCCCGTCCCAAGACAAGGAGTTCCCGCATGACTGTCGCATGGCAGACCGCGCACACGTACAAGGACATCATCTACCAGAAAGCTGAAGGCATCGGCCGGATCAGCATCAACCGGCCCGAAGTCCACAACGCGTTTCGCCCCGGGACCATCTTCGAAATGCTCGACGCCTTCACACGCGCGAAGGAAGACCCGGAGGTCGGCGTCGTCCTGTTCACGGGTGAAGGTGGGCGCGCGTTCTGTTCCGGCGGCGACCAGCGTGTACGCGGCCACGGCGGGTACGTGGGCGAAGATGATGTCGCCCGGCTGAACGTCATCGACCTGCACAAGCTCATCCGCTCGATGGCGAAGCCCGTGGTCGCGCTCGTGGCCGGCTACGCGATCGGCGGCGGACACGTCCTCCACGTCATCTGCGACCTCACCATCGCCGCCGAAAACGCCCGATTCGGCCAGACCGGGCCGCGCGTGGGCAGCTTCGACGGCGGCTTCGGCGCGATACAGCTGGCGCGGCTCGTGGGGCAGAAGAAGGCCCGGGAGATCTGGTACCTCTGCCGCCAATACACCGCCCAGGAAGCCCTCGAAATGGGCCTCGTGAACGCCGTCGTGCCGCTGGACCAGCTTGAAGCTGAGGGCGTGAAGTGGGCGAAGGAGATGCTGAAGCACAGCCCCCTGGCGCTGCGGCTCCTGAAGTCGTCGTTCAACGCGGAACTCGATGGGATGTCCGGGATCACCGAACTCTCCCACAACGCGACGATGCTTTACTACATGAGCGACGAGGGCAAAGAGGGCCGGGACGCCTTCCTCGAAAAGCGGCCGCCCCGCTACAGCAACCTCGAAGAGTTCCCGCGGAGGGGATAGGTGCCGGGCAGGATCGTGCGCATCCACTGGCGCCCGTTCGCCGTGCCCTTTCGCACGACGGTTCGCGCCGCGCATGGCACCCAGGCGGTGCGTGAAGGCATCATCATCGAAATGGCGACGGACGATGGCCTGACGGGGCTGGGCGAGGCATCGCCGCTGCCATCGTATGCCGGCGGGAGCGCGGCCGAGACCGCGAACGCAGTGGAAACGCTGGCACGGAGCATCCTCGGACGCGATCCCGAGGACGCCTGGGAGGCGAGCATCGACCTGCCGGGCGTTTCCGCTGGATCGTCGGCGGCGGCGCGGTGTGGGGTCGAGACCGCGGTCGCGGACCTCTGCGCTTCGTGGCACGGCGCGCCGCTGAGCGAGTGGCTCGTCGGTCGAGGCGGGATCATCTGCGACGACGTGACGCGGTCAGTCCCGGTTAACGCCACGGTAGACGCCGAGGACGTCCAGGAGGCCGCGCGTGAGACACGCCGGCTGGCTGAGAAGGGCTTCACGACGTTCAAGGTGAAGGCCGGCATGGATCGCGACGGCGACCTGGCTCGCGTCGCGGCCGTTCGCGAGGCGGCCGGCCCGGGGGCAACCCTTCGCATCGACGCGAACGGCGCCTGGACCTTCGAAGAGGCGAGCGCGCTGCTGCCCGAGTTTGCCCGGCTCGGAGTGGCACTCTGCGAACAGCCTGTCGGGCGCGACGTGCCGGGGGTGCTCGGAATGACGCGCGATCTGCGGGCGGTTTCGCCGGTGGCGATCGCGCTCGACGAATCGTGCAGAAGCGTGGCCGAGCTCGAGGCGATCCTTGCTTCGAACGCTGCTGCCTGCGTGGTCATCAAGCCGATGGTCTCGGGACTGAAAGAGGCGCTGGCGATGGTCGCGATCGCGCGGAGGTCGGGGATGCCGGCCATTGTGACGACGATGTTCGATGCGGGCGTCGGAACCGCCGCGGCTCTGCATCTTGCCGCTGGAACTGCCGTCGGCCCCTTGCCGTGCGGGCTGGCGACCCTGGAACGGCTCGAGAACGACCTCGTGGTGGACATGCCGCGAGTGCTGCGCGGCGCAATGGCAGTGCCGGCACGCAAGGGACTCGGGGTGCGATTGGACGCGCGCGCAATCGAAACGTACGCCGGGCCGATTGCGGGCGAGGTGGCGCTGTGAGCGAAGCGATGCCCGACTGGCTCGCCCACCGGGCGGCCGTGCTGCCGGAGACGGAAGCCGTCGAGTGCAGCGGGGCCTCGTTGACGTTTCGGGATCTGAACGAGCGGGTCATCGGGCTTGCGGGAGCGCTGCGGGCGCATGGCGTCGGACCGGGGGACCGGGTGGCAGTCCTCGCACCCAACTCCTTAGAACTTGTCGAGGCGATCCACGCCGTCCCGCGAGCGGGTGCAATCCTCGTGCCGCTCAACACGCGGCTGAGCGCGGACGAACTCGCGTGGCAGCTCACGGACGCCGACCCGGCACTCTTGCTCTGTACGGATGGCACGCGGGAGCAAGCCACCGCTGCGGCACTGGCAGCGGGGCGGGCAGTGCCGCTCACGATGCCCCTGCCCGCGGCCAGTGCCGGAGATCTCTGCGACGTGCACGAACCGGCTGATGTCCACAGCATCATCTATACCTCAGGGACCACTGGCAGGCCGAAAGGCGCGATGCTTACGTTCGGGAACTTCTGGGCGAGCGCGGCGGGTTCGGCCTTCAATCTTGGGGTGATGCCCGGCGACCGCTGGCTCGCCTGCATGCCCCTCTTCCACGTCGGCGGCCTTTCGATCATCCTGCGCAGCGCCATTTACGGGACGACCGCGGTGGTGCATGAGACGTTCGACGAAGCTCGCGTGGCGGCGAGCCTGCACGACGGCGGGATCACCCACCTCTCCGTGGTGAGCAGCATGCTCCAGCGGGTGCTGGATTGCGATGGGCGCGCGAGCCCGCCCGCGCTGCGCGTCGTGCTCGTGGGCGGCGGACCGGTGGCGCCACTCCTGCTGACACGCGCCCTCGAACGCGGCTTTCCCGTCATCCAGACCTACGGGCTGTCCGAGGCCGCCAGCCAGGTGGCCACCCTCTCCCCGGCGGACGCACGCAGTCACGTGGGTTCGGCCGGCAAGCCGCTCCTCGTGACCGGCCTCCGCGTGGACGCGCCCACCGGCGAAGCGGGCGAAATCCTGGTCTCCGGGCCCACCGTAACGCCGGGATATTGGCGCAATCCGGAAGCCACCGGACGCGGCATCCGGGATGGCTGGCTCCACACCGGCGACGTCGGCCACCTCGACCACGATGGCTTCCTCTACGTGCTCGACCGGCGCGACGATCTGATCATCTCCGGCGGCGAAAACGTCTACCCGGCAGAAGTAGAAGCGGCGCTGCTTGCCTTCCCGGGTGTGGCAGAAGCGGCCGTCGTCGGTCTCCCGGACGAGCGTTGGGGGCAGCGGCCGGTCGCGGTGGTCGTAGCCAGCACGGTCGATTCCGAGGCGCTCACGGCGTTTCTGCGGGCGCGCCTGGCCGCCTACAAGCTGCCGGCGCGCATCGAGTTCGTTGCTGAGCTGCCAAGAACCGCGAGCGGCAAGGTCCAGCGCCACCTGGTTCGATCCCGCCTCCTGGGAGAGGCCGGTTAGTGGTGTCGCGGCCGGTTGCGATGGTTCTGTAACTTCCCCCACCGGGCGAGCAGCGCCGCTGCGATTGGATATGGACGACGCTGCTGGTTGGCCGAGCAGGGCGGCCCATGGCTGGTGGCGTCATGAATTCAAGGGTGCGGCTCCTGCTTGCCCTGCTTGCGTTCGCGTCCGCATGCGCGGAAGGGCCCCCTCAGACTGCGGCGCCCTTCGTTGCGAGCGCCGGGACGATGACGCCGGGCGCTCCGGTGGCCACCTGTTCGCCGGCCTATCCCTCGGTCTGTGTCCCGCCGCCGCCGCCGGTCCTCGGTTGCAGCCAGGTGGGCGTGCGCAACTTCAAGGTGCTCCCACCCGACCCTCACCACTTCGACGGCGATGGCGACGGCATCGGGTGCGAAAACTAGGCGACCGGCTGACGGGGGTGCCCGCGTGCGTTAGGCTTTGGCGGCTGTCGAACGCCACCACGGAGTGCCCCCATGCCAGTGACCAGCCGCGAAATCCACCTCGTCGCGCGTCCCGAAGGGATGCCGACCGAAGCCGAGTTCGCCCTCGTCGAAACCACGGTGCCCGACGCCGGTCCCGGCGAGATCCAGGTCCAGAACCTGTATATGAGCGTGGACCCGGCGATGCGCCCGCGCCTATCGGCCGGGCAGCCGCTCAATCAGCCCATCGCCGGCGGCGCCATCGGGCGCGTCGTGCAGTCCCGCAACCCGGCCTTCGCCGAAGGCGACCTGGTGCAGCACGGCAATTCGTTCCGCGAGTACTTCGTCTCCAACGGCGAACGTGTCGCGAAGATGAAGGTCGACCCGGCACTCCCGCCCACAGTCTACATGCACACCCTGGGCGGCTCCGGGTTCGTGGCCTATGGTGGGCTCCTTGAGATCGGGAAGATGCAGCCGGGCGAACAGGTTTTCGTTTCGACTGCGGCCGGCGCTGTGGGTTCGGTGGCCGTACAGGTGGCAAAGCTCCGCGGCTGCTACGTCATCGGCAGCACGGGCTCCGACGCGAAGTGCAAATGGCTGACGGACGATCTCGGCGTCGATGTGGCGCTCAACTACAAGACGGAGCCGATCCGCCGTTCGCTCAAGGCTGCGGCGGTGAGGGGAATCGATGTCTACTTCGACAACGTCGGCGGTGACCACCTCGACGCGGCCCTGCCGCGGATGAACCTGCTCGGCCGTGTGGCCGTCTGCGGAATGATCTCGGCCTACAACAACTTCGGCTCCATCTCCGCGCCGGTGACAACGCTTTCGAACATCATTTACGGGCGCGTGAACATTCGCGGCTTCGTCGCGGCGGATTTCCCCCACCTGCGCCCGCAGTTCGAGGAAGAGATGACGGCCTGGCTCAAGGAGGGCCGGGTGAAGTATGAAGAGACCATCTTTGAAGGCATCGCGAACGCCCCGAGGGCGCTTATCGGGATGCTGAACGGCGTGAACACCGGCAAGACGCTGGTGAAGCTCGCATAGACCACAACGGAGAACACCACAGTGCCAGACGAGACGTTCCAATTCACCTCCGCCGCGGACGGGATGACCATCACCGCCTACCGCTCGCTCACCCCGAACCCGAAAGCCATCATCGCGATCTCCCATGGAGCAGCCGAGCA
>CAYYSD010000057.1:0-17443 GCA_964474285.1 uncultured Anaerolineaceae bacterium | reverse complement strand
AGCGCGAGCAGGGCATCACGATCGATGTCGCCTACCGCTACTTCGCCACTCCGCGCCGGAAGTTCATCATCGCCGACGCCCCGGGCCACGTGCAGTACACCCGCAATATGGTCACCGGCGCTTCGACCGCTGAGCTCGCGATCATCCTCGTCGATGCGCGCAAGGGGGTGATCGAGCAGACCCGCCGCCACACCGCCCTCGCGGCCCTCCTTGGCATCCAGCATCTCCTGCTCTGCGTGAACAAGCTGGACCTCGTGGACTGGTCCGAATCCCGTTTCCGCGAGATCGAACGCGAATACCTGGAACTGACGGCAGGCCTCCGTGTGCCCACCGTCAGCGTCATCCCCATCGCCGCGGTCTCCGGCGACAACATCGTCGAGTGCAGCGACAACACCCCCTGGTATTCCGGTCCGCCGGTCCTCGAATTCCTCGAGACGGTCGAGGTGCCGAACCCTGCGCGTCACGCGGCCCTTCGCTTCCCGGTGCAGTTCGTCCTCAGGCCACTCCAGACCAGGGAGTTCCACGACTACCGGGGTTATGCAGGGACGATGGCCGCCGGCGTTGCGCGCGACGGTGACCGTGTCACGGTCATGCCCATCAGCGTCGACACAACGATCGCCGCCATCGACCGGTACCACAGCTCGCCCCAATCGGCCCAGAGCGGCGACGCCGTCGCGATTCGCCTCTCGGACGAACTCGATGTCGGCCGCGGCTACATGATTGTCGATGCCGGCAATCCCGCGCAGTCTGCGAATCACTTCACCGCCGACCTCTGTTGGATGAGCGATGCCGCGCCGTTAAAGCCGGGACGCCAACTCTGGATCAAGCACACCTCCCGCCGCGTCCGGTGTGTCGTCGAAAGCCTCGACGACCGCCTGGAGGTCGCAAGCTACAGACAGATTCCCGGTCCGGAGAGCTTCGCTCTCAACGACATCGGCCGCGTCACCATCCGCACGCTCGACCCGATCTTCGTCGACCCCTACACCGTCAGTCGCGACACCGGCAGCTTCATCCTCATCGACGCTACCACGCGCCACACGGTGGCAGCCGGCATGGTCCGCGAAGTCGTGGAGGAACCGCCGACACCCGATTGGTCGATCTGAGAGAGGCGCCGGATCTGTTAGACACTTGTCCGCTCGCCGTCAGGCGCGGGTCAAGGCCGCGCGCCGCCTGGGCCGGATGCTTCGAGCATCACCTCAGGGAGCACAGAAGTGTCCACCGTCACCATCAACGCAGTCCCCACCGGTCTCAGCAACATCCGTCACTGCCAGCGTTGCCACATCCCCTACGACTGGCGCCGCTCGACCACCACATCCCTCAAGATGACCTATTGCACCGCCCTCTGCGAACGTGCCGACCTCGGGTTTACGCTGGACGCGCTGATGTTCGCGGCCGGCCTGCCGAACACGAACGTCTCGGTCGCCATGCCGAAGGAATGAGCCCAACTGGCTCTGTTAGCCGCCGCGGCCGATCGCCCTCGCCTTCTCCAGCCGCTCGATCTCCGCGTCGCTCAGGCCCAGCATGCGCAACACCTGGTCCGTGTGTTCGCCAAGAGCGGGCGATGCCCGCTGCACGCGCGTCGGCGTCCCGCTCATCTGGACCACAGGTGCTGGTCCACGCAAGGGCCCAAGAAGCGTGTGGTCGTACTCGGTGATGTATCCGTTGGCTACCACCTGCGCATCGTCCATGAGTTCGTCCACGAACCGCACCGGCCCACAGGCGATGTCCTGCTCGCTGAGCAGCGTGATCCACTCGTCGTTGGTGCGCTCTGCGAACTTCGCTTCCAGCATCGCGGTGAGCTCTTCGCCCACCTTCACGAGATTCGCGCGGTCGAAGCCCTCTTCGTAGCGTGGATCGCGGAACTGCATCGCTTTCCGGAAGCGCGCCCGCGGCTCCGGCCCCAGGCAGCCCACGACCATGTAGCTGTCCTGGGTTTTGTAGGTCCGGTAGTACACGTTCCCCGCGAGTTCCGGCGCAAAGGCCGCCCGCTCGGCGTAGATCTCTTCGATCGTGGCGCCCCGCGCACGGGCTTCCTTCAGCATCGTAAGCTTCTTTTCCCGCACTTCGCTGTCCAGCGCCACGATTTCGCGCGTGGCGCCCTGCATGAAGAGCGAAGTCAGCAGGAGGCTGGCATTGATCGCCTGCCCTTCCCCGGTCCGCTCGCGCGCGTAGAGCGCCCCGGTGATTCCCCATGCCATGGCCATGCCCGACATCACATCAGCGGGCGCGAACCCCACAATCTTCGGAAGGCCGTTTTGGACGTTCGGGTTCGAAGTTGCCACCCCGCTCATCGCCTGAGCCACGATGTCATACCCCCGCCGTTGCGCGTCGGGGCCTTCCTTTCCGAATGCCGTCCCCTCACAGAAGATAATCCTCGGATTGAGCGCCCTGGCGGAGGCGTAATCCAGGCCGAGCGACTCCGCCACACCGGGCCGGTAATTGGTGAGCAGCACGTCCGCCCACCTGATGAGCGATTCTTTGACCGGCTGGATGTCCGGGTGCTTCAGATCGAGCGCGATGCCGAACTTACCCCGGTTCTGCGTCAGGTAGCCTCGGCTCTCTTTCGGGATGATCTCGGCCTGAAGCCTCCAGGGCTCGCCTTCCAGCGGCTCTACCTTCACCACTTCTGCGCCCATCTCCGAAAGCAACGATGCGGCCAGCGGCCCGGCAATGATCTGCGTGCAATCCAACACGCGCACCCCTTCAAGCGCTCCGGCCATGTTTCCCCCCTTTGCCAACCTCGTCGGTCCACGTCCAAATCGTCGAACGGGATGATACGACGTTCGGCCGTAACCGCAGCGCACTGTTAACACGCGCAGGGCTGCACTTAACGGCGCGTTCGATATACTCGCGGGTATGAACGCTGATGAACTCACTACATCCGGAGAGTCCGCGGGTGGCGTGGGCCTTCGCGGGTATCGCACGCTCGATCCCGGAAAGAGCGCCGCACGCAAGACCGAAATCCTGCATTCAGCCGCGCGCGTCTTCGCTCGCCGCGGATATCACGAGTCGACCACCGAAGACATCGCCCGCGCCATGGGTGTCACCAAGGGGGTCATCTACTACTACTTCAAGGCGAAAGAGGACATCTTCTTCGAGGTCATGCTCAACGCGGCAGAAGGTTCGCTGAGCCGTCTCGAACGGGTCATCGCCCGGCCGGGGAGCGCCGTCGACGTTCTGCGAGAAGCCATCAAGGACTTGCTCGTTTACAACCTGGACGACCGCGAGGAGGGCTACTTTGCCATGCTCGTGATCCACAACCAGAAGATCCTCTCCCAATCCCACCGCGACCGCCTGCGGGAGACCCAGCAACGTTTCCGGGGGATTTACCGCGACCTCGTTGCTCGCGGCGTCGCGGAAGGCACGATCGTCAGCCCTGACCCGCACGTCACGGCGCTCACGCTCCTCAGCACCTGCAGCTATGTCTCCGACTGGTATTCGCGCGACGGCCGCCTCGAACTCGAAGACGTCGTCGAGTTGGTCACCGACCAGCTGATGAACGGCGTCATCGCGCGCTCACCGTAAGTCCAGCCTCGACCTTCAGTTACGGTCAGGTCAGCCCAAACGCGTCCGCCAGGAGTTCGTAGCTGCGCAGACGCGCCGCAAAGTCGTAGGTGATCGTCACGACGATGAGTTCATCGACGTCGTAGTCGGCCGCGAGTTCTTCCATGCGGTCCTTCACGCGCCCCGGGCTGCCCCAGATCGAGGTCTGCCGCAGGTAGGCGATGTAGTCGCGCTCCGGCTCCGTGTAGTCGAACGCCATCGCCTCCTCTGGCGATGGGATGCTGATGCGTGTGCCGCGGTTCGACATAATCCTTGAGCCCCAGCGGCTCCACGCGAGGCGCTCGGCCTCCTCATCCGTCTCGGCGCAGGTCACCGAGATGCCGACACTCCCGCGGGGAGCCGCCTGCACCGGCGAAGGGTCGAAGCGTTCCCGGTAGGCCCGCATATACAGCGTCCCCCGGTCGGGGTTGATGAAGTGCGCGAAACAGAAGCTCCAGCCGAGGTGAGCCGCGTACTCGGCGCTCGCGTCGCTTGACCCCAGCAACCACAGCTCCGGCATGGTGTCACCCTGCGGGCTGGCTTTGATGCCGCGAAACGGGTGGTCATCCGGCAGATCGTTTGCCAGGTAACCGTAGAGATCCATGAGCTGCGAAGGGTAGTGTTCGATGCCGAGGCGGCCGGGACCCGTGGCCAGTGCTTGCGCCGTGCGCAGGTCGCTTCCCGGGGCGCGGCCCACGCCCAGGTCGATCCGGCCCGGGTGCAGGGCCTCGAGCATTCGGAACTGCTCTGCGACTTTGAGCGGACTGTAATGGCTGAGCATCACGCCGCCGCTTCCGACCCTCAGCCGCTCGGTCTTCGCGGCCACGGCGCCGATAAGCACTTCCGGTGCTGCGCTGGCGAGCCCGCCGGAGCTGTGGTGTTCGGCAATCCAGTAGCGGTGATACCCGAGACGGTCCGCAGCCTGGGCGAGCGTGAGCGTGTCGTGGACGGCCTGCGCCGGCGTTCTCCCGCCCGCAACCGGTGACTGGTCGAGCACCGAAAGCTTCACCGGCGCATGCCCGGCAGCCCCGGCATCCGGCCGCTGCTCAGCGACTTGGCGATCTTTCGAGCCTCGAAGAACTGCTTGAGCAGCTGATTCACGTCGGCTGCCGAGGTGCCGCTGCCCTTCGAAATGCGCCGCCGCCGCTTTCCGTCGATGCGTTCGGGGTGCCGGCGTTCCCACGGCGTCATCGACAGGACGATGGCCTCCGCCTGGTTGAAGAAGCCGTCGTCCATGTTGTCGACATCGAGCTGCATCTTGATCTTGTTGAAGCCCGGCAGCATCTGAACGAGCTGCCCCAGCGGCCCCATGTTGCGCACCTTGCGGAGCTGTTCGACGAAGTCCTGCAGGTCGAATGTGCCTTTCTTGAGCTTCTCGCCGAACCTGTCCGCGTCGTCTTCGCCCATCTGTTCGCGGGCCTTCTCGATGAGCGACACCATGTCGCCCATGCCCAGGATGCGGCCGGCAAGCCGGTCCGGGTGGAACGCTTCGAGTGCGTCCGCCTTCTCGCCCATGCCGATGAACTTCACGGGCACGCCCGTCACCGCGCGAATGCTGAGCGCCGCGCCGCCGCGGGCGTCTCCATCCATTTTCGTGAGGATGAGCCCGGTGGTCGTGACGCGGTCGTGGAACTCTTTCGCCGCCGTCACCGCGTCCTGCCCCGCCATTGCGTCGGCGACGAACAACACCTCGGTCGGCTGGATCTGTTGGCGGAGCGCCTGGACCTCGTCCATCATCGCTTCGTCGATGTGCAGGCGGCCGGCAGTGTCGATCAGCACGTGCGTGCAGTTCATCCGCCGGGCCTTTTCGATTCCGTTCGCCGCGATGACGGCGGGCTTCACGTCCGTGCCTTCTTCGTGGAACGGCACGCCGATCCCGTTCGCCAGCGTCACCAGCTGGTTCACTGCCGCCGGCCGGTAGACATCGCAGGCGACCACCAGCGGCCGCTGCCCCTGCTTTTTCAGGAGGTTCGCCATCTTCGCGATGGCGGTGGTCTTACCTGAACCCTGGAGGCCCACGACCATGATGATCGTCGGCGGCCGTGCGGCCGTTTCCAGCCTGGGCGCCGCCCCACCGAGCATCTCCACCAGTTCGTCGTGCACGATCCCGATGACCTGCTGGGCCGGCGTCAGGCTGCGCAGCACCTCCGCCCCCAGCGCCTTCGTCTTCACCTTGTCGATGAATTCGCGGGCAACCTTGAAGTTGACGTCTGCTCCGAGGAGGGCCATGCGCACTTCGCGCATCGCCTGGTCCAGGTCTTCTTCTGTGACAACACCGCGAGAACCGAACTTCTTGAACGCGCTCTGCAGCTTATCGGTCAGCGATTCGAACATGTCCTGACAGTATCCGGCAGCCGGGCGCTCTGTAGCCAGCAGGGAGCATGGCCGGCTCTGTTCACACCTTGATCGACCTGCCCTCCGCGGCGCTGCGTTCGATGGCGTCGAGCAGCCGATGGCGTGTGACTGCCATCTCGAAGTCGGGATCGAATCCGTGCCGTCCCCTCAGCGCTTCCGAGAACCTCACATACGCCTGGGCCACGTTGCGCGGGGAACCGGCCGGTGTGTCCTCCGGGACCACCACGAGCCGTTCGGGCACGGCCATCTCTTCGAGTGGGCCGCCTCCCCGCGATCCGAAGAGCTGGCTGGGGCCGATGTTCATGGAGCCGCGCGGCCGAACGACCAGGGTGCCTTCCCGGCCGAAGATCTCGAGGCGCGCGCCACTCGGGTTCCACGGGACGCTTGCGATGTGGATGGCCACCTCGGCGCCGCTCGCGAGCCTGCCTGCAACCGTGATGGCGTCTGGCGCGTCGACCGGGATTGCGCCTCCGGTCTCCGCGTCGCGCCATTCGGGGATGCGCGTGGCCATGCGGGCGGTCACCTCCTCGACCTCGCCCAGGATGAAACACATGGCGTCGATGGCGTGTCCGCCCTGGATGGTGAACGTGTTGGCGCCATTGGCCCGGACGCCCTGCCACGAACGGCCGGGTCCGCGTTCGAGGACCGCCTGCCCCACGGCGCTGAGGCTGGCCGTCAACACCTCGCCGATGTAGCCCTCCCCCACCAGTTCGCGGGCGAACATGACCGTGGGATCGCTGCGGGCCTGGAGACCCACGGCCGTCGGCAGCGAGCGTTCGCGTGCCAGCCTGGCAAGCTCGACGGCTTCCTGGAGGTTCGCGCCCAGCGGCCATTCGCAGAAGACAGGCTTACCCGCTTCGAGAGCGATCGCGCTCAACGCGAAGTGCAGCGGCACGCGCACAGAGACTACGACCAGGTCGATTTCCGGGTGCGTTGCCATCGCCGCCATGTCATGGAAGGCGAGTTCGGCGCCGAACGCCTGGCGAGAAGCCTCCGCAGTGTCTTCATGCGCCGTGCACACAGCCTTGACTTCGTATTCAGGAAGCGATTTCAGCGCTGGAACGTGGGCGTTCGCCCCCCAGCCGCTGCCACCGGTGGTCACGGTTGCGCCGACAATCCCGGCGCGGATGGGGTCCGTCATGTCCATGCCCCCGTTTGAAATGGGTCTCGCGCGTTGCGAGCCGTGGTGGCGCAAGCATATCGCCTTACGGCGGCGTCGATCTGGCGGTCACGATCGTCCATGCGTTGTCCAGCAACGTGCGCGCGAACGGCGCGCCCGGGCAGTGATTCTCAACGAGTGCGCCGTCGTACACCCCATAGACTCGCGTGAAGATGCCCGGCGTCGCATCCATCTGGTGAAGTGCGTCCGTGTAGGCGCTCTCCTCGCCCGGCAGGGGCGAATACTCGCGGTTCCCGGCGGTCGGCGTGGACCAGAGGACCGAATCCAGCAGCGCTGCCACCGAGTCGATCCCGGCCAGCACCTCGGCTGCCTGGCTTCCCGTGAGGCCGCGTTCCAGGGCAAGCGCGTCGAGCAGTGTGCGCATCGTTTCGTGCCAGGCAGCCACTCGGGGGGAATCGGGGTGGGTTGCGGCGAATCGCTGGTAGGCGGCGGACGTGTGGATGCGGTCGAACAATTCCGGCATGCGCGCCAGCGACTCGTGCAGCCGCGCGGCGAACCCGGCTTCGAACTTGGAGACCAGGATGCGCTCCGCGTCCCGGCGCACGATGCGGCGGGGTTCCGTCACTCCCGCCTCATCGCGCAGCCATGCTGCGAAGGAAGGATCCTCAGCGCCGATGCTCATGCAGCCAGTGTAGGCTCGCTCTCCTGGTCAGGCGACGGCGGCCGAAAGGCCGGCGGCGGCGACGCGCACGAGGTTGCGCCCGTCCCGCTTGGCGGCATAGAGCGCCGTGTCCGCCGCGTGGACGAGCGCCTCGAGCGAAACTCCCGGTGCATATCCGGACACACCGATGCTCACCGTCACCCCGATCGGCTTCCCGTCGACTGTCACGCGCATGCCCTCGATCGCCGATCGCGTTCGCTCCGCGCACTCGATCGCTCCGCGGAGGTCCGTGGAGGGGAGGACGACCGCGAACTCCTCACCGCCATAGCGGGCTGGCAGGTCCGCGTCGCGGAATTCGGCGCGCAGAGTGTTCGCGAGCTGCCGAAGGATGTCGTCTCCCGCCTGGTGGCCGTAGGTGTCGTTGAAACGCTTGAAATTGTCCACGTCCAGGAAGAGGAGGCTCAGTGGCGTCCGGTAGCGAGAGGCGATGCGGTGGTGTTCACTGAGGAACTCGTCGAGGTGCCGGCGATTCGCCAGGCCCGTCAGGCCGTCCGTCGAGGCCTCCGTCGCCAGCTGCTGATGTGCAGCTTCAAGGCGGGCGTTCTCGCGCTCAGTTTCGAGCGTGAGCTGCAGCAGCGCCTCGTTCGCACGGCTAAGGACCTCTTCCGCGGAGATGCTCCCCGAACGTGGCAGGTCGAGCGTCTCGGTGAGGATCGAGCTGTCCGCGACGATGCGTGGGAGAAGACCCTCCGCTTCCTCAGCGGGCAGGTTGAACCAGTCCATGCAATCGGACCGGAAGCGCTCCAGCGCCCGCCCGCCGTTCAGATCGAGCATGAGTCCGGCGCAGTGCACGCCCGTGGTTACGCAGCGCACGAGCGCGCGGACCTCCGCCGGCGCCTTTTCCGGCGCGGCGTAGTGCCGCAGCGCCGCCACCAGCGGTACCGGGAGGTTCCAGCGCTCAGCCAGCATCCCACCGACCTCAGCGTGGTCCATCCCGAACCTGGCGCGTTCGGCCTCGCGGAGGGCTTCGAAATCCCCGTTTGCCGCCCGGATCGTCTCCTGGTACGCGGCTCCGAGCGTCTGGCTGAGCGTGATCATCCCGAGCCCGTGGAGCAAACCCCCGAGGAACGCCTCTTCGCTCTGGTGCTGCCGCGTCGTGGTGGCCACGACACGAGCGGCAGTGCCGGCGAGCAGGCTGCGCTGCCAGAACGTGGAGTGGTCGAATCCGCCTGACCCCTGGCGCTTCAGATCGCTGACGAGCGAAAACCCAAGCGCCAGCGACTTCACGCTTCGCAGCCCCAGCACCATCACAGCGTCGCGGAGGCGCGTGACACTGCGCGGGCGGCCATAGAATCCAGAGTTCGCCGTCTTCAGGATGCGCGCCGCGAGCGCAGGGTCCAGCATCAACGCATCCGCCAGCTGCTCGATGCTGATCTCCGGGCGTTGCACCATGTCGACGATCTTCACGGCCAGGCTGGGGATGCTCGGAAGGCGAGGGGAATCCATGAGACGGTCGAGCGGCGTGGGTTCCAATGTGTCATCGATCCTTCGAACCGGTTTGTGCTACGCATTCCTACGGTCCGCCAGCGCCGTAGATGTGCGTAGCCACTACCTGCACTATCGACCGTCCCTCCGGGCTGCATCACTTGGGGCTGGCCCTACTGTTCGCCTTAAGGGGAACCCCTGTCTCGGTCAGTTCACGTTCCGTGTGTATACGTAGGGGGCATGACCCGCGCAGATTATTGGAGACTCCGTGCCTTTCCCGCCTATCCGCCGGCGAGCTTCACCCGATGCCCCATCGCACTCAGTGCGTCCAACAGCCGTTGGCGGTGATCTCCCTGGATTTCGAGCGTGCGCCCTTGCCGTGATCCTCCCGCGCCGCACGCTTGCTTGAGCTGTTTGAGGACCGCGTCCAGGGCAGCTTCGTCGCCTGGCAACCCCGTGATAGTGGTCGCGGTCTTCCCCCTGCGTCCGCGGCTATCGCGGGAGATGCGCACAACGCCGTCGTCTGGCGCAGCCTGTGCTGCCGGACGCGCTTGCTGGCCGGGTCTCCGGGTTCCGGTGGGCGCGGAGGGCGCGACCCGTCCCCCGTCGGTGGAATAGACCAGCCGTGAATTCGAGTCTGGCGGCGGCACCGGCCCCTCAGCTCAATCCGACACGCCGCCCGAGATCCTTCAGGGTGGCGCGGTATTCGGCAAGCGTCGTCGTCGGGAGCTTGTTTTCACGCAGCTGCCGGGCGACGTCTCCGCGCGCCGGGTTGTATTCACGCTTTTCGAGCACGGCCAGTTCATGGCCGGCCTGGGCGAAGTACGCCTCCAGGCCGCGTGTTGCGAAACTCATCCGTGAGACAGCTCGTGCGCGGTCTTTTTCCACGTCGGCGGCCGCCCCGCCCCCGAGTTGTGCAATGAAGTCCTCGAATTGCTGGTCGCTGAGTTCCTTTGCGGCGGTTCCGAGTTGCTGCCGGAAGCGCTCGACTCTTGCGGCCGTGTCGGGAATGCCACCGGGCTGAATGCGTATCGAACTTTGCAGACCCGCTTCAATTCCCATTGCCCGGTCGCTTGCATAGCGGATCCGGTCGATGGCCTCGTTCAATCGTGTGACGTGTGAGATATAGGCGTCGTAGGGCGATGCCAGCTTCCAGACGAGCGATCCGAGTGCCATGGTTCGATCCCTCCCGGAGAACGAATTCAGGATGGACCGCTGCCCCGCAGAAAGTCCTCCACGTCCCTCAGGATATCATCCGCGGAAGGAAGGCTGGGGGATTCGTCCTCTGGTTCGTCCGGTTCTGTATATCGTTCTTCCAAACTTCGCACATACTGGGCAATCTGCTCATCGCCGGTGGATGCCTCTTCGACGCGCTGCAGGAAACGCACGCCCTCGTCGTCGAGCCCTTCCAGCGGCGGTGGCACGCCGATGACAGGTTCGAGCGCGCGGAGCAGCGCCATCGTGGCCGGTGGGTTCTCCTCCACGTTCAGGTAGTGCGGCACTCCTGCGGCCAGCGAGATCAACGGCACAGAACGCTTCCGCAGTTCATCGTGCAGCACGCCGAGGATGCCGGTAGGCCCCTGGTACAGCGAGCGCCCAAGCCCAAACCGCTCGGCCAACTCCGCATCGGCCGAAGAGCCGGTCACAGGAATGGGCCGCGTGTGGGGTGTTGCCGCCGGCCGCGCGACAAGCGTGCAGACGAGCGATGGGTTGTGCCTCGCGAGCGCGTCGGAGAGGCGCGTCGAAAACGTCCGCCAGCGCAGGTTCGGTTCGGCGCCGACGACCACGATGAGGTCGTGTTCCCCATGGGGCAGCCGGGCCGCGAAACCCTCGTTCTGGGGCCATCTCAGTTCCCGCACGCCGTCTTCACCGATGCGCACCTGCGGGCGAGTGTCCGTGAACACGTAGTAATCCTCGGGGTCGACCGTCAAGAAGCGCTCGCCGCTAAAGGCCGTGGAAAGCCGCCGCGCCGCATCGGTCGTGACGGTGCCCGTGTCGCTCCAGCCCGTGAACGCCATGATGACGACCGGCGAACGAAGGCCGCTCGGCTCGGATATTGAGAATCCATCCACGGCGAACATAGTAGCGCTTCCTGCGCTCTGGGCCGCAATAGTTCATGTGCATCGAACGGTTATTCGACCTTGACAGGCTCCGGGCTGCCCCCGCGGAGGCTGCCAGGCCGGTAATACATCACGGAGCCCGTGCCCCCGCGCCGCAACATGATCACTTCCGCCATGATGCTGATGGCGATCTCCTCGGGAGTCTCGGCGCCGATGTCCAGCCCGATGGGCGTGCGCACCCGTGCCATCTCTTCCGCGTCGAAGCCTTCCTCCAGCAGGTGCTGGAGCACCGTCGCTGTCCGGCGGCGCGAGCCGATCATGCCAAGGTAGCCGGCGCCCCGGCCCAGCGCCCGCCGCAGCGAGAGTTCGTCCTGTTTGTGCCCGCGGGTCACCATCACGATCGACGTATTGGCGTCGATGGGGAAGGCATCTATCGCCGTCTCGTAGTCTTCGCAGATCACCCGGTCCGCCTCGGGCAGACGCTCTTCGTTCGCGAAGTCCTCACGGTCGTCGAGCACCACGACATGGAAGTCGAGGAAGTCCGCGAGCTTTGCCAGGGACCGCCCGATGTGGCCCGCTCCAACAATCAGAAACACTGGCTTCGCTTCGACGACCTCGACATAGATGCTGGTGGCGCCCGCGATGCTGCGTGTCGAAAGACCGTTGTCGCCGGCATAGAGGGTCTCGGCCGAATGCCCGGCGAACGCGCGGGTCGCGTGCGCCGCGATCATGTCGTCCAGGCCTGCTTCCCCCAGGGTGCCGAGGCGCGAACCATCACGCTCCAACAGCAGCCGGGCGCCCGGTTCGAGGTTCGCGGGCCCCGGTTCAAGGACCGATGCGAGCACAACCGGGTCACCGCCTTCAGCGGCGCGCATGAGTCTGCGGGTGATTTCAAGCACGAACAGAGTCTAGCCCGCCGGGCAGGCGCGTGTCTCCGGGCGTCAGCCCACCTCGAGCACGATCTTGCCGAAGTTGGCGTTCGTCTCCATGTAGGCGTGCGCTTCAGCGACTTCAGCCAGCGGGTACACCCGGTCGATAACCACCTTCGTGGTCCCGTTTGCGAGGGAAGGCAACACCGATCGTTCGAACAGCCGGGTCGCGAGCGCTTTCTCCTCCAACGGACGGGCGCGCAACACGGTGCCACGGACCTGGAGGCGCTTCCCGAGAAGCATGCCGATATTGAGTTGGCCCGAACCTCCGCCCATGAGACCGACGATCGTCATTCTCCCCTTCGGCGCCATTGCCCGCAGGTTGCGGTCCCAATATTCGGCGCCAATCACGTCGAGCACCGCGTCGACTCCGCGGCCGCTGGTCGCCCTCAGCGTCTCCGCGGCGAAATCCTGTGTGCGGTAGTTGATACCGATGTCGAGGCCGATCTGCCTCGCCTGGTCCAGCTTTTCTTCGGAGCCGGCCGTCCCGAGGACGAGGGACGCGCCCATCACCCTGGCGATCTGGATGGCTGCCACGCCCACGCCGGAACCGGCAGCATGGATAAGAGCGCTTTCGCCGACCGCGAGGGATGCCTGGAGGAGCGCGTCGTGCGCCGTGATGTACACCTCGGGCACGGCTCCTGCCTGTGTCCACGACAGTGCCTCGGGAACGTGCATCGCCTGCCGGTAGTGGACGATGACCTGCTCGGCGTACCCACCGCCGCTGAGCAGCCCCATCACGCGGTCGCCGAGCGTGAATCCTTCGGTCCGTTCGCCGCACGCGATCACTTCTCCCGCGAACTCCAGGCCGGGCACCTCGTATTGGGGTTTGGGCCCCGGCTGCGGATAGCCACCCCGGCGTTGCATCAGGTCGGCGCGGTTCAAGGACGTGGCGCGCACACGGACCAGAAGATCCTCTGGACCTGGTCGTGGGTCCGGGATCTCTTGCATGGTGAGAACTTCAGGGCCGCCGGGTGAGGGGATGACGATCGCTTTCATGAACCGGCAGTCTACGGAACGCGCGGCCAGTGCCCAATGACAAGGCGACTCGGTCCCTGAATTTCGGGTCTCCCGGCCCATGACGCGGCTCTCGAGCCGCGCCATGATAGCTACAGACGGGAAAGAACCCGATTCAACGGCCAGGAGAAGGAGGCAGGGAGATGACCAACAACCGGAAGCTCCACGCGCTCTACCTGGTGTGGATCGTTCAGAGCTAAGCGTTCAGGCGAAGTCCACCAAGACGACTCACCCCCCAGGAGGCAGTCAAGGTGAAGCATCGAATTCAGGCATGGCTGGTGAGGTGGTTCGGTCCGCTGCAAGGCTCGGAGTTTCGAGCCGATCACAGCGTTCCGGTCCCGGTCAGAATCAGCACGGACGTACCGACCGAGCGGCGGGCACACTCTCCCAGCCGGGAGTATTGAGCGCCGAGCCGGGACCGAAGAACGGGCAATGAACAGGAACCCCCGCCATGTTTCATGGCGGGGGTTCCTGCGTCTCCGGCCCCGGCCGGTAAGGGACCGGTTTGGAAGCGCGTTGCGCTCGCGCCGATCGTCGGCGATGGTCTGGCTGATGTTTAAGGCGGTCCACCTCCGAAGCCTCGCCTTGCCGGCGTGCGTCGCCCTGGCTGGCGTGATTCTGTTGGGCTCCGCGACCGCAACCGGACACGAACCTCAGGCGTCCGGTGAGGCGGTTTTCGAAGACCACCTCACGCTTTACGTTCCCGGTCCGGATGGTGGCGAGTTCGTGGCCCTCTTCCTCCTGGTGGCTGACGTGACCGGGCAAGGACCCGAAGCGGCCACGGCCGTCGCTCGGGCGGAGCTGATGGAGCGTTTCCCGGGCGCAACTGATGTCTACGGCGGCGCCACCGCTCAATTTGTCCTCAGCGGTTACTACTGGGCCGACCACGCCGCCAACTGGGCCTACAACCCGGCTGGCGCCCCCGGGTCGCTGCCCTCCCCGCGTGCCGCCATCGAGCGGGCTTCCACCACATGGGTCCAGTCCGGTGGTTCCTGGGCGTTCACGGACGCCGGAGATTCTGATGCGGCTACCGGCGGCTGTACTCGCGCCGGCCGCGACGACGCCAACACGGTCGGCTGGGTTGACCTCCCGGGCTCCACCCTCGCGCTGACGTGCGTTTGGTACAGCTTCCAGCCACCGTACCTTGCCAACGAGTTCGATATGGAAATCGATCCCGGCTGGTCGTGGACGAACTCGACTGACCGCGTCCAGGTCGACCTGGAAAGCGTGGTCCTCCACGAATTCGGCCACGCGTTTGGCCTCGAACACACCGACCAACGCTGCCCCGGCCCGGTGATGTGCGCCATTTACAACAGCGGGCGCCTCATCCGCACGCTTACCGACGACGATCGCGACGCCATCGTTCAGCTCTACGGCCTTGCTCCAACTCCCGTCCCTTCGCCCACACCAACCCCGCCACCGACCGTTACACCGACGCCTGTTCCGGTCGTGCGCGGCCCCCTGAAGTCTTACGCGCCGGGCGTTTCGCGAGACTGAGCGTCACGGTTCGGGCGCGTCTATGCGCTCCGTCGAGACGTCCATCAGGTCACGATGATAGGGGGCTTCGCCCGGGTGCCCGTCCAACATCCAGCGCCGGTCTTCGAAGTCGCGCCGGAGCGGAGTTAGCTCCGGGGCAGGCCCTATCTCTGCGCGCACGAAGCCCCGCGATGCGGCATCGTATGCGGCTCGCTCTGCCATCCAGATCTCGAGCTTCCGGCCGCGGTAGTCCTCGCCCAGGACGGGGTTCGAAAGCAGAGCGGTGCCGCCGCCGCCGTCCCGCACACGGATGAACCCCACCACGCGGCCGCCATCCGCAAGGACGAAATGGCCCGGGCGGCTGCCCTGCGAAAGCGGCCAGGTGTCCTCGCCGGTAAGCGTGGCGATGGCGTCTGCATCCTCCCGCCGTTGCTCGCGCACGGTCAGCAAGGGCAGTCGTCGTTCGAGTGTCCAGATTGGTCCGTGGGGCGCGGTCTCGCGGGCGACGGGGAAATAGCCCCGGCGCGTGAAGTATTCCGGGAACAGGGGGCCATCCGGCACTCGCGAGCGGACCAGCCGCAACCCGGCGTCCTGCGCACCCGTTTCGACCGCTCGCAAGAGCGCCCGGCCGGCGCCGGCCCGCGCCGAAACCAGGAGCGCGAACCATGCGATTCCCTCGTCATGCCACGATTTCACGGCGCCGCAAACCCGGCCCTCCCACTCCACCGCGAGAAAGGCGGAACCCGTTTGCAGGGCCCGCCGGAATTCGCTCGCAGATGGCGTAGGCTCCCCGGCGAAGCGCTCCGTGAGGTGGTTTCCATTGGCCTGCGCATACAGCGCGGCAACCATCTCGGCATCATCGCCAGTGGCCGCCCGGACGACGAACGCGGTCATCGCAAGAGTATCGCAGTCATTCGGAAGTTGTGCTGCATCCTACCACCGCGCACAAACCCGCCGTTTGTTACCGTAATCAGCGTGACGACATCGCCGCCGGCCAACCACAGCGAGGTTGTGGATGAACGTCCGCAGCGGCGGCGCGAATACACCGGCGCCGGTTCGACCCTCGGGGTCGCCTTCCTGATCGTCATCACCGTCGGTCTGGCCATCTGGTACTTCGAGTTCCGCGAAGACTCCTTCGATACCAGCGGCGACGGGGCGTTCGGCGTCGTCGACTTCCCTCCCGACGTGCCCGTCTCCGGCGGGTCCCCGGCCGCCCGCGAAGGCCGCACGGCGCCGAACTTCCGGCTCCAGTCCCCGGACGGCGAAGTCCTCACGCTCGCCGACTTCCGTGGGGGCTACGTGCTCGTCAACTTTTGGGCCTCGTGGTGTGGCCCGTGCAGCGCCGAAGCTCCCGACCTGGAGGCCGTTTCGCGGAAACCAGGGTCCAGGCTTACGGTGATCGGCGTCAACCAGCAGGAAGAACCGTCGGAGGTCACCGGCTTCCGCGACCGTTTCCAGCTCACGTACCCACTCGTGATGGACCGCAACGGCGAGGTCTCCGAGGCATACCGTGTCGATAGCGGATTGCCCGTCAGTTTCCTCCTCAGCCCCGCCGGCGTCGTGCTGGAGATCTACCGGGGCCGCGTCACCACCGACGACCTCGCACGCATCACCCGGGAGTTCCTCCAGTGAGCCGCGAAGCCGCCCGGTGGGATGCTTCCGGAAGCGCAGGCATTCGCCCTGGCGGCGGCTTCGATCCGCTCCGCGGTCTCTGGGGACTGCTTTCAAACGTGAAGTTCGCGCTCTTTCTTGTCGGCCTGGCGGGGGTCGCGGGGCTGATCGGATCGATCGTGCCGCAGGTGCCGGGGCCGATGCGTGGCAACCCTCCCGCGCGAGCCGCCTGGATGGCCCTCCGCGAGGAAGACTTCGGCCGTTTCACCAGCCTCATGGACCGCTTCGAGCTGTTCGACGTTTTCCACTCAGTCTGGTTCAACGGCCTCTGGCTCGTCATCATCCTGGCCGTGACGGTGTGCACGGTGAGCCGCTTCAGGCCCACCTGGCGGAGCGTCCAACGTCCCCAGCGCATCGTGCCGGACAGCTACTTCGAACGCGCCCACCATCGCGCGAACTTCGGCATTCCCGGCGGCGTATCCGAAGTTGAGTCGCTCTTGCGCCGCCGGCGCTACCGCGTCGAACAGGTTCGAACGGACGGCCGAACCACCTACCTTTTCGCGGAACGATTCTCCTGGAGCCAGTACGCGACATTCGTCAGTCACCTCGCCCTGCTCATGTTGCTCGTCGGCGCGCTTCTCACCGTGTTCGTCGGCTTCGACCGCACGCTGGTGATCGCCGAGACGGCGTCGCCTGCCCCGGTGTTCACTGATCCCGGGCCAGGGCAGATGTTCATCGGCATGCGCGATTCGGTGCGCGGGGTGGACGGCGACGGCAATATCGTGGACTACCGCTCGACCGTTGAGGTTCGCCGCGGCGGCCAGACGAAGGTCTGCGAGACCACGGTCAACGACCCCTGCCATGCTTTCGGGTACAAGATTCACCAGGCCGCCTTCTTCGATGACCTCGCCCGCCTCAGCATCGCCGGACCCGGCGGCCTTCCGCTGTTCGACAACGTCGTCGACTTCGAGAGCCGCAGCACGGCTGTCCCCGCCATCCGGATTGTCGCCCCGAACGGGGATGTGGTGTTCGACGGCGAACTCGCCCAGATGGCGACCGACCCCGGCCCCACAGACGGACGGGACGACGACGTCGCAGTTGGTTTCGTCGATATCCCCGCCGACGGAGGGGCGCTGACCTACGTGTTTGCCTGGCGCATCGTCGAAGGCGAAATGCGGCTCGTCGC
>CAYYSD010000056.1:9795-17507 GCA_964474285.1 uncultured Anaerolineaceae bacterium | reverse complement strand
CATGCCCCAGTGGTAACCACGACCTGGGGCCTCCGTTGTGGCAGCGAATGGCGAACCCATCATGACCGCGTCGGCGCCCGCAACGAAGCACTTGCAGACATCGCCACCGGTGCGGATGCCGCCGTCGGTGATGATCGGCACGTAGCGGCCGCTTTCGCGGAAGTAGTGGTCGCGGGCGGCGGCACAGTCGATCGTCGCGGTCACCTGGGGAACGCCGATGCCCAGCACTTCACGGCTCGTGCATGCGGCTCCCGGCCCGACACCCACGAGGACGGCGGCAACGCCGGTACGCATGATTTCGAGCGTCGCGTTGAAGCCCACGGTGTTGCCGACAACGACGGGGATGTGAATGTCTTCGAAGAGCTTGTCGAAACGGAGACCCTCGACGCTGTTCGATTCGTGCTTGGCGGTTGTGACGGTGCTCTGAACGACAATGATGTCCGCACCGGCGTCCTGGATGAGCGGAGCGAGCCGCTTCGTGTTCATCGGTGTAACCGCGACGGCGGCGACGGCTCCGGCGTCTTTGATCTCGCGAATGCGGCGCGCGATCAGATCGTCACGCATCGGGGCCTGGTAAGCGCCCTGGAGGATGGTCGTCGCCTCGTCCCGGCTGGCGGCAGCGACCTCCTGGAGCATGCTGGCCGGGTCGTCGTACCGGGTCCAGACGCCTTCGAGGTTCAGGACGGCCAGGCCGCCGGCGCGGTGCATGTTGATGGCGAAGTTTGGATCGACGACGGCGTCCATCGCTGAGGCGAGAAACGGAACGGCAAAATGAAAGGGCCCGATGTCGAGCCCCAGTTCAACCAGTTCCGGATTGATCGTGACTTCGCCGGGCACGATAGCCACTTCATCGAAGCCATAGGCGCGGCGGAGTTGCTTGAACTGAGGTACGGTCATCGGGGCCTCCTTTGGGGTAAGCGCGGCGGCGCCACGATCCAACGCATTGGATGTGGCTTCGGGGAGGGCAACGGCAGAAGTCAATGCAGCGTAACCCGGAGGATGGAATGGCAGCCCGGATGGGCTGCTGCGAAGGGTTACCCTAGAGTGTAGGTGTCACCCCTTCGGGGGGTCAACACGATACAGATTGATACTTTCGATTATGTGCAATACCAGCGCATGAGTTCGCAACAAACCCTGCAAACTGGGCTCTATGTCGTCGCGACGCCGATCGGGAACCTCCAGGACCTCTCGCCACGCGCTTCAGCCGTCCTGGCCGCGGCACAGCTCATCGCCGCCGAGGACACGCGCGTGAGCGGTAGGCTGGTTCGAAGCGCGGGCGGTGCCGGCCGGTTGCTCAGCCTCACCGAGCACAACGTCGAGCAGCGCATCCCGGCGATCATCGAAGCGGCAAGGGAGAACGTGGTCGCCCTCGTAAGCGACGCCGGCACGCCCTGTCTCGCGGACCCGGGCGCTCGCCTCGTGGATGCGGTTCATCGGGCCGGCGTTCTCGTGTTTGCCATCCCGGGGCCCTCCGCTGTCGCCGCGGCACTCTCTGTCAGCGGGTTTGATGGCTCCGACGCACACTTCATCGGCTTCCCGCCCCGGAGCCGGCCCCAGCGCATCGAACGCTTCCGCGAGACGGCCAGGAACGCGCGAACGCTCGTCTTCTTCGAAAGCCCCGGCCGCCTTTCTGCCGCCCTCATCGACCTTGCCGAGGCCCTTCATAATCCGGAAGTCGCGGTCTGTCGCGAAATGACCAAGCTCCACGAAGAGATCGTCCGCGGCCGAGCATCGGAACTTGCTGAACGCTTCGCAACCACCCTCGGAGAGTGCGCCGTCGTGGTGCGGTGCCCGGAGGCCGCTGCACCCCAGGCGGACGCCGCCGAAGTCACGGAGTACCTCGCGGAAATGCACCGTGCGGGAGCCCGCCGGGCAGCAGCCGCAGCCGAGGCGGCACGGCGCTTCGGCATTCCCCGCAGCCGTGCCTACGACCTCTGGCCGGAGGGCGAACGCTAAGAGGCGACACCTTTCCTGTGTTAGAATCGAGCGAATCCCCCGTTTTGAGGTTTTCGCTTGGCCGATAGGATCCTTGTGTGCGTTGCATGGCCATACGCGAACTACCTCCTGCATGTCGGCCAGGCCGCGGGAGCCTATCTGCCTGCCGACATTTTCGCGCGCTATCAACGCCTGGCCGGGAACGAAGTCCTGATGGTCTCGGGCTCGGATTGCCACGGAACGCCCATCACGGTGACCGCGGAACGCGAAGGTGTGGAGCCCCGCGTGATCGTCGACCGGTACCACGAGCGCATCCTCGAAGTGTGGGAGCGGCTCGGCATCAGCTTCGACCTGTACACCACCACGCTTACCGAGAATCACTACGCGACGACACAGGAGGTGTTCACGCGGCTCCTCGACAAGGGACTCCTATACAAGGATTCGCAGGACCAGCTCTTCGACCCCGACGCCGAACGCTTTTTGCCTGACCGTTATGTCGAGGGTACGTGCCCGATTTGCCAGTATGCCGAAGCGCGCGGTGACCAGTGCGACAACTGCGGCTCACAGCTCGACGCCATCGACCTCATCAACCCGCGAAGCCGCATGACCGGGGCAGTTCCCGTCGTTCGCAAGACCGAGCACTTCTTCCTGCGTCTGACCGCCCTCGAAGACCAGCTCAAGGAATGGGTGAGTAAGCAGGCGCACTGGAGGCGGAACGTCCTCAACTTTACCCTTGGAGCATTGAACGAGGGACTGAAGGACCGCGCCATCACCAGGGATCTGAGCTGGGGCGTGCCGCTCCCGCTCGAAGGATACGAATCCAAGCGCATCTACGTGTGGTTCGATGCCGTGATTGGCTATCTCTCCGCGAGCCGCGAATGGGCCGCCGCCCGGGGCACACCGGAAGCCTGGCGGCCCTTCTGGGAAGACCGGTCCACGCGCTCCTACTACTTCATCGGCAAGGACAATATCCCCTTCCACACCATCATCTGGCCGGGAATGCTGCTCGGCTACGGTGGGCTGGATCTGCCCTACGATGTGCCCGCGAACCAGTATGTGAACTTCTCGGCCGGACAGAAACAGAGCAAGTCCAAGGGCACCGGCACGTGGGTGCTCAACCTCCTCGATGTCTACGCGCCCGACGTCGTGCGCTTCTACCTGACCCAGATCATGCCCGAGACCAGCGACTCCGAGTTCCGCGAAGAAGAGCTGATCCGCGCGAACAATGACGTGCTCATCGCCACCTGGGGCAACCTCGCCAACCGTGTGCTCGCGATGATCCACCGAAGCTTCGGCGGCGTCGTACCACCGGTCGCGGCATATTCGCCCGAGAGCCATGCATTGCTGGAGCAGGCGAAGGCAGCCTTCGAGTCGGCAGGAGCCGAGTACAACGCCTGCCATTTCCGCAACGCGCTCCAGGAGGGCCTCAAGCTCGCCCAATCCGCGAACCGCTACCTGGACGAGCGGGCACCATGGAAAGCCGTGAAGAACGACCTGCCCCACGCTGCGGAGACGCTCGCCGTCACCCTGGACGTCATCAACGCGCTGAAGACGTTGCTCCACCCGATCCTGCCCTTCTCCACGAAACGGCTCCACGAGGACCTCTGCCAGCCGGGCACCATCCTCTCGCAAGGCTGGAACTTCACACACATCACGCCAGGTACCGTGCTCAACCAGCCTCGCCCGCTCTATCAGAAGCTGGAAGTGGAGACGGGAGCCGCCTCATGAGACTGTTCGATTCTCACTGCCATCTGCAGGACGAGGCGTTCGCTGGCGACGTGGACAGCATCATCCAGCGTGCCCGCGAAGCGGGTGTCTCGGCCATGGCACTCTGCGGCTACGACGCGCCGTCCAACGCCGCTGCCCTCGCCATCGCAGCGAACCACCCGGGCGTCTATCCGGCCGTTGGCTACCACCCGCACGAGGCGGCGACCGTCTCCCAGGCGATGCTGGAAGAACTCGAGGCGCAGGTGCGGCGGCCCGAAGTCATCGCGGTCGGGGAAATCGGCCTCGACTTCTATCGCGACCACTCTCCACACGACGTTCAGCGACGCGTGCTCGACCAGCAGCTCGGGATCGCGATTCGCGCTGGCAAACCCGTGTCGGTGCACAGCCGGGGGGCGGAGGACACGATTTTCCCGCACCTCGATGCTTATGCCTCCGGCCAGCGCCGCATGTTCGGCGAGCGGCCGGTCGGCGTCATGCACTGCTTCGGCGGCACGCTGGAACAGGCGCAACGCTACGTCGAAATCGGGTTCCTCATCTCGACGGCCTGCACAATCACCTATCCATCCAATACCGAGGGGCGCCGCATGGTCGCCGGACTTCCCCTTTCGGCGCTACTCATGGAGACGGACAGCCCCTACTTGCCGCCGCAGGGCAGGCGTGGGCAGCGCAACGAGCCCTCCTACATCGCGGCCGCCGCCCAGGCGATCGCGGCCGCCCACGGGATTTCCACGGCGGAAGCGGCCGAAGTCACGTTCGACAACGCTTCACGACTGTTTGCCGTTGTGGGTGAGCGAGAAACGGTTGGTGCGCGATGACAGCGCCTTCACTGGCGACGCTCTATGGCCCGGTGGCCGAGGACATGGTCCTCGTTGAGGACCTCCTGGAATCCACCAAACAGGTGGAAATCCCGGCACTCCGGAAGATGATTGAGCACGCCCTTGAGGCGCGCGGCAAACGGCTGCGGCCGGCGCTCGTCCTCCTTGCGGGCACCTTCGGCGACTACAACCTGAACAAGCTGGTCCCGCTCGGCGCGGCGATCGAACTCCTCCACACTGCCAGCCTGGTCCACGACGACGTGGTCGATGGCGCAAGCAGCAGGCGCGGACGCCCAACGGCGAATGCACTCTTCGACAACGCACTCACGGTTCTGCTCGGCGACTATATGTTCGCCAACGCCGCCGAGATGGTCACACGGACCGGCAGCCTGCCTGTCACACGCCTCTTCGCCCTCGCGCTCATGAAGATGACCAGCGGCGAACTCGACCAGGACGCCGCTGCCTTCGACGTCGGCAAAGACATCCAGAACTACCTCTGGCGTATCGGAGGGAAAACGGCGGCCCTGTTTGCGAACGCGACCGAGGGCGGCGCAATGCTGGGCGGATGCGACCCCGCCACCGTGGAGGCGCTTCGCGTCTATGGCTACAGCGCGGGCATGGCGTTCCAGATCGTCGACGACATTCTCGATTTCACCGGGGACGAAGCCACGATGGGCAAGCCCGTCGGCAGCGACCTGCGAGAGGGTACTATCACATTACCCGGCCTTCTTCTGCTGGAACGCTTCCCTCGCGATAACCCGATCAAGCAGTTCATGATCGCGGAACGCAAGCGAGGTGAGTCGCTGGTCGAATTCGAAGCGCGCCGGGAAGCACATCTCCAGGAGGCCCTGACCATGGTGCTCGAAACGGACGTCATCGCGTCGTCGTTCGAAATGGCACGGAGCTACCTGGAGCGAGCAACGGAATCCATCCGCCACTGCCCTTCGGGCGCGACGCACGACACGCTGCACGACATCTCCGAGTACATCATGGCGCGGCGCAGCTGACCTTCGGATCCATTCAGCACAAATGCCAGGGCCCCGGTCGTTTGCCGGGGCCCTCGACTTCTTGCGCCGAGCCTACTTGGGGAGGGGCGCCAGGTTCGGATCCTTCGGATCGAAGTACCCGGCGTGCGACTTGCGGAAGTGGCGGCCTTCGTCGTAGCCCCTGGCAACTTCTTCCGGGCGAATCTGGTTCCCGTAGAGGTCCGTCAGTTCCCCGCGCCGCGCGTGCTGCAGCATATCGCGAATCTCATCCCGCTCCGCCTTGGTTCGGCGGCGCTTCGGCTGCGGCTTATTGATCTCCGGGTGCTCGTTCGGCGCGCCGCCAGTGGAGAGCTTCGAGACTTTCTGGCCGAGGTGGTAGAACTTCCCGTCGTCGGGAATCCGTCGCGGATACCCATCCCGGAACGTGAACGCGGAGAAGGACGTGGGCATGATGCGCCTGGCGTCCTTGTAGCACTCGGGGCAGGGCACGGGCTCAGTCGCTTCGCGGATCGGCCGGAGTTCTTCAAAGATGCCGTTGCACGGCTGGCAGTAGTATTCGTAGAGGGGCATCGCCACCCACCTGTCAGGATTCGTGCTGATCATTGTATACCGGGACGCTCCGCTGGCGATGATCGCGCCGGTAAAGCCGAAACCGCGTCGACATATTTTCCCGACCGCGTCTCCGCTTCGAGGACGTGCACGATGAAATCGTGCAGCCCCCGCTGGAGTTCCGCCGTGAGCGAGTCGTCCATGCGCAGATTCGCGAACTGCGTGAACGACGCAGTTCGAGCGAACCGAAGCACCTTGATGGCCTGCACCGAAACAAGCCGGCCCGCCCCGGCTGCGCCACGGCAGGCATAGCAGACCAGGCCTCCAGCTGCCCCTGAAAGCAGCGCCGGTTCGGGTTCCAGGCGCGCGCCGCAGACCGCGCACCGTTCGACCTGCACTTCGTACCCGGCGATGGAAAGCAGGTGCAGTTCGAAGAACCGCAGGACGTGTACCGGCGCCCCACAATCCAGCGAGTGGAAGAGGTCCGCGAGAAGAGTAAAGACGCTGACGGCCGGCTCGCGCTCTTCCAGGAAACGGTCCACGAGCTCCGCCGCATAGATGGCGACGGCGCTGCGGTCGAGGTCTTCCCTCAGCGCCAGGTACGGCTCGACCGTCTGCGCCTGCGTGAAGACGTCGAGCGACCGGCCCTGGGCAATCATGAGGTTGGCGTGCGTGAGAGGCTCAAGATGGCCGCGCATGTGGCTGCGAGCCTTTCGCACGCCACGGGCTACCGCATCGAACTTGCCTTCGCGCGGGGAGAGCACGGTGAAAATCGAATCGGCCTCACCGACGTTGCGGCGCCGCAGGATGATGCCCTCTGTCTTGTAGACTCGCGGCCGTTCGGCCATTACCGGATCTCCTGGCGTCCTTCGAACGCGCGCGAGAGAGTCACGTCGTCAGTGTATTCGAGGTCCGCACCACTCGGCAGGCCGCGGGCGAGCCGCGTCACACGCACCCCGAGTGGCCCGATCAGGCGTTGGACGAACATCGCCGTCGCTTCGCCTTCAAGGCTTGGGTTCGTTGCCATGATCACTTCGACGACCTGCTGATCGCCCAACCGGGTGAGAAGCTCACGAATGCGCAGGTCGTCGGGGCCAATGCCGTCCATGGGATTGAGGACCCCGTGAAGCACGTGGTAGCGCCCGCGGAAGCCGGTCCGCTCGATGGCGAGGATGTCCAGCGGCTGCTCTACCACGCACACCAGGGTCGGGTCGCGGCGCTCGCTCACACAATAGTTGCAGGGGTCGCTTTCGGTGATGTTGAAGCAGGTCGAACACAGGGCGATACGGCGCTTCACGTCCATGATCGCGTTTGCGAGCGCCTCCGCTTCCGGTTCCGGCATGCGAAGGACATGGTAGGCAAGCCTCTGGGCGGACTTTGGCCCGATGCCTGGCAGCCGATGGAACGCATCAATCAACCGGGCGATTGGGTCGGGCGTCGAACCGAAGCCTTCGGGCACCGCTCTCAGCCGAGTCCGAGGCCGGGAATATTCAAGCCACCGGTAATCGCGCCAAGAGACTGCGACTGAAGGTCGTTGGCCTTTTCGGAAGCGTCGGCGATCGCCGCCATAATGAGATCCTGGAGCATTTCGACGTCTTCAGGGTCGACGACATCCGGCTCAATCTTGATGCCCACGACCTTCTGTTCGCCGGACATGGTGATCCGCACCGCGCCGCCACCGGCGCTGCCTTCGACGTTC
>CAYYSD010000056.1:0-9785 GCA_964474285.1 uncultured Anaerolineaceae bacterium | reverse complement strand
TTGCCTGTGCCTGGGCGAGGGCATTTCCGCCACCGCCGCCGGCCATCGCTCCCATGCCGGGCAGACCCCCGCCACCACCCGCGCGCCGGAGATACCGGTTGCGGCCGCTACTCTTTGCCATCAGTCGCTATCCTTCCCCACCGGCGTCGCACCGAGCGCGCGAGCCGCTTCAACGAGATGTCCGCCGCGCGGCAGCCGGCGAGGCGCCGCGGCTTTCTGTACCAGCTTCACCTTGAGCAGCACCGGCCGCCCGAGCAGCGCCGCCGCATGCTCTTCGACGAGCGCGCGGCAATCCGTGGCGACCTTGTTCATGTGCACCGGGCTATAGAATCCGAGCTCCAATTCGTCGCCATCCATCGAGACCACTTCGCACGAGCCGTTCAGCCATGCGGAAGCTCTCACATCGACGATCTTGCAGCGATTGTACAGCTCGCGCATGAACCGCTCTTCGCGCGAAAGCGGTGTGTCCGGCGGAATCGTCGCCGGGGCGTCCCCTGCGCGGCCTCGGGCGGGCTGCCGGTTACCCTGCCCTTCCCCGGAGGCGGCGCCCTCGGGCAGGGCAGCAACAGCGGATGCGATCGGCGGAAGGAGTGCGTTTGCGCAGGCGACCTCGAGGGGCACGGGGTTGCCGGGATCAAGCCGGAAGTCTGCCTTTGCAAGTTCGGCAATGGCTGCCGTGAGCGGCCGGGGACCCCGCCCGCGGTCCATCGCCGCGGCCACGACTGCTCCGTGGGCCCCGCCGGCGTTGACGCCCCGCACCACCTGCAGCAGCACGTCGCGGAGAATGTCCACCGTGGCCCGTGTGAAACGCGCCATGTCGACGCCGTCGTCCGCCACCTCGCCCGCGATGGAGAGCGCACTCCCCAGGTCTTCGTCGACAATCGCCTGCGCCAGGCGGAGGCTCCGCGAATCCTGCACAAGACCGAGAGCGACCAACACGTCGTCCGTGGCTGGCTCGGAGCCGTATTGCGCCACCACCTGTTCGAGCAGTGTGATTGCGTCGCGGAGGCCCCCACGCGACTGGACCGCGATCGCCATGAGCCCTTCGTCGCTGAGATGGAAGCCTTCCCCCTCACAGATTTGCTTCAGGCGGGGGAGGATGGCGTCGTTGCGAATACGCTGAAAATCGTAGCGCTGGCAGCGGGAAACGATCGTGGCCGGCACCTGGTGAAACTCCGTGGTGGCGAGGATGAAGACCGCGTGCGGGGGCGGCTCCTCCAGCGTCTTCAGAAGCGCATTGAACGCGCCCGTGGTGAGCATGTGGACTTCGTCCAGCAGGTAAATCTTCTTCGTGAGGTCACTGGGGGCAAAGGCGATCTTGTCGCGCAGCTCCCGGACGTCCTCGATGCCGCGGTTGCTGGCGGCATCCATCTCAATGAGGTCCAGCGCGGAACCGTTGGCGATGGCAATGCATGCCTGGCATTCGTTGCAGGGGTCGCCATTCTTCGGGTTCAGACAGTTGAGCGCCCGCGCCAGGATGCGCGCCGTGGTCGTTTTGCCCGTGCCACGGGGACCGCTGAAGAGGTAGGCGTGCGCGACATTGCCGCTCGCCAGGGCGTTTCGCAGTGTCGTGACGATGTGTTCCTGGCCGAAGACTTCTTCGAAGCCGCGCGGACGCCATTTCCCGTAGAGCACGCGGCCTCCCCGCGATGGTGGTAATCCCAGTATAGAACAGATGTACAGGAGGCGAGCGGCGACGTGGCCCGGGCGAACGGGGCTGTCGACCCCAAACGCGCGGGCCGAAGGGGCGTCTACTGCACTGCGACCACTTCCGAGAGCCGGGCGACGGAGACGCCAACACGGCGCGCGACATCCGCCAGTCGCAGCTCGAGGTCGTCTCCAGTGACGCCGAGGGGGCGAAGGCGGCACAAGGACCCGGGGTGCGTGCGAACCGTCTCGCAAAGAGTGCTGGTACGCGGGAAAAGTGGCGTCGGCATGGCGCAGCTCCGGTTGCAGGCTGGCGCAATCGTGAGGCCGCCACATGTCGGGACGATTGCGCATCGGTGAACATGGGGTTTCGGACACATCAGAGGGATTCGACGGTGGGCCGCCGGGACAGCGTGGCGGCCCACCGCAAGCAGAGGTCCCGGAGGGGAAGAGGGACCGGCTACTGGACCACCGGAAGACGAAGGGGAACGTCCTCCGGTCGTGCCGCAGTGTCGCCTGCCCAGATGAACGGACGGTTACCCGGCCATGAAAACCGTGTTTCGCTTCGAAAGGATTATGTCAGATTCAGCTCTGCAAGCACCTCGGCGGTGTGCTCGCCGAGCTTCGGGGCTGGCCGGCGCAGTTCCCACGGAGTCTTGTTCAGCACATACGGAGCACCGGGCATGAGCACCGGCTCCGGCACATCCTCGCCGGTCACGCCGGCAAAGAAGCCGCGGTCGTGCCAATGCGGGTCCTGGAGCGTCTCCTCCGGCGTTCGAATCACGCCCCATGCCTGTCGCCGCTCCTGGCCGCCCCGATAGATGTCCTCGGCCGGCAACTCGGAGATCATGCGCCCCATCTCCTGGAGGATCTCCTTCGCCTCCTGCGAACCCCGCCCGGGCTGGCGAGCAGCCGGGTCGGCGAAGCGTGGTTCATCGAACTGAGGGCCATATCCCAGGGACTGCATCCAGGCTTTCACCCGCGGCCAGGTCGAGCTGTCCCGGCCGACGCCATACAGCAACAGATGTTTGCCATCGGCCGCAAGGAAGGTGATCGGTTCGCTCGGGAGCAGGGCCGCATGCCGCCCGGTCTGGCGCACCACGTCCTGCCGCAGATACAGGTAGTAGGGCATCCCCACTTCGACGGTGCACGAAAGCGCCTCGTGCATCGAGCAATCGATGTACTGGCCCTGCCCCGTTGCGTCGCGCGCATAGAGCGCGACGAGCATGCCGTGGACGGCGAAGTGGCAGGCGGTGTTATAGCCCTGGTCGCCGTGCCCGCGCACCGGAGGCGCCCCGGGCAGGTCGCTTTCGCTGTAGCCGCACATTGCCACGGGACCACCAAGCGCCAGCCCAACCATGTCGGACGACTTCCAGTGCGCCCAGGGTCCCGTCTGTCCGAACGGTGTGATCGAGCACATGATCAGCGCCGGGTTCGCGGAGGCCATCTGGTCGAACGAGAGCCCGAGTTTGCCCAGCCAGCCCGGTTCATTGTCCTCCAACAGAATGTCGGCGCCGTGGATCAGAGCGCGGAGGCGCTCCCGATCGGCCTCGTTCGACTCGAAATCGAGAGCGACTGAGCGTTTGTTGGTGTTGTGGTACCAGAAGTTCAGCGATCGGTTCGGTCCGGGCTTGTCGGCCACGAACGGGCCAATGGAACGCGCCTCGGAGCCGGACAGAGGCTCCACCTTGATCACGTCCGCACCCATGTCCGCGAGCAGCTTGCCCGCGTACTGCCCCAACGGCCCGCAGAGTTCGACGACGCGGAGCCCTTCCAGTGGTCCGCTCACATGAATACCCCGGCCTCTTCGTGGTCTGCGTACTCCTCCGGCGTGAGCCCAACAACATCGAGCATCACGTCCGCCGTGTGCTGCCCGATGACCGGCGAGGCCATCCGCAGCGCTCCCGGTGTCGCCGTCAGCTTCGGCACAATGCCGTCATAGTCACAATCGCCCAATTCGGGGTGACGCATCCGGGACCACCAGTCGCGCGCCTTGAGCTGCGGGTCCGTTTCGAAGCGGTCGGATGCCTTCTGCACCTTTCCGGCGCGCACGCCCGCCGATTGGAGGAGCACCGTGAGCGCCATGGCGTCCTTGTCCGCCGTCCAGGCAGCCAGCTGAGCGTCAATCACGTCCTCGTGTTGGAGCCGCCCGGCGTTGGTAGCGAAGGCCGCATTCATTGCCCAGGCGGGTTCATCCATCGCCATCACCAGCGCCGTCCACTCGGCATCGTTCATGACATCGATCGCAATCCACTGATCGACGCCCGCGCACCGGAAGATGTTGTGCGGAGCGACCTTTGGCTCCCACGCCCGGTTGCCCGGCGGCATGCCTTCCCGGCGCCAGGTGCGGCCGTTCACTGTGTAGTCCAGGATGGCGGGCCCGCTGAGCACGATGCCTGCCTCCACCTGCGCCACGTCGATGTGCTGCCCCTCTCCCGTCTTGTTGCGGTGATGCAGCGCCATCAGGATAGCCGTCGCGGCGACGTAACCGGCCGTGTGGTCCATATAGCTGTAGCCCCAGCCCGCCGGCGGTTGCCCCGGGAGCCCGGATGTGTAGGTGAGTCCGCAAAGGGCCTGGGCCGTCGGGCCCCAGGTCGTGAACGCCTTGTCGCGGCCGCTGTGCCCGAAGCCGGAAATCGAGCAGTAGATAATGCCTGGGCGAAGCGCTTCGAGCTGCGGATAGTCCAGCTCCCAGGAAGCCATCACACCGCTCGAGAAGTTCTCCACGACCACGTCGCTCTTCGCGATCAGGCGCTTGAGTACGTCCATTCCCATCGGATGACGCACGTTCAACAGCGTGCCGCGCTTGTTGCGGTTGAAGTAGTTGAAGAAGCCGGAGTTGTTCCCGGTGCTTTTCTCGCCAACGACCGGCCGCGCAAGGCGGATACTGTCGAGCGATTGCTGGTGTTCGACGCGAATGACGTCGGCGCCGAAGTCAGCCAGCACACGGGTGGCCGTCGGCCCTGCGATGATCCACGTGAGATCGCACACGCGAATTCCTTCGAGCGGTAGTGGAGCCATGGCGCCGATTCTACGCGGGCAGTGTCGCGGCGTGCCAAGCGTTCCCGGGCCCGTTTGCCGGAATGACGTAGAATCCACGCCAAACTCAAGGAGACGGAATTCATGCCCACGCCTGCTCGCGTTGTTGTTGTCCCCGGCGAACCGGGTCCACTGCAGATTCACGAAGTGAAGCTCCCTGACCCGGGCCCCTACCAGGTCGTGGTCAGGCAATTCGCCAGCGGCATCTGCCATTCCCAGCTCCACCAGATGCACCGCCCGCGCAACGGCGCCGCCCAGGTGCTCGGTCATGAATCGACGGGCGTCGTCGTCGCGAAGGGCAGCCAGGTCAACCACGTCAAGGAAGGCGACCACTGCATGGTCACGTGGGTGCCGCGCAACGGCGAGAACGACCCGCGCACGCCCCAGGCTGCTGCTGTGACCCTGGACGACGGCACAGTGGCCCGCGGCGGCGTCTTCACCTGGGCGGACAACACCATCGCAGACGAACAGTACGTCGTGAAGATCGACAAGTCGGTCCGCACCGATGTCACGTCGATCATCGGTTGCGCGGTCATGACGGGCGCTGGCGCCGTCTACTACACCGCCGGCGTAAAGAAGGGCCAGAGCGTCGCGGTCTATGGCGTGGGCGGGGTCGGACTCTCGGCGATCGTGGCCGCAAAGGTCGTGGGCGCGGATCCCATCATCGCCGTGGACCTCGATGATGAGAAGCTGGAGTTCGCCCGGAAGTTCGGCGCAACCATCGGCGTCAACGCATCCAAAGTCGACCCCATCGCCGAGATCAAGCGCCTCACGGAATCCGCCACGCTGAAGGACAACATGGGCCAACCCATCTCCGGTGTGGACTTTGCCCTCGACTGCATCGGAGCGCGCAAGACGATGGAGCAGATCCTGCCCTCGGTGCGCCCGGGCGTGACCGGGCGATGGACCGGCGGCATGGCGGTTGTCGTGGGCATTCCCCAAACGCCGGTCGAACTCAACGCTTCCGACCTGGTCGTGCGTGAGAAAAAGTATGTGGGAAGCATCGCCGGCTCATGCCGGCCCGACCGTGACTTTCCGATGTTCCTGCGCTGGTTCCACGAAGGAGATCTTGACCTGGATGCGCTCGTGACGGCGCGTTTCAAGCTGGACCAGATCAACGAGGCCACCGACATGCTCGCCGCCGGCAAGATCTCGGGCCGCGCCATCATGGAGTTCTAGGGCGCGCCTTCACGTGGGCCGGTCGTCGGAGCGACCGGCCAACGCACCTGTGGCGGTCAGTCAATGTTATCGCGGAACGCGATGGCTTCCGCCGCGATCCCGGCCGACTCCTGGATCGGCACCAGCGGGGTAACCGTGAATTGGAGCCAGGGGGTGAAAGGCGCGACAGCGCGCGCCATTGTGGCTGCGCTGTCAACCTCAACGATGGCACACCCGCCGCTGCCATCCGCGAAGCCGTGGAACTCCTTGAAGTTCGCTCCCGCGGGCGGTTGCCACTTCGAAAAGACCGAGAGCGAGCGACGCTCTCCTTCTTCGGTCGTGTCGGTGAACGTCCAGGTCACAAGGAATTGCATGTGAGGCCTCCGGTCAGGTTCGCGGCGGAGTCTAGCCTCGCGCACTTCCGCCCGTCAATAAAGGCGATGTCTAACGTTTGTCACAGTTCTGTTGACCTACTTGAAGCATGAACAGTACACTCATGGGCAGCTGACCAGCTGAAACGAGGTTGTCGTGGGCATCCACAAGCTCGAAGCGACCCAATCACTGCCAATCGACATCCAGGCCGCCTGGGAGTTCTTCTCCAATCCCGCCAACCTGAACGCGATCACCCCACCCCGGCTCGGGTTCCAAATGACTTCGAAGGCGCCCACGCAGATGTATCCAGGGCTGTTCCTGACGTACAGGGTGCGGCCGCTCTTCAACGTGCCGCTCGACTGGGTCACAGAGATTACCCAGGTAGAGGCGCCACTTCGCTTCATCGATGAACAGCGCAGTGGGCCGTATCGCATCTGGCATCACGAACACCACTTCCGCGAAGTGCCCGGCGGGGTCGAGATGCGCGATGTTGTCTACTATTCGATCGGATTTGGGCCAATCGGAGATCTCATCGCCCGTACGGTCGTTCGCAAGCGCGTCCACGAAATCTTCCGCTACCGCAAACGGGTGCTCGAACAGCGCTTCGGCGTGTACCCCAGACGGCCGGAAGCACGCGGCTCAGAACGAACGCACGACGGCAGTGCGGCCTGAACCCATCCAGCAAGGAGTGAGTGCTGTGCAGTCCTCCGTGTTCGGCGAGAAGGCGATTGCGAAGCCCGATGCGCTCCCTGGGCGGACCGCACGGCGAATGGTGAGCGTGCCCGTCTACACGGCCCTCTGTGTGTTCCCCTTGGCCGCCAGCCCCCTGGTTCTGCCGCTCCTGACAGTCACCGACCTCTTCCGGCGCAGGGGCGTGGTCCTGGTTCGCTGCTACGCCATCCTCGTGGTCTTCTTCTGCGCCGAAGTCGTGGGCGTCGCAGCCAGCTTCTGGATCTGGCTTCGCTCGGCGGGTTGGCGATCCAGGCCCTCGGAGGACTATCTGCGCCGCTCGTGGAGTCAGTTGCACCAAACAACGAACTCCACGTAGATTGTCCCCGCCCGATGAGGCGCGGAGGCCCACCCATGCCAGAAGAAACACAAGCGGTACTGTTTGACGTCGTCGACGGCGTCGCGACGATCACCCTCAACCGCCCTGACCAATTGAACACCATCAATCCTGACCTTTCGCAGGGGCTCTCGGATGCCTTGAGGCAGGTCCGTGAACGCGACGACATTCGCGTGGCGATCCTCACGGGCAACGGCCGTGCGTTCTGTGCGGGCGCCGACCTGCGCAGCCGCGCCGGAGGCCCGGCCGCCTCCAGCGGTCCCGCGGGCGTCTTCACGACGGCCGAGCCATCCGGTTTCGCGGACTATGACGCGAAGAAGCCGATCATCGGCGCCATCAACGGGTTTTGCCTGGGAGGCGGCTTCGAAATCGCGCTCGCGTGTGATCTGCTGATCGCGTCCGAACAGGCCCAGTTTGGGTTGCCGGAGATCACCCTGGGGTTCTTCCCGCTGGCCGGCGCCCCCGTGCGGCTGCCGCGCTCCATTCCGCGGGCCTTCGCCAACGACATGTTGTTCACAGGCGAACGCATCGACGCCGCAACGGCCTTGCGGTTCGGCATCGTCAGCCGCGTGGTGCCCGCCGAGACACTGATGGAAACGGCCCAGGGCATGGCCGCGCGCATCGCCGGCTTCGCCCCGCTGGCAGTCCGCGCGATGCGCGAAATCACACGGAGGCAGGCCGACATGCCTGCGGCCGAAGCCATGCGCATGGCAGGCACCATGCGCTGGATCATCGGTCAGACCGACGACGCAAAGGAAGGTCCTCGCGCTTTCGCCGAGAAGCGTCAGGCCGTCTTCAAAGGCGAATAGCTACGCCGCGGGCGGGGCCCCATACGCGTTGCTCCCAGTGTCGCCCAGCTTGATCAGGTACATGAAGATCACATAGAGCGCGCCAACCAGCGGAATGAGCGCGATGAGCAGGTAGGTCCCGGGTATGCCGACGTCGTGAAGGCGCCGCACCCCGATGGCGATTCCGGGCACCAGGGTCGCGAGGCCATAAAGCACCAGGATGAAAATAAGTGGGGCGATGATGAGCGCCAGGATCCATAGCGCGAGTGAGATCCCCACGTTGAACAAGATGAACATCCAGTATTCCTGGCGACTTGCGCGGCCCTCGAACAGCGCGTACTTCGTCTTCAAGACGTCCACGAAAAACTTGTTGAACACTTCCAAGGTCGAGACTCTCCGGCAGCGAAGGATCGGTGCTGGCGGCTACTCTACGCGTCCTTGACCTTTGTGCGGGAAGATTATGTCGCTCAAGTCACACGGACAGGCAAAGGGGGCGGGTCGCAGGACCCACCCCCGTTTCGAACTGATCTGCCGCGCCGGGCTATGCCATCTTCGCCTGGAGCCGCCGATCAAGCGCGTCGAGGAACTCCTCGGTGGTCAGGAACGGTGCGTTCTTGTCGATGAGGATGGCCAGGTCCTTGGTCATCTCACCACCCTCGACAGCTTCCACGCACACTTCCTCGAGCGTCGTGGCGAACTTCGCCAGGTCGGGGTTGTTGTCGAGCTTGGCGCGATGGGCAAGGCCCCGCGTCCAGGCGAAGATCGACGCAATCGGATTCGTCGACGTCTTCTCGCCGCGTTGGTGGGCGCGGTAGTGGCGCGTCACCGTACCGTGCGCCGCCTCCGCCTCAACCGTCTTGCCATCCGGCGTGAGCAGCACCGACGTCATCAGACCCAGCGAGCCATAGCCCTGCGCGACCGTGTCCGATTGCACATCGCCGTCGTAGTTCTTGCAGGCCCACACGATGCCGCCTTCCCACTTCAAAACCTGCGCGACCATATCGTCGATGAGACGATGTTCATAGGTGATGCCCTTTGCCTTGAACTGGTCGGCGAACTCGGCGTCGAAGATCTCCTGGAAGAGGTCCTTGAAACGGCCGTCATAGGCCTTGAGGATGGTGTTCTTGGTCGAAAGGTAGAGGGGCCAACCACGATCGACGGCGTAACGCATCGAGGCGCGCGCAAAATCGCGGATCGAATCGTCGTAGTTGTACATCCCCATGGCGATGCCGCTGCCCTGGAACTTCGCCACTTCGCGCACGACCGGCGCACTTCCGTCCGCGGGCGTGAACGTGATACTGACCGTTCCCGCTGAAGGAACGCGGAAGTCCGTGGCGCGGTACTGGTCTCCGTGGGCATGGCGGCCGATGACGATCGGCTTCGTCCAGCCGGGCACCAGTCGCGGAATGTTCGAACACACGATCGGTTCACGAAAGACGACGCCACCGAGGATGTTCCGGATCGTGCCGTTGGGCGATTTCCACATCTCTTTGAGGCCGAACTCTGCCACCCGCTCTTCGTCGGCGGTGATCGTCGCGCACTTCACCGCCACGCCGTGCTTCTGCGTCGCGATAGCCGAGTCGATGGTGACCTGGTCGTTGGTGGCGTCACGGTTCTGGATGCTGAGGTCGTAGTACTCGAGATCGATGTCGAGATACGGCAGGATCAGCTTGTCCTTGATGAACTGCCAGATGATGCGGGTCATTTCGTCGCCA
>CAYYSD010000055.1:0-17974 GCA_964474285.1 uncultured Anaerolineaceae bacterium | reverse complement strand
TTTCGGTCTTACAACTCGGAAATCCAGGGCACCGAGCAGCCGATGGACTTCCTGTACCTGAACGCGACACTCGAATCGCCCGACTACCCGCCGAGGGACCCGTGGCTGGCTGGGGAGCGCGCGAGCTACTACTACTTCGGCTACCTCCAGATCGGTGTGCTCACGGGCGCTTCCGGTGCGCCGGCGAGTGTCGGCTACAACCTCGGGTTGGCCTACACCTTCGCGGCCGGAGCGACGGCCATCGCATCGCTGGCGGCGGCGCTGACGCGCTGGATCCTTGGACCTCGTGGCAGGCGCTGGGCCATCGGTGCGGCCAGCCTTGGGCCGGTTACGCTGCTCGGCGTGGGCTCGCTGTCGGCCATCTTCGAGTGGGCAGCGGCCCACGGTCACACGAATTCGGGCCTGTTCCGCCTGTTCGGGGTCGAATGGATGATCCCGTGCGCGCCGGGTGTGACGGAAAACTGTTACACCGGCGCGCTTTCGCCACGGACCACCGAGTGGTACCCGACGGAGTACTGGTTCTGGTGGCGCGGATCAAGAATCATCCCGGACACGATCACGGAGTTCCCGTTTTTCAGCTTTCTCCTGGGCGACCTGCATCCCCACGTGATGGCGATACCCCTGGTGTTCCTCGCTATTGGGCTGGCGCTGGCTGTGGGACGCGGGCGCGCGCCGTTGAGCCTGTGGACGCACAGGAAGCAGCCGCTCTATGGCCTGCTCTCGGCGGTGGTCATCGGCGGTCTTGCGTTTCAGAACGCGTGGGACGTGCTCACGTTCAGTGGGCTGTTTGCGATCATGGTGTTGGTGCGAAACCTGCGGCGGTCGGCGCTGCCTGAGGCGCTCCGGCAGACCGCCGGCTACCTCGCGCCCGTCGCGTTCCTGGCGTTCGCGCTCTACACGCCGTGGTACCTCACGTTCAGTTCGCAGGCGGACGGTATTTACCCGTACATCGGTGAGGGGACGCGGCCCGCGCACGCGTTCCTGCAGTTCGGTCCCCTGCTCCTCGCATCGCTTGTTGGGTTCGCGTGGTGTTTCCGGCGCCAGGATTGGCCGCTGTTCGGGCGGTCGGCCTCGTACACGCTGTGGCTGCCGCTTGTGCCCGTGTTTGCATGGGCAGCGTTCGCGGGATTCCGGGGCGAGTATTCGAAAGCTGTGGATGCGCGCGGCGCCGGGGGCTGGGTGACGCTGGTCGTATACGGTGCGGGGACCTGGGCGTTCGCCACAGCCTTCGTTGCCCTGGCCATACGGCGGCGTGCGGCAGCGCCCCTGTTCGGGTTCGCCGCGACGGGCGCGCTCCTGCTCTATGGGGCGGAGCTGTTCTTTATCGGGGATGTCTTTCGAGGACTCATCCCGCGCCAGAACACGGTCTTCAAACTGACCTACCAGGCGTGGATGCTGCTTTCGTTGGCGGGGTCGGTGGCCCTCATCGTCGCGGCGCGTGAGGGCTGGCGGCGGAGGCCCGGCGCGAACTGGCTGGCCGCTCCGGCGGCACTCGTGCTCGCTGGTGGACTGGTGTATCCGCTGCTTGCCGTCCCCAACCGGACGAACAACTTCGACGGCGAACATTCGTCCATCGATGGGCTCGCGTTTCTCGCCCGGAGTGACCCCTCCGAATACGCTTTGCAGCGTTGGGTGCGCGAACAAACGGCGCCGGGAGACGTCATCATCGAAGCCACGGGACGGGTCTGGACGCGTGACGCGAGCGGGAAACCCGTTGTGTCGAACCCTGGAACGGACTACACGGACTCGGGCAGGATAGGCTCGCGCACGGGCCGTGAGACGCCTGTGGGCTGGTACTTCCACGAAGTGCAGTGGCGCGGCGACACGCCAGGCGTTCACAGTCTGCTCAACGAGCGCCAGGAGCTGGTGGACCGCATCTATCTAGCGACCGATGGCGCCGAGGCAATCGCCGGGATGAAGAAGGTTGGCGCCAGGTACCTGGTGGTGGGGAGCATCGAGCGGTCCCGCTACCCGGGGGACCTCATGGCCCGCTTCGAGACATTCCTCGACCTGGTGTTCGACTCCGGCGACGACGGATTCGGCCGCTCGGCGAAGGTTTACGCGCTGCCCGGCGCAGGGAACGAACGTTGACCGTTTTCCGCTCGGAGATGGAAGAGCCCGTTGCGGCCGAAGAGCCCTCGCGTGCAGTGGTGGTGGTGAGTGGGCGTGCGCTGCTCTGGGGAGCGGCCGCGCTGGTGTTCATCGCGCTCCGGTTTGGGCCGGTGTTCCAGGCGCCGGTCGGTGGAGCGGAGCTCGCCCACCTTTCGGGCGCGTGGCAGGCACGCGCGGGCATTGGCGACGATCGCTACGTGCCGACGCTGTTCCAGGCCGTCGCCGCGCTCTCCCTGCGGTTCACGGAATCCGAGATCCCGGCGCGGTCGTTGGCGTTCCTCGCCACGGCTACGGTTCCGCTGGCGCTGTTCGCCGTCCGGCACCGACTGGGCGAAGCGGGCGCGCTGCTGGCGTTGGGCCTGTTGGCGGTCGACGCGCCGTCGATCGCACTGGGAGCGACAGCCTCCGCGATGGGGTTCGACCTGGCCCTCACTGCGTGGCTGTTCGCTGCCATTGTCCGGCCAGACGCGCCGCGCTGGGCCTGGCCCGTGCTAGCGGCACTGCTGACGATCTCAGGGCCGATTGCCGTGCCGCTCGTTGTGGCAGCCGGGGGCCTGGCGCTGTACGAGAAGCGGGACATTCCCGGGCGCCGCGTCGCGGAGATCGGGGCAGGCGTGGCGGTGGGTTTGGTTTTCGCGAACCTGCGATTTGGCCTGGGGTTCGACGGCTTTCGCGTGCCTCCGCTTCTGCTGTTCAGCCAGAGCTTTGAAGAGGTCTGGTCGACGGCGACAGGGTTCCGCCTCGGGCTCCTCTACGGTTCGGCGCTTCTCACGGGTGGGGTCGCGGCGCTGGCGTTCGAGGGGTATCGCGCGGGGCGGGCGGGCGATCTCGACGCGGGGAAGCGCGTGCTGCTCGCGTGGGCGATCGCGGCGCTGGCGTGGTACCTCATTTCCGGGACCGCACATTCGCCGGTTGCGCTCGTCGCGCTGACCATGCCGCTTTCGCTGTTGCTCGGGCCGGTGCTGGTGGAGGCGATCAGCGCGATGTGGGGGGCGGACTGGCGCTGGCCGCGCGTGGTGCTGCCGGTAGCCGCCCTGGCGGCGGCGATGGCGTTGGGATCAATGCTCGACTGGGCGCGCCTGGACCGGTTCCCCGGCACCAGCGACGAGTACAGGGTCGCCCTGCTGCTCGTGGGGGCACTGGTATCGACGATGGCTTTCGCGGGCAACCCGGCGACGCGTCCCACGATCCTCGCGCCCGCGCTGGCGCTGGCTGCACTCGTTACGCTGCCGGGGACGTTGGGCGTGGGGTTGAGCGGTGTCGAAGAACCCCTGCCATCCCCGGTTTCACCGTTCCAGGCGCGCGAGTTGCACGCCATCGCTGTGGACCTGGCGGACGAGCGGGGCGGCCCGATTCTCGTCCACGAACGGCTGGTGGGGCAGGCGACCTGGCCGTTCCGCGGCGCCGGCGATGTGCGCGTGGTGACCGCGCCCATCGAAGGAGCGGCGGTGCTGGTGTGGCCGCTCGACCTGCCGCCGCCCGATGGCTATTCGGTGCTGGAAGGCGAGTGGGCGCTCCAGCGCGAGATCCTGCCGCCTGAAGGCTTTCTCAAGGTCTTGCGCTGGTTAAGCGATCGAAACAGCCTTGGGATCAGCTCGCAGCCCGTGGCCGTATACACTGCGGGAGAGCCATGACTTCGCCAACGGCCGCGTTCCCGGCGTCTCGCACGCCCACACCGATCGACCGTTTGCTCTCGCTGCGCATCGCGTTGAGCTGGGAGTTGATGCTGTACCTCGCGATCTTCGCGATCGCGTTCGCATTGCGGACGTGGGACCTGGGGGCGCGGGCGCTGCATCACGACGAGAGCATTCACGCGCAGTGGTCGTGGCGCCTGGCCCACGGCGACTACCGCCACGATCCCGTGTTCCATGGTCCCTTCTACTACCACGTGCAGGGGCTGGTGTTTTTCCTCTTCGGGGCCAGTGATTACACGTCGCGGCTCTCGGCCGCGCTGTTCGGTTCGGCGATGCTCGCGCTGCCGCTCTTTCTGCGGAGCCGGCTCGGCGCCGTGGGAACGCTGTCCGCCGTCGCGTTGATCGCGTTCTCACCGACACTCGTCTACTACAGCCGCTTTTTCCGGGAAGACATCTACATGGCTTTCTTCACGCTGGCCATGGTCGTCTGCATGTGGAGGTACGTTGAGGATGGGAGGGACCGCTGGCTGTATGGCTTTGCCGTTGCCCTGACCTGCGCGATTACCTCGAAGGAGCTGACTTACGTATCTGCGGCGATCTTTCTCGTGTTCCTGGACATCGCGTTCATAACGGAGCTGGCGAAGCAGACGTTCGAGGACGAAGAGGGCGACCCGACCTGGCCGCGGCTGCTCTTCATCGTGGGGATGGCGCCTGTTGGCTGGGTCATCGCCGCGCTCTGGCCGTTTCTCGGCCCGGCCAAGGAGAGCATGCGCTGGCGCAGTTTCCCGCGTTCCGGAGACCTGCTTGTGCTTCTTGGGACGCTGATGCTTCCTCTGCTGACGCCGGCGCTGAAAGGGCAGCTTGAGGACGCGGGGCTGGTGGAAAAGGGCCGCCTCGTTTGCAAGGCGGCGATGCCGCAGCGCGACGCACTGGCGATGGGCGGGCTGTTTGCGGTCTCGGGATCGCTGGCGGCGTTCGCCGGTCTGCAGTGGCGCCCGAAGACGTGGGCGATCGCCGTCAGCATCAGCGCGACGATCTACCTGACGCTCATGACGTCGTTCTGGACGAACCTGAACGGCGCGTGCACGGGTCCGTGGGGTTCGTTGGACTACTGGATGAGCCAGCACGGCGCGGTCCGGGGTGATCAGCCGTGGTTCTACTACTACATGCTGATGCCGGCATATGAATTCCTGCCGCTGCTGCTCTGCGTGGCGGGGGCCTGGTGGGCGGTGGCGCGTGGGGACGGTTTTTCGCGCTTCCTTGCCTTCTGGCTGGTGGGGATGTGGGTGGCGCTTTCGGTCGCCGGCGAAAAGATGCCGTGGCTCAACACGCACCTGGCGCTGCCTGCGTGCATCCTGGCGGCGTGGACGATCAACCGGGCGTGGCGTTCGTGGACGGACGCGCCACCGCTCTCGCGCACCTGGGGGAGCCTCGCGAGCGTGGCCGTGATTGGCGCGGGCGGGCTGGCCGTCATCGCGTTCCTCCCGGGCGGCGCTCTGTTCCACGCCATCCGGGCGGCCGTGGCTGTCATATCCGTGGGGGGAGTGGTGTACGCAGCAAAGCCGCTGGGGCGTTCCAGCGCAGCGACGGTGGCGGTGGTCGCGGTCGTGGGAGCGCTTTCGCTGTTCTCCATTCGTACGATGGTCACTTCGAGCTTCGTGCGCGGCGATGTGCCGGAGGATCTGCTCGTTTACACGCAGAGTTCGCCGTACATCCCCAGGATCAAGAGCGACATCGATCAGCTGGCCGAGGCGACCGGAAAGGGACATAACCTTCGGATCGCTGTGGACTCACAGGACTCCTTCGCGTGGCCGTGGGCGTGGTATCTGCGCAACTACACGCAGGTGAGCTACGTCGATTTCACGAACGGCCCGCCAGCCGGGGACTTCGATGTGCTCCTTGCGAACGATGCGAACCTGCGCCTGACCCAGGAACGCCTGGCGGCGTCGGCGGCGCCAAAGTTCGGGACGCCTGAGCGCTACCCCCACCGCTGGTGGTTCGACGAGACGTACAAGTATGGGTTCGTGACTGCGCCCGGGCAGCCATGCCTGGCGAGCGGCGGCAACTGCGGGCTCTGGACCAACTCGTGGCTTGGCGGAGTGGTGCCGAACTTTGTGCCGAACGTCGAGGCCTGGAAGCTCATCGGCACCGGTATCTTCCGGGGAGAGTGGCTTGATACCTGGGCGTTGTACTGGCGGGACCACAAGCCGCTGACCACTGCCAACGACCGCTTCGAACGCTGCTACAGCTGTGGTTCGATCGACGGCTGGGCGTTCTTCCCGGCGAACTTCGATCGCGCGACGGGCATGATCTCGGCCAAACCTATCGAACCGCCGAAACCCACCGTCGATGGCGCGGGCAGGCCGTCGTTCGGCGGCCTGGGGTCGTTGCCGGGGCAGTTCTCTTCGCCGGTAGACGTGGCGGTTGATGCGCAGGGCAACCTCTACGTCATCGACAGCACGAGTAAGAAGCTCCAGAAGTTCGACGCGTCCGGCAACTTCATCGCCGCTACGGACATCCGCCGCAACCCGGCGGACGGTTCGGAACAGGCCGAGCCGTGGGGCCTGACCGTCGCGCCCGATGGCCGTGTGATCGTGGCCGACACCTTTGGCTGGCGAATCCGGATCTTCGATAGTGAGCTGAAGGACACCGGTGTGACGTTCGGGCAGCCGCCCGACACATCGAAGACACCGGGACCGTTTGACCTGTTTGGGCCGCGGGACGCGATCGTCGACGCGCAGGGCCAGCTCTGGGTGACCGACACGGGCAACGACCGCATCGTCATCTATACGCTCAAGGGCGAATTCGTCCGCGCGTTTGGCGTGCAGGGGGCTGAATCGGGACAGTTCAACGAGCCCGTCGGGCTGGCGCGGGGAACGGACGGAAAAGTGTACGTGGCGGACATGTACAACCGCCGCGTGGTGGTGCTTGGCGCGGACGGCGGTTTCGTGAACTCGTTCCCCGTCGAAGGGTGGGGCGGCCAGGATGCCATCGACAAGCCCTACCTGGCGACGTTGCGCGATGGTCGTGTCGCGGTGAGCCTGCCGTCGCTGAACCAGGTGCGCGTTTACACGGCCACAGGGGCGCTGGCCGGGACGATCGCACCGGCCGACGAGCCTCTTAACCGGCCATACGGACTCGTAGAGACGGCCGATGGTAAGCTCTGGATCTCCGAGGGCGGCAGCGCCCGGCTGCGTCGCTTCGATATTCCCTGATTCATTCCCGGGAGCCGCTCTTGCTCCGTTCTATTCGATTCTGGGCGAGCTTCGCCATCAGCCTTGTCTTCGTGGGTCTCTTTCTCCGGGCGACGCATCCACGCGAGATCGCGGACGCGTTGCAGGGAGCGAACTACTGGTGGCTGATCCCGGGCGTCGCGGTCCTCTTCCTGGCCATCATTGTGCGCTGCGCCCGCTGGTCCTTGCTGATGCGCACGGTGCAACCGATGACGCCATGGCAGCTTTTCCCCTACGCGATCATCGGGTACATGGCGAACAACCTTCTGCCGGCCCGCGCGGGGGAACTCGTGCGTGCGTACGTGCTCGGCGAACGCGAGCGTGTATCGCGGCTTGGCACGTTGGGAACCATCGCCGTAGAGCGACTGTTCGACGGTTGTGCGCTGGTCCTCATGCTATTGATTTCGGGTTCCATTGTGGGGTTCGAAGACAGCCGGCTGCGTGCCATTGCGTGGGCATCGAGCGGATTGTTCATCGTGGCGTTCGCGGGGTTCTATCTGCTTACGCACTCCGAGGTGCGGGCGCGGCGCGTACTGCACCGGCTGGTCCGGCTGCTGCCCGACCGGTTCGAGCCGCGGGTGGAGACGCTCACCGACAGCCTGGTAGGGAGCCTCCGTTCCGTGCACGACTGGCGCTCGCTGAGCATGGTAGTGGTCCTCAGCGGGCTGGCGTGGACGGTCGAAGCGGCCGCTTACCTGGTCATCGGGCAGGGATTTGACCTCGGTGTGAGCTTCGGGCACTACTGCCTGCTGCTGGCGGCAGCCAACCTGGCGATCATCATCCCGACATTCTTCGGCGGCACGGGACCGTTCGAATGGGCTGCGAAGCTGGTGCTGGTGGATGCGGGCGTGGCGGAAGGGGTCGCGGGGGCGTATTCGGTCATCGCCCACGCCGTGATTCTCATTCCCACGACGATACTCGGGCTTCTTCTTCTGTGGGGCTTCGGGATCTCGTTCGGCCGCATCACGCACGTTGAAGCGCCGGGACCGGAAGAGGTGGTGACATCATGAACGTTGGCATTGTGGGGGCGGGGGTGGCGGGCCTTGCGGCTGCCAAAGTGCTCCAGGAACAGGGCCACACGGTCACGCTCTTCGAAGGCAAGGAGGAAGTAGGCGGGCAGGTGGTGACGTTCCCTGTGGGCGGCGAGCTCCTGGAGTGCTTCTACCACCACATCTTCACGAACGACACCACCGTGGTGCGCTATATCGAAGAGCTCGGGCTTGGCGAAAAGCTGCGCTGGATTGAGCCGCGCAATGCGCATTTCGTGAAGGGGCGCGCCTTCCCGTTCGTGACGCCGATGGACCTTGTGAAGTTCACAGCGATCCCGTTTACGAGCCGGGTACGTCTCGGGCTGGCGGCGATCTGGCTGCGACGCCAGAAGGAGTGGCGGAAATACGAGGACGTGACAGCGCGCGCCTGGATGGAACGCGCCGTGGGGAAGAAGGCGTTTGCCGCGTTTTGGGGGCCGCTGCTCAAGGGAAAGTTCGCCGGAGAGGCGGACCGCGTGGGCATGGTCTGGCTGTGGGGCAAGATTTACCTGCGTTTCGCATCGCGGAAGGGGAGCGGCGCGAAGGAGTCGCTGGGCTACCTGGAAGGTTCGTTCCGCGGCTATTACCAGGCGCTGGCGGACCTGATCCAGTCGCGCGGGGGCGTCATCCGGCTGAATACGAACGTGGAGCAGGTGGTCATCGAAGATGGACGCGTGACCGGGATCCGCGCTGGCGGGGAGTTCCAGGCGTTCGACCAGGTGCTGATGACCACGCCGAACATCGTGACCCGCCGCATCGCCCCGGGGTTGCCGGCGGAGTATGTCGAGGTGCTGGACCGGGTGAAGTACCAGTGGGCGACGTGCCTCATCCTCGCGCTGGACCGGCAGCTGACTGACTATTACTGGCTCAGCATCGGCGACGACCTGCCGTTTGTGGCGTGTGTGGAGCACACGAACTTCATGCCGCCCGAGCGCTACGGCGGGAACCACGTCGTCTATCTTTCGAACTACGTGCCGCCGGACCACGAGGTGCTGGGGATGGATGCCGACCAGGTGTTGGAGCATTACATTGCGGGTATCCGGCGATTGAATCCGCGGTTCGACCGTTCGTGGATTCGCGAGAAGTGGCTGTTCAAGGACCCGGGCGGGCAGCCGGTCATCGGCACGAATTATTCGCGGCAGGTGCCTGAGATGCGGACGGGCATCACGGGACTTTACCTTTCGAACACGACGCAGGTGTACCCGGAGGACCGGGGGCAAAATTACAGTTTGCTGCTCGGCGAGAAGGTCGCGCGGATGATGGATGCCGATCGGCGGCGGGGGGAACTGCAAGCCGGGCCGTGACGCGGGCGCGCGCGCCTCTTACGGCGGGGTCGGCTATGATGTGCGCGATTTCACAAGCAGGTGCTGAGGCGCATGTCATCTGAGCCCACCCTCCAGGACCTCCGGGAAATGGTCGCGGAGTTCCAGCCCGGCAAGGGCCACGTCCTCCCGGCGCTGCATAAGATTCAGCATCACTACGGCTACGTCTCGCGGCCTGCGATAGAACTCATCGCGCGCCAGCTGAACACCACGGCGGCGCTGATCTTCGGCGCGATGTCGTTCTATTCCGACTTCCGCACGGAACCGCCGGGTCGCAAGGAGATCGTCTGGTGCAGCGGCCCCACATGCAGGCTGCGGGGAGGGGATCGCATTCGCGAAGCGATGCAGCAGACCCTCGAACTTCCACTTGGCGGGGTGAGCGATGACGGGGCCTGCAGCATCCGGATCGGGCAATGCAACGGCACCTGCAGTGAAGCGCCCCAGGTCTGGCTGAACGACAAAGTGGTGGGCAACCTGACGGTGGCGAGCGCCATCCGCCTTGCCCGTGAAGTGAAGGCCGGCGAATGAACATCCAGTTGAACGCGATCATCAACAAGGCCAGGCAGGAGTGGTCGGACCACCAGACCAACGGCAAGCCGAAGGTCGTTGTGACGATCGACACATCGTCGCTTGCGCGGGGCGCGGAGGAGACGCTGGACGCGGTCAGGTCGGAAGTGGCGCGATTGCGGCTGGATGCGGACATCGGCATTACCGGGTCGACGGGATTCTGCTGGGCGGAGCCGGTGGTTTCCGTGCGCAGCGGGGCGGGGACGCGCACGGTGCTCTATGCCAACGTGACGGCTGAGCGCGTGCCGGAGTTCCTGCAGCGGACGCTGGTTGAGGGCGGGGACATGCCCGAACTCGCGCTGGGCGTGGTGGAAGGGAACCCGACGGCCGAAATCGGCCTCCTTGCGGACCATCCCTTCATGAAGGGGCAGGTGCGCCGCCTGATGGCGAACCTGGGCACGACCGATCCCGAGAACATCTCGCACTACATCGCGCAGGGCGGCTACGAGGGCTTCGCCAAAGCACTCGAGATGACCGATGAGGCCATCATCAAGGAGATGCTCGACAGCGGCGTGGGCGGCCGCGGCGGCGCGAACTTCCCGGTCGGGCGCAAGTGGGACTTCCTGCGCACGGCCACGGCGACGCCGAAGTACCTGGTGTGCAACGCCGATGAAGGCGACCCCGGTGCATGGGTGAACCGCACGCTGCTCGAAGGCGACCCGCACCTCATCGTCGAAGGGCTGATGATCGCGGCGCGTGCCTCGGGGGCGCGTGAGGCGTACGTCTACATCCGCCACGAGTACCCGCTGGCGTTCGAACGCATGAAGATCGCGGTGGAGCAGGCGAAAGCGCTGGGTTTGCTGGGGACGAACGTGCTGGGCCTCGGCTGGGACTTCGATGTCGTGCCGTTCCTGGGGGCCGGCAGCTACGTCTGTGGCGATGAAACCGGGCTCATCAATTCGATCGACGGCTTCCGCGGGATGCCCCGGATCAAGCCACCATTCCCGGCGCAGGCAGGCCTCTGGAACAAGCCGACGAACGTAAACAACGTCGAATCCTACGCGAACGCGCCGCTGATCCTGCGCAACGGTGCAGCCTGGTGGTGCGACGTCAACCCGCCCACCCAGCCGGAAAAAGGCACGAAGATGTTCTCGCTCTCGGGCCAGATCAAATGGCAGGGGTGCTTCGAGGTGCCGTTCGGTTCGGGGACCATCCGGAGCTACCTGGACCAGTATGGCGGCGGAATGCTCGAGGGCAGCGTGGCGAAAGGCTTTCAGCCGGGCGGACCGCTTTCGGGCGTGCTCGCCGCTTCGGACCTGGACCTGCCGGCCCAGCTGGCGCCATTCCGCGAGCGGGGCATGTTCCTCGGCGGCGGCGGCATCTGCTTTTTCGACACGAAGACCAGCATCGTGGACCTCGTACTCTGGATGGCCTCGTTCTGTGAGGACGAATCGTGCGGCCGCTGCACCACCTGCCACGGCGGCAACCAGCGGGCGGTGGAGATCCTGCGGCGCATCGCGAACGGCGGCGGCCGCGAGACCGACCTCGACAAGCTCGGGGACCTCGTCCAGACGATGGTGTGGTCGAACTGCGCACACGGCCAGCTTTCGCCAACGGCGTTCAAGACGGCGATGAAGAACTTCGCCGGCGAATTCGATTCGCTCATCCACGCGAAGGTGGACCCGACGCGTTCGCTGCCGGGCTTCATCCGTTACGCCGTTCGCAACCAGTCGGACCCGGCCCTTCCAGAAGCCATGGACATCTGCCCGACGGGGGCGATCGCGGAAGAGGGCGGCACGTACAGCATCGAAGACGGCCTGTGCATCCGTTGCGACGCGTGCCGCGAAGTGGCGCCGGGCGGCATCGAGATTCGGGACCGGCTGCCTGTGCTTTCCGCGGCGGAGGCCGCGGGGGGTTAAGGCGGGAACCGCGGGGCGGATTCGTACGTTCGGTAAGCATGAGGCTCCTCTGGACGGCTCTCGCGACCGTTGGTGCGGTCTTCATGGTGACGGGTTTTTGGCTCATCGTCGGAGGCGAAGCGCATGACCCGGGTGAGCTCTCGATGACCCCCACCACCAGGGCTGCTGCATCTGACCCTCCAACGAATTTGTCCACCCCCTCCGCTACAGCGGTGTCCACACCGCGTTCTCTCGAAGGCAACGAGTTGGTGGTTGACGAGAACGGCACGCTGCCACCGGGTATCGTCGTCTACTACTACGGCGGCTCGGTGCCGATCGAAGGCCAGGCGCGAGATGTGCGGCGGGCCTACAGGACCTTTTCGGGTCGCCTCTACGTCGAACGGCTGGATGAGAACCTGGACGCTGCTGGATGGCTGTACACGTTGGCGATCGATGCTCCAACAGGGCGGGTCGCGGTTGGCATGTGTGTGCAGGGCTACTGTGGAGGATATGGGAGCGCTCAGCCCGGTGCAGAAAACTTGCTCTACCTGTCGGACGACGGGGGTATCACCTGGCGTGCTGCCGGGAGCCTGCCGTTCAACGCAACGCTCCAGGGCTTTGCCGAAAACGGTCCGATTGTGTTCTCGCCTGGCGAAGGAACGCAGAGGTTCGGGCGCTGGTGGGTGTTCCCGGAGGGCCAGGACCTTCCGCGGCCGGCGGGAGGCGAGCGCCTCGTAGCAAGTCCGCAGGGCGATCTGCTGTGGACGAGCAGCGAGGGAGACTTCATCGATGCATCTGGATCGGTCGTGTGGCGGCGATTCGACGGCGCGGCTTTCGGTCTCGACCGGGGGAGATGGCAGTACACCCGAGCAGGATTCGCGACGGCTTTCACCGGCGGGCGGGCGGGCGCCTCTCGCAAGTGGTTTTTGGAGATCAGTCGTGCAGGCGACCTTGTCCGGGCGTTTTGGTCGGACGAGTTCTCGGTGAACGTCCTGGGCGAACTTCATGCTGGCGTATTCCTGATTGACTCCTCCCACGTCACACCGACCACGATCGGCCGGGCCGGCGTCATCGACCTTGAAGGGCGAGCAGTTACTGAGTGGGCCGACCTGAAGGGACCCGGTGATCGCGAGGCCTTTGCGCGCGCAGGAGTGATGGACCACTTCGCGGTCATCGTGAATACCGGCGATTGCCTCAATGTGCGCGCGGGGGCGGGCCTGGCTTCGCAGTCGCTCGGTTGCTTCGCGGATGGTGTGCTGCTGAAGGACCTGGGACAGACGGCAGATGCGGGTGGGCTGCGATGGCTGAACGTCCAGACGCCTGCGGGCGCTCCCGGGTGGGCGTCGATGGAGTACGTCGACCGGTAGCGGGCGCGCCTGCCGGTACAATGGAGCGGATGGACTCCGAACGCGTGCCTGAGGTCGGTGACATCCTCGCGCGGGCGGCGCTTGGCCGCGGCCAGTGGCTGGGCGAGGAGCAGCCTCCGTACGACGCCATCTATCGCGGTGCGAACGCGCTGATCGACCTGCTGAACGAGCGCGGGATTCGCTTTGCGATCGCCGGCGGGTTGGCAATGCGGCAACTCGGCGAGCAGCGGAACACCGACGACGTGGACATCCTGATCGCGCGCGGAGATCTCGGTCGAATCCCAGAGCTCGCCGTGATTTCAGAAGAATCCTACTTTGGCCACGCGTGCTTCGCAGGTGTGCAGGTTGACCTGCTTTTCACCGATCAGGGGCTCTTCGCTTGGGTGACGCGTGACTTCATTGAGACGCGAAGCTTTGGTTCCAGGGCAGTGCCGTGCGTGACCGCAGAGGGCATGTTGCTGATGAAGATGTTCGCGCTGCCGTCGCTCTACAGGAGGGGAGTCACGGGCAAGGTGGGGCTTCATGAAGCAGATATCCGGTTGCTGCTTGACCGCTTCCCAATCGACGCAGCCACCGCGATGGAGCGCCTTGGCCCGCATCTCCGGGCGAGTGACGTTGAACCACTCGCGAGGATCGTTCGAAACATCGAGTGTTCGATCGAGCGCGTTCGGTCCCGCCCATTCGGCGAGCCAGTCGCAGGCGAGCGGCCGGGCTGAACCAGGGTCCCCGTGACGATGTGCGTCAGATCTCTTGCGCAGGGGATGGTGGCGCTCTGGGCAATGTTCGAGCTTGACCCTTCAGCGCTTGCTTACGCGCGCGCCTCGGTGTTCGGTGTGGCCTGTTCGCGGGATTGTGGCGCACAAACGTTCGGGTGCGGGTACAATGCGGGGCGTGTCGACGCCCATTCGCCAGCAATACCTCGCGCTGAAGGAGCGCTACCCGGGCGTCATCCTCTTCTTCCGGCTGGGTGATTTCTACGAGACGTTCGATGACGATGCGAAGCTGGTGGTGGACGAACTCAAGATCACGTTGACCTCGAAGCCGATGGGCAAGGACGTGCGGGTCCCGCTGGCCGGGGTGCCCTACCACAGCATCGATGGGCATGTGGCGAAGCTCGTAGGGCGCGGATACCGGGTCGCGATCTGCGAGCAAATGGCGGACCCGGCGGACGTCAAAGGGCTGGTCCCGCGAGATGTTGTGCGCGTCGTGACGGCGGGGACCGTGACGGCTGAACACCAGCTGGAGGCGTCGGCGCCGAACTACCTGGCGGCGTTTGTGACCCGCAAGAACCAGGCGGCGATCGCGTTAGCAGACATAACCACGGGCGAAGTGCGGCTTGCGAGCGGGGAAGACGCCCTTGCCGAACTGCTCCGCAGCGCGCCCGCGGAGCTCCTGGTGGAGGTGGACGAGGATGTGCCGGGCGGCATCGCCATCCCGATCGTTCGCCGCATGATCCTCGGTGAGCCGGTCGTGGATGCGGAGCTGGCGCGGCAGTTCGGCGAGCACGCACGCGCGGCACTGGTCGACGGCCCTGCCCAGGCGGCGGCGCTGGCGCACGTGCTTTCCTACGTGCGCGAGACTCACGCGCCGGCGTTGGGGGCGCTGCAGCGGGTGCGCCCGCTCATTTCCGAATCGACGCTGGCGATCGACCCGCGGACGCTGCGCAACCTGGACGTGCTGCCGGGAGCGGGGCATCGTTCGCTGCTGCAGGTGTTGGACCGCGCGAAGACGGCGCCCGGCAGCCGTCTCCTGCGGCAGTGGCTTTCGCGCCCGCTGCGCGACGCCGCGGAACTGAGGGCCCGCCACGATGCGGTGGCGTGGGCGGTCGAGCATCCGATCGAACGGGAGCAGTGCCAGGCAGTTCTGCGCGGGGTGGCGGACATTGCCCGCGTCGTCGGACGTGTGGGCGCGCGGACGGCCTCGCCCCGTGACCTGCATGGACTGCGAACGGGGCTGCGGGCGACGCTGGACGTGGGCGCAATCCTCGCACGGTCGGCGCCGGCAGAGTTGCTGGCGCAGGCGAACGCGCGGTTCGCCTCCGCGGCGGAGCCGTTGCTCGCCCTGGATGCCGCGCTCGACCCGGACCCGCCTAACAGCTTCGAAGAAGGCGGTGTTATCCGGCCGGGGTTCAGCCCTGAGATTGACACGAACCGGGCCATGACGCGGGATGCGCGCGGCTTCCTGCTGGCGCTCGAACAGGAGGAGCGTGAGCGGACCGGCATTCGATCGCTGAAGGTCGGGCACAATCGCGTGTTCGGGTACTACATCGAGGTATCGGCGGCGAACGCGCCGGCGGTGCCGGGCGACTACCAGAGGCGGCAGACGCTGGTCGGCGCCGAACGTTACGTCACGGCAGCGCTCAAAGAACACGAGTCGAACCTGAACGGCGCGCGGGATCGCCTTGTGGAGCTGGAACGGGAGGCGTTTTCGCGGCTGGTGGAGACGCTTGCGGCGAACCTGGCATCGCTCCAGGCGGTGGCCGAAGCGGTGGCGGTGATCGACCTGGTGCTCGGGCTTGCGGAGGTCGCGGCCGAGCGCGGGTATGTGCGGCCGCTCTTCAACGACGGGAAAGAGGTACGCATCGCAGGCGGGCGCCACCCCGTCGTAGAGGCGGCACTCGGGCCAGGGGCGTTCGTCCCGAACGACTGCCTGCTCGATGAGACGTGCCAGGTGCTGCTGCTCACGGGCCCGAACATGAGCGGTAAGTCCACGTTCCTGAGGCAGGTCGCGTTGATTGCACTCATGGCGCAGGCGGGTTCGTTCGTGCCCGCACGCGCGGCGGAACTGCCACTGTTCGACCGCATCTTCACGCGCATCGGCGCCTCGGATGACCTGGCGGCGGGGCAATCGACGTTCATGGTGGAGATGGTGGAGACGGCGCAGATCCTGCACCAGGCGACGCCGAGGTCGCTCGTCATCCTGGACGAGGTGGGGCGTGGGACGAGCACCTTTGACGGCATGGCGATCGCGCGGGCGGTGGTGGAGTTTCTGCACAACCGGAGCGAGGTGGCGGCGCGCACGTTGTTCGCGACGCACTATCACGAACTCACCGGCCTCGCGGAGGTGTTGCCACGGCTGAAGAACGCACACGTCGCCGTGCACGAAGAAGGAACCGGTGTTGTCTTCGAACACCGGATTGTGCCCGGACCGAGCGACCGTTCGTATGGTATTCACGTGGCGCGGTTGGCAGGGCTGCCGGGGGCCGTTGTTACGCGGGCCGAACACCTGCTGACCGAGTTCGAGGCCGGGCGGCGGGATGCGGGGCTGCCAGCGGCGCACGGCAACGGCCATGCCAGCATCCAGCCAGCGTTGTTCGGAGGGGCCTCCGCGCTGGAGGCGGACCTCGCGAAACTCGATGTGGACGGGCTCACGCCGATCGAGGCCATCCAGAAGCTGTACGAATTGCGCGCGGCGGCGCGTGTCGCGGCACGGTGAGCAGCGGCGACGACGTGCGCGGGACTGACGCGAGACAGCGTATCCATGTGTTGCCGCCGGATGTCGCCGCCCGCATTGCCGCCGGCGAAGTGGTGGAGCGGCCAGTCTCGGTGGTGCGCGAGTTGCTGGACAATGCTATCGACGCCGGTGCGCGGCGCATCAGCATCGAGATCGAGGACGGCGGAATCAGACTGATTCGCGTGGTGGACGACGGACGGGGCATGCAGCCAGAGGACGTCGAGCTGGCCTTCGAACGTCACGCGACGAGCAAGATCGCGCGTCTCGACGACCTGGCGGCGGTGCGCACCCTGGGGTTTCGCGGTGAAGCGCTGCCGTCCATCGCCGCCGCCGGCGATGTCGAGCTGACGACGCGCAGCGCCTCGGAGCCCGTGGGCATCCATCTTGTGCTGTCCGACGGCCGGCCGGTGCGACGGGCGGCGCGGCCGGCGCCTGGTGGCACGTCGTTTGCAGTGCGTGAACTGTTCGGGCGGTTGCCGGCGAGGCGAAAGTTCCTGGCCTCGCCGGCGGCGGAGACGCGGCAGGTCTCCGTGCTGGTGTCGCACTATGCGCTGGCCTACCCGGGGATCGCGTTCGCGATGTCGATCAACGGGCGCCGTGCGCTTTCGACATCCGGGGATGGTGTGCTGCGGCACGCGTTCGCGGCGGTGTATGGAGCAGGGAGTGCGCAGAGCATGCTCGCCGTCGAACACGCCGAGGAGGGGCTGCGCATCGAGGGGCTGGCCGGTCCTCCTTCGCTTCACCGCGGGAACCGGGCGGCGATCTCGATCTTCATCAACGGACGCTGGGTGCAGAGCCGGAGCCTCGTGTTCAGCGTTGCGGACGCCTACCAATCGCAGCTGCCCATCGGCCGGCACCCGTTCGCCGCGCTGCGTGTGACCGTGCCCGGGGAGGATGTCGATGTGAACGTGCACCCGGCAAAGGCGGAAGTGCGTTTTCGCGATGAGCGGCTGGTGGCGCGGGCGGTGCGCCATGCGGTGCTGGCGGCGCTGGACGCAGCAGGCCCGGCGGCGTGGTCGCTGGAGACCGAGTCGAGTGGAGCGCCGCCCGCAGCGTGGCCACCGCTTCGTGAACGGCTGGCGATTCCGACGGCGGATGTGCCCGCACCCGGTCCACCCCCGCCCCTCCGGGCGCCCGCCGCATTGCAGGGGTCGTTCCCGATGCCTTCGCCCGGTGAATCTGTGCCCTCGACCGTGCGGCCGCACCGCGAGGTTCTGCCGCTGCTGCGGGTGGTCGGTCAGATGGGATCGACCTACGTCGTGGCCGAAGGGCCGGACGGGATGTACCTCATCGACCAGCACGCGGCCCACGAGCGCGTGGTGTATGACCGCCTCGTGGCGAGACGGGCGGAGCCGCGAAGCGAAGCGAGCCAGGCATTGTTGGAACCCGTGCTCCTGGAACTTGATCCGCTGCAGGCGGC
>CAYYSD010000054.1:0-17996 GCA_964474285.1 uncultured Anaerolineaceae bacterium | reverse complement strand
ACCCCCGAAGCGCGGCGAGACAAGGCCATGCTCGAGCTTCTCTACGCCACGGGCCTTCGCGTCTCGGAGCTGGTGGCGCTGGACCTGACGGATATCGGCCTGGAGAGCGACCCCGTGACGGTGCGCTGCATCGGCAAAGGGGACCGTGAGCGCGTGCTCCCGCTTCATCAGCGGCCGACGGACGAGCTTCGCCAGTACATCTTCCACGTGCGGCCACGCCTCGTTCGAAACCGGCGCGAACCGGCACTCTTCGTGAACCGCCGCGGAGAGCGGCTGACGCGCCAGGGTTTCTGGCTGATCCTGAAGAACTACGCTCGCGAGGCGAACCTGGACAAGGCGATCACGCCGCATACCCTGCGCCACACGTATGCGACGCACATGCTCTCGGGCGGCATGCCGCTTCGTAATGTCCAGGACGCACTGGGGCACGCCAGCATCTCCACCACCCAGATTTACACGCACCTCACGGACGACCAGAAACGGGTGCAATACGATAAGGCTCACCCACGGGCCTGAGCGCCTCCGCAGGGGACATCGCCGGGGGCGAATGCGCAGTGGCTGCGGAGAACCGGGAGGTGGGCCGTGGCCAGTGCCGCTGAACTCTTCGAAACGCTGGGCCAGCCGGACGCCGCCCTCCGGCTTGGCGCGATGGACCGCGAGGGCCGCCTGACATCGCTGCTGCCGGAGCTCGAAGAGGGCCGCAACTTCAAGCAGCCGGAGCTGCACTTCTACCCGGTCCTGGACCACAACCTGGCGGCGGTGTCGGCGCTCGACGCGGTGCTGCTGGGCGGCCCCGGCACCGCCGAATTCCGCGAGGTCCTGAGCTGGCTGGATGTGGATGAGTCGCTCGAGCGCGAGATCGATGGAATCGGTCTGCCCCAGCTGACGCGCCTCGCCTGCCTGGTGCACGACATCGCGAAGCCGGCGACGGCGGCGCAAATCGATGGGCGGCTTCGCTTTCCCCGGCACGGACCACGCGGGTCGGAGATGGTGCGCGAGCGCCTTCCGGAACTCGGAGTGGGCCCAGAGGCCACGGACTTCGTGGCACGGATGGTGCGGTATCACCTCCGGCCGGGGGAGCTGGTGCGCACCTGGCCCCCCAGCGAGCACGCGGTGCGCCGGTTCGTGCGGGACCTCGACGGGCACGTCTTGCCGCTGCTGCTGGTCAACCTGTGCGACGGGATGGCGACGAAGGGACCGGGCTATACGCGGGAAAACTTCCGCCGCCACTGCGCATTCGCGAGCCGTGTGCTGTCACTTTCGATATCAGTATTCGACGAGCCGGAATCGCCCTTGCTCACCGGTGAAGATCTGATGACGGAGCTCGGGCTCGAAAGTGGACGCACGCTGGGTGCTGTCCTAACATCGGTGCGCCGGGCCCAACTCGACGGCGCCGTTTCGGACAGGGAAACCGCGCTTGCGCTGGCGCGCAGCATCCTCGCGGACCTCAGCGCGAAGGATGGGCCGGCCCCGGGCTAGACAGCCCGGCAGGAGTTCCTCGCATGGCAGTCATGTGGAGTGTCATTTTCTACACCGTCGCGGCGGTGGCGGCGTTCTATTTCATCCTCCTGCGGCCGGTGCTGCAGAACCAGAAAGCGCAGCGCAAGGCTGTGCAGACGATGCAAATCGGCGATGAAGTGGTCACAACCGGCGGCCTCATCGGCGAAGTGAAGGACGTGATTACGCCGCCGGACGGTCCGACGGAGATCATCCTGGAGATTGCCCCCGGCGTGCGTGTGCGAGCGCTCACGGAAGCCATTCAGCGGCGGCTCTCGACCCTGGAGCCGCTTCCTGAAAACGATGCGCACGGCAGCGCTATCCATACCACTACGGCCGGGGAGGCCTCGTAAGTCGTGCGCAGTACATCAACGATTCTCCTTTTCCTGTTCGTCGTCGTTCTGACCGGGTTCTCAGTGGTGGCTGTTTGGCCGAGCACACCGGGTCCGTACCTGCCGGGCGATTTCTGGCCCGAAGGCAAGGGAATCAAGGTCGGCAGCTGGGAACGCGAAACGATGCGGCTGGGACTCGACCTGCGGGGTGGCGCACGCCTGGTGCTGGAAGCGAACCCACCCGAAGGCTACGAGGGCAACATCGATGACGCGCTGGATTCGGCGGTCGGCGTGCTGGAACGGCGCGTGAACGCCTTCGGCGTGAGCGAAGCCGAGATCTCGAAGGCGAGCGGGAACCGTTTGGAGGTGAGCGTCCCGGGCCTGAGCCTGGAAGACGCCCAGAACCTCATCGGCAAGACTGCGGCCCTCGAGTTCCGGGTCGGCGACGACCAGGGCAACATCGTCCCGGCCACCGGCATCATCGACGGCGTGACCTACGTCATGAGCGGCCAGTACATCAAGAACAACTCCTACCCTTCCCAGAGCGGGACGACCTATGCCGTGAACTTCGAGACGACCAGCCGCGGCGCGCAGCTCATGGGCCAGATCACGGGCAGGGCGCTCAACTACGCCGAGGGTGACCCGCGTCGCTACCTCCTGGTCTACCTGGATGATGTGGAGATTTCGCGAGCCGTCGTCCAGAGCCGGATCACGGACCAGGGACAGATCACGGGACAGGAGAGCTTTTCTGCCGCTACGAACCTCTCCAAGCAGCTCAACGCGGGCGCCCTGCCCATCCCCCTGACGACGATTCAATCGAGCGAGGTGAGCGCGTCGCTGGGAGAGGATTCGGTCCTCCAGTCGGTGCACGCCGGAGAGATCGGCCTGCTGGCCGTGGCGCTGTTCATGATCCTCTACTACCGGCTCCCGGGGCTGGTGGCAGCGGGAGCGCTGATGGTCTACACGGCCGTCACGCTCATGGTGTTCAAGCTGTGGCCGGTGACACTGACGCTGTCGGGCATCGCCGCCTTCGTGCTGTCCGTCGGCATGGCGGTGGATGCGAACATCCTTATCTTCGAACGTATGAAAGAGGAGTTACGCCGGGGGCATACGCTCAACCGCGCCATCGACATCGGCTTCCGGCGCGCGTGGACATCGATTCGCGATTCGAACGTCTCGACCTTCATCACCTGCTTCATCCTCTACTGGTTCGGCGACCAGTTCGGGGCTGCGCTGGTGAAGGGCTTCGCCCTGACGCTCGCCATCGGTGTCGCGATCAGCATGTTCTCCGCGATCACGGTGACGAGGACCTTCCTGAAGATGATTGTGGGGACACGCCTTGCCCGCATGGGTTGGCTGTTCAACGCCGAAGAGACGGCGCCGACGAGACCCGTGCGCACACGCCGCACCGAACCAGAGATGGAGAGCTAGGCCATGGGCAATCGCGGATTGATTGACTTCGCAGGCAAACGATGGTGGTACCTGAGCTTCTCCCTCGCGTTCTTCCTCGCGGCCGTCATCGTGCTGGCCATCCCGCCGCACCTGGAACGCGGCATCGAATTCACCTCGGGCTCGTCGTTCACGCTCGAATTCACGGAGCAGGCGGTTGAGCAAGCCGCACTGAAGAACGCGCTCGGTGACCTGGGCTATCCCGAGGCGCGCGTGCAGGGAGCGGGCGACAACACGTTCCTCATTCGGACCCGTGAGCTGGCAGGAGCGCCACCATTGAGTTCGGCGCCAGGCCCCGTGCAGCCAGGCGAGATCGACCAGCTGGAAACACAGCTCCAGGAACGGTTCGGAGTCTTCGCGCGGAAGGACTTCTCCACCGTTTCGAGCACGGTTTCTGGCGAAATCGCGCGGAACGCCACGCTGGCGGTCATCGCCTCGTCGATCGCGATCATGCTGTACATCGCGTTCGCCTTCCGTTCCGTCGGGGGGTTGAAGTACTCGTTCCGGTACGGCACGGCGGCGATTGTGGCCGTGCTGCACGACGCCTTCATGATCCTCGGGCTCTTCTCGCTGCTCGGGAAGGTGAACGGCACAGAAGTGGACGTCGCCTTCATCACGGCCCTGCTGACGGTCATCGGCTTCTCGGTCCACGACACGATCGTGGTGTTCGATCGCATCCGCGAGACCGTGGCGCACGATCCGTACATCCCGTTCGAAGAGGCCGTGAACGCGAGCATGATGGACACGCTCGCCCGATCACTGAACACCTCGCTGGTCGTGGTGCTGACGGTGGCAGCGATGCTGCTCATCGGCGGCGAATCGATCCGGAACTTCCTGCTGGTGCTGCTGGTCGGCATCGTGAGCGGGACCTACAGCTCGATTGCCGTTGCCAGTCAGATTCTCGTCGTGTGGGAGAACAACGACATCGGCAAGTTCTGGCGGCGGCTTCGAGGCAAGCAGGTGCTGGCTGAGCCGGAGATGGAAGGCGCGCGGGCGTAGGTTCGCCCCTTCTCGGCAGTTCGCAACAACCCGGGGCGCGCACGCAGGTGCGCGCCTTTCGCGTCCAGGCGGAGCTGCCGCCACCCTGTTTCAGCTGGTTACCGGGCGGCCCACACTCGGCTAATGGCACACCTGTTTCTCGCGAACGGGTTCTTCCCTCAAACCTCTCACGACTGCGCCACGCGGGGCCCTAAGGGCCTGATTTTTTGTTTCGCGCTCATTTTGATCAGATTTGGAAGGTTTTTCCGGCACTGGCTGCGAGCCGCGCTGGCGGCCATAACGCGCGACATCCGCTGTCGGCTCCGGGAGCGCTCCTTCCAAGCCCCTGCCCTCGTGGCCAACCGTCACTGGTCCGGCTTATCCGAAGAGGCCGTCGGGGGTCGCTGGGCGGCGCTCGATGCCGAGCTTCTGGCGCAGGGACGCGCCCGGGGCCCAGTCGGCGGTGTAGGTGGGGGTGCGGACCACGACGGGCATCGGCAGGGCATGGCCAAAGACGAGCGCCTGCTGCTGGCTTTCGAGCGTAGCGATGACCTGGCGCAGGCCTGCCCGGCCGGACATGCCGCCCACGAGCGCGTCGATGTCGGCGTCGCTATCCAGCTGGAGGCAGAACTTCGTCCCGATCTGGGAGAGGACTTCGCTATCGATCTGGCTCGGACGCTGGTCGATGACAAGGAGCGTCACGTTGTACTTGCGGAGCTCCCGTGCGATCTGGCCGAAGATGTTCTGCCCGCCCATGCTCTTGTCCAGGAACTTGTGGGCCTCTTCGATGACGATGACGAGCTGGTTCGGCTCGTCGGCGGAGACACCGCGCGCGTCCGTCATCTTGCGCTGGTACGCGTCCCAGATCCGCCGGGAAAGCATGTTCGCCACGAGCATGTAGCTGCCAAGGTCACGCCCGAAGCGGCCGAACTGGATGACGACGCTCTTCCCGCCCTGGAGCGTCTGGACCACGTGGCGGATGTCGCCGCTGAACTGGTCCGCGCCCGAATCGACGAATTCGCGGCGGGCGATGGCGCGCAGGTTGCGACGCAGGTTCGCGAACGAGCCGCTGTGAATATCCAGCGGACGGAGGACAGCCGGCCAGTCGTCGTCGCCATCCTCGGCGCCTTCGACCTTTCGCAAAAGCGCCGTGGGTGGGCTCTGGGCCAGCACGGCATCGATCCAGCCAGCGCCAAGCTTCTCATGGAGGACTTCGGCGGCCTCAATCGCGGCAGGCGTGAACTCGGCGGTGGCCTGGAGCACCCGGAGGTCGTCCGGCGTGATGTCGCGCGTGCCGATGAGGATGCGCCGTTCCACCCCGCGCGCGTCGCGTTCAAGGCTGTAGACGGCCACGTCGCTGGGATGGATCTGCTTGAGGGAGCGGCGGTTGCCGCCTTCGAACTTGAGCTGGTCGCCGTAGTCGTCGTGCATGTCGAAGATGAGGGCGACCGACTTCTGGTTTGCGGTGGTCTTGCCGGCGCCGCTCTCGATGAGCTCGCTGAGGAACTGGAGCGCGTAGACCGTCTTGCCGGTGCCGCTCTTGCCGAAGATGCCCGCCGAGCGTTCGAAGAGGCGTTCGATGTCGACGCCCACGTTGACGTCGCTCATGCCCAGGGGGACTCCGAGGTTGATCGAGGGCTTCTCCGCAGTGTCGAAGGCGGCATCGAGCGCGGGTTGATCCGCCAGCGAGACGCGGGCGAAGTGGCGCGGCAGGGTACGGGCGCGGCCGTTGTCGTTGGTCCGGAGGTCGAGCTGGAGGTAGGGCGAGACTTCCGCGGCGGTGTAGACGGCGGTGTCGAGGAGCACGTCCCGCAGGAGCGCGCTCGAGGGGTCATCGCCGGCAGGAGGCGGCCAGGCGGTGGGGCCGGATTCGGCAGAGCGGAGGAGCACGTCGGTGACCATGCCCAGGATCACCTCGTCGCCGTCGAGTGGGGCCATGACGTATTGGCCGAGGGAAACGGCGCGGCCCGGGTCCAGGCGCACCTCAATGCTCTTCGTAAGCGAGCCACCAACGACTACGCCGATCGAGTCCTGGGCATCGGTCACTGGGCGACTCCACGGAGGATGCTGGTGAGGCGGGCAGGCTCAGCCTTGAGGAGCCGGGCGAGCTCCTTCCCGGCGCGGACCATGAAGTCGCGGTCCCCGGCGCCGAACGAGCGGGCCGCCAGCCGTAGCGCCGCGGCAATGACCGCGTCGTCGCAGAGCGGCGAGGCGATGAGCGGCGCGAGGAAAGCGCCGCCCGCAGTCAGGCTGGCGGTTTCCGTCGCAGAGGCGGCTTCGGCCGCGGCGAGAAGCGGCGCCGGGGAGGGTGGCAGATGAGGCCGGGGCGCTTCGCCATCGACATAGCCGCAGGTGACGACGGTGATACGGGTGCGGAGGAGCATGCGGATCTCGGGGTTGCCAGCCATGATCGAGGCTGCGGTCTCCCCGGGTCCGCCGCGTGCCTGGAGCGGGCGAGAAGGGTCTTCCGGGCCGCTGGCAACATCGACGGTGACGCCGAAGAGGGGGAAAGGACCTTCGCGCACTGCCACGAGCTGTCCTAGGGCGAAGGGTTCCTCCGCGTAGCCCTGGTAGGCGCAGACAAAGCCGCGAAGTGTCGACTCGACGACCCGTGGAGGTCCACTCACAACGCTCGCCTGCGCTTGCTCATCTGCTTGTTGTTCGCGCTCGTGGAAAGCTTTGCGCGGTCCGCCTCGTTCTCCAGCACGATGCTGAAGTGTGCGCGATCGGCGCCAGAGATGACAGCCTGTTCGTGAGCTTCCTGGAGGACGCGCGGGTAGCCGTTGCAACGGGCGCATTGGTCAACGATGGTCGCGTGGAGGCGCCCGATTCGATCAGGCGTGGCGGCCCAGATGGGGACCTCGACGCGGGCGATGTCGTTTCCGGCGCGGACGTAGAAGAAGCAGGCCTGCTGTTCGGCGCTGAATGCCGACTCGATCCGGCGGTTGCTCTGGCTCATGGCGCGGAAGACGGCCGACCGCTGACCGTCGGCGAGGGCGCGAATGAAGTGCTGCGCATCCGCCAGCGGCCAGGCCACACCCTCGTCATTCGCGAGCGCGGCCAGCGAGTTGACCACGTCGTGCGCGCGGGAAGCGGAGATGTACGCGCCCACGCAGACGTCTCCAGGGCAGTCGCGGAGGCGGTCGAAGGCGGCCTGCGTGCGCAGCTTCAGCTGATTGCGCGTGTCGAGGTCAATCTGCGGCGAGTCGAGATCCCAGGGCAGATGGGTGCCGTCCCTGAGGAGAACGATCGGACCTTCGGTCGCGCGTTCGCAGGCAAGCTCGACCCCGCGTTCGAGTTCGAGAACATCGCGCAGGAGGTTGACTCCGCCGCCGGTTACGTCGGGTTCGCGGCCGGATCCGGGACCAACAATCGCCGCTCCGCCGAGCGACGGCTCGCCGCCAACCGAGTAGGGCAGAACGGCGTGGCCGACGTTGATGACGTAGCAGGGAAGGGCGGCGAATCGGTCGGGATCGATGCTGGAGCCGTCGGCCGCAATGACGGTGGCCGGCTGGAAGGGAGCGGGGTCGAACACGGCATTGGGCGGTTCCCCGTGGCTGAGCGCGTAGGGGCGGGCGCTGTCCTTCATCATCGCATCGATGATGGCGTCCCCGGCAGTCTCGTCCTCGGACCACTGGCGCATGGCGCCGGCGGCGCGTTCGAGTCCCGCTTGCATCGCGGTCATGCCCGCGACGTAGCGTTCGATGACGCCGGGCAGCTGGCGAACGACCTGCTCCATGCGAAGGGTCATCGGGCGCCAGTTCCATACGGACGGCACCGTGCCGGATGGCGACCGGTTACGTACATTTGTTCGGGATTGTACGCGAGGAGTGCCGAGCGGGCCACGCGATCCGCCGCTCGACGCGTAGAATGGCCCGATGGCACTCCCGTTTTCGCAACCGCTCGAACCGATGTTGGCCAAACTCACGCCGTCCATTCCCGAAAGCGGTGGCTGGCTCTTCGAGCCGAAGTGGGACGGTTTTCGCTGCATCGTCTACTTCGACGGCGAACAGGTGTACCTCCAGAGCCGCGACCTGAGGCCGCTCGCCCGCTACTTCCCGGAAGTCGAGCGCGGGCTTGCGGCGGCGTTGCCCGGGCCGCTCATCGCGGACGGCGAAATCGCGATCTTTGGGGCGCACGGGCTGGAGTTCGATACGCTCCAGCTGCGCCTGCATCCCGCGGCCTCGCGCGTGAACAAGCTCGCGGCGGAGACGCCCGCGTCCTTCGTCGCTTTCGACCTGCTGGCGGACGGCGATGAGGACCTGCGCCAGGCTCCGTTCTCCGAACGGCGGGCGCGCATGGAGAAGCTGTTCGCCAACGTGAAGCCACCCGCCTACATGACGCCCGCGACGACGGTCCCCGCGGTGGCGAAGGACTGGTTCGACCGTTTCGAAGGCGCCGGGTTTGACGGCGTCATCGCCAAGCGGCTGGACGGGCGGTATGAGCCCGGGGTGCGCAGCATGCTCAAGATCAAACACCTGCGGACGGCGGACTGCGTGGTGGGCGGGTTCCGGTGGAACGCCGGAGCAAAGGGCAAGTCGGTCGGCTCGCTCCTTCTCGGGCTCTACAGCGACGACGGCGTGTTCCATCACGTCGGGCACACGTCAAGTTTCAAGGCGGACGAGAAGAAGGCACTGGTGGAGTTCCTGCGGCCATACCTCAGTGAGGACGCAGAAGAGGGCTTCGGAGCGGGACGCACACCGGGGGCGCCGAGCCGCTGGACGAACGGCAAAGACCTGAGCTGGGTGCGGTTGCGCCCGGAACTCGTCTGCGAAGTGACGTTCGACTACCTGCAGGGCAACCGGTTCCGGCACGCTGCCACGTTCAAGCGGTGGCGCAAGGACAAGCCGCCGGAGGCGTGCCGCTTCGATCAGTTCGAAGCGGCGGTGCCTGCCGAGCTGGCGCAGGTGTTCTCCGCGCGCTGAAACTTAGCCGCGCGGGAGGCCGAGGCCGCGCGTCGCGACGATGCCGCGCTGCACTTCGCTCGTGCCGCCGGCGATTGTGGAGCTGACGGCCTGCATATAGCCCATGGCGGCGCTATGGCGGACGTTGCCGTGCATGCCGACGAGGTGCATCGAGACATTCGCAATGCGCTGGCCGAGTTCCGAGGAGTACATCTTGCAGATGCTCGCTTCGTGGTTGGGAATGAGGCCGCGAACCTGCATATTGACGACGCGGTAGCTGAGCATCTTTGCGACTTCGGCTTCGATCCAGCGGTCCGCGAATTCGCGGCGGACGTTGGGGTTGCGTTCGAAGCTGGCGCCGTCCTTGCCCGCCTTCGCGTTCTTCATGAGGCGTTCGAGCTGCTTGCGGACGCCGACGGCGCTGCCGATGGAACTCCGTTCGAAGTCGAGGGTGGTGGTGCCGACGTACCAACCGCGGTTCTCTTCGCCGATGCGGTTCTTCACGGGAACGCGGACATCTTCGAAGAAGACTTCGTTGAAGCCCTGGGTCCCGGCGAGGTTCGTGAGCGGGCGAACGGTGACGCCGGGGTCCTTCATGTTGAGCAGGAGGTAGGTAATGCCGCGGTGCTTCGGCGCATCCGGGTCCGTGCGCACGAGGATGTACATCATGTCGGCGAACTGGGCGCCGGTGGTCCAGATCTTCTGGCCGTTGACGACGTAGTCGTCGCCATCGCGGACGGCGCGGGTCTGGAGGGAGGCGAGATCGCTGCCGGCGCCGGGTTCGCTATAGCCCTGGCACCAGATAACTTCGCCCTTGAGGATCTTCGTGAGGTGCTCTTCCTTCTGCTCCTCGGTGCCGTGCTCGATGATGGTCGGGCCGATCATCATGACGCCGAAGCCGCCGAGGTTGCCGGGCACGCCCGCTTCGGCGAATTCCTCGCTGAGGATGAACTGCTCGAGGACGCCGAGGCCGGCGCCACCGTATTTCTTCGGCCACGCAGGGGCGATCCAGCCGCGATCAACAATCTTTTGCCGCCATTCCTTCATGGCGCCCATCATGTTGGCGCCGCGGGCGAACATCATTCGGCCGCCTTCGTCACCGTCGGCGGCGCGAGTGAACGCCTCGGGAGTTTCGTTCTTGATGAAGTCGCGGACGGTCTTCCGCCAGGAAGCCTCCTGCGCGTTGTCACCGAGTGTGATGGCCATGCGGCACCTGCTTTCGCTAAACGCTTGTGTATGGCGTCATTGTGAAAGAGCGGAACCGGCTTCGCAAGCGAACGCCATTCGGAAATGTGCGGGATGGGCGTGCGAAGGGAGCGAGACGGCCCAGCGAGCCGGGAATCAGGCCTCGTAGCGTTTGAAGACCAGACAGGAGTTCTGGCCGCCGAAGCCGAAACTGTTCTTGAGGGCAACGCGGACATCGGCGCGGCGGGCAGTGTTGGGCACGTAGTCGAGGTCGCAGGTGGGATCCGGGGTAAGCAGGTTGATGGTGGGGTGGATCATTCCCGTCTCGATGGTCTTCACGGTGGCGATGGCTTCCATCCCGCCGCTGGCGCCGAGACCGTGGCCGACCAGGCTCTTGGTGGCGCTGATGGCAAGGCGATAGGCGCCTTCGCCGAAGACGCGCTTGAGTGCGTTCGTCTCGGCGGTGTCGCCCAGCGGGGTGCTGGTGGCATGGGCGTTCACGTAGTCGATGTCGTCGGGGGTGACGCCCGCATCGCGCATGGCTTCGACCATGGCGCGGGCGGCTCCTTCGCCGTCTTCCGGCGGGGCGACGACGTGGAAGGCGTCGCTGGTGCAGCCGAAGCCTGCGACCTCGGCATAGATACGGGCCCCACGGGCGTTCGCGTGGGCTTCGCTCTCGATGAGCAAGGCGCCCGCGCCTTCGCAGGGGACAAAGCCATCGCGGTTGAGGTCGAACGGGCGGCTGGCTTTGGTGGGGTCTCCCTCGTAACCGGTGAGGGCGCGCATGACGCTGAAGCCCGAAAGTCCAAGCTCACTGATGCCGGCTTCGCAGCCGCCGGTAAGGACCGCATCGGCGCGGCCGGAACGAATGAGATGCATGGACTCGCCGATGGCCTGAGTGCCGGCGGCGCAGGCAGTGACAATCGTGCCGTTGTAGCCGCGCAGGTTGTTCTGAAGAGCAACCTGGGCAGCGGCCATATTGCCGAGGCTCTTCGCCAGGTAGAGCGGGTCGATCTTCATGCCGCCACGATCGAAGAGCGTCTGGCAGGCCTCCTGGATATCAGGGTAGCCGCCGCCGCCATTGCCGATGAGCACGCCAATGCGGTCGCGGTCTTCGCCATCGAGGTTGAGGCCGGCATCTTCGATGGCCTGCGAGGCCGCGGCGACCATGAACTGGGCAAAGCGGGCCATGCGGCGGGCGGATTTATGCTCGATGAACTTGCGCGGATCCCAGTCGCGGACCTCGCCGGCGAACTTGCACGCGAAACCGTCGGTGTTTGCGAGGGTCATGAGACCGATACCGGAGCGGCCGGCAACGAGGTTGTCCCAGAATTCCTGCACCGACTGACCTGCCGGGGTGATGGCGCCGAGGCCCGTGACCACGACGCGAGTGCGCGCGCGCTGTTCGTCCATGCCGGTAAGGGTACTCGCCATTGGGGCGAAAGGCGATGAAGGGCGAGGCGAACGACGTTGTCGCGGCGTTGCGATGCGAGGAGGGGCCCGTGTTGCAGGGATAGGCCCGGGCGCGGGATAGGGTGGAGTTCAGATGGCGGCCGAATCGCGGGGTCGGCGCCACACCAAGCCAGAGGAGGCACACGCATGGACACGAAACTCAAGGGCCACGCCAACCAGGCCGCAGGCAAGGCAAAGCAGGTCGCGGGCGATGTCACGAACAACGAACGCCTGCAGGCGCAGGGCGAGATGCAGCAGCTCAAGGGCAAGATGCAGGTGAAGTCGGGCGAGACGGTGGAGAGGGCGCGGGAAGCCGGCCGCTCACTGAAGGACGCGGTCAAGCGCGAAGACGGTCACGCCTATGCGTGGTCGGGAGGCGGCATCCTGACGGTGGTTCTCGTCGTCCTCCTCATCCTGTGGATCTTCTAAGAACGTGGGACGCGACGACGACACACGACCGGCGCGGCAGGCAGGCGGGGCGACGGTGAAGTCGAGGGCTGCACACGCCGGGGACGAGGCTGACAAGCTCGATGAGATGCTCGCCGACTCGTTCCCGGCAAGTGACCCGCCGTCGTTCACGCCCGTGACCGGGAACGCTGTTTCGCCGGAGGACGCCGGCACCAGTCACGCGGTCACCGGCGGGCGGTTGCGCGCGAGGGTGGTTACCGCGGGGGCGGTCAGTTTCCTGGTGCTAACAGCCTTCGCCTGGTGGCGCCGCCACCGATCACGTTAGTCGGCCGCCGCGGAGCCCGCGATGCCGGGGGGCTTTCGAGTCCTCGCCGTCGCGGGCTTCGCCGTGCCTTGTCCACCGATCCGGTAGACCAGCAGTCCGGCAACAAGAGCGGCCGAGCCGAAGTAGAGCCAGTGCACGGGTGCAAGTGCCGCGTCGGTGCCGGCGAACATCCCGTGCACCAGGGAAGCACCCCATGCGGCGAACGAAAGGTAGTGGAGTTTGCGCCAGCGCGCATGGCCCAGGCGGCGCTTTGCCCAGAAGCTGGCGGTGACGGCCGCCGCGGACCACCCGCTGAGCACCCCGAGTCCGGTCCATAGGCGCTCATATCCGGCGGCGAAGGGCACAAGGATCTCGATGGGCGAGAAGCGCAAGAAGCCATCGAAGAGCAGCGCCCCGGCGTGGACGCCGATGAAGGCAAGCGTGAGCACGCTCAGGAACTGGTGCAGCGAGAAGGCCAGGGGACGTGGGATGGTGCGAACGCCCATGCGCCCGCTCATGACCAGGCCAAGGACGACCGAACCGGTTAGCAGAACGAACGACATCAACCCCGAGGCGCGACTCACGAACCAGGGTGCCTGGCCGGTATCCGCCTGCATCAGGGCGACACCACCGGCCATACTGGCTACGAGCAACCCGAGGGCGATCGCGAAGTCCTTCATATCACGACCCCCGGCTCTTCCTGGCGGTCGGTTGCGCGACCTTTGTAGGCGAGGAGGTGGCCGCGGACGGCGCCTGGGCCGCTGTTTGCGCTACGCCCGGGACAGCCGGCGCGATGGGTTCAGAGGCAAGTGACGCGGTTTCGCCCGTCTTTTGGAGGAACGCCGCCGCCCCAAGGGTGAGCGAAGCGGCAGAGACCGCCAGGGTGACCTTCATCCCGGTATATCGCCTGGCAGCCATCAGTCGTCGTCATCCTCATCGTGCCGGGCACCAACGCGGCGGTCGTCATCGTCGTGGTCGTCATCGTCGTCCTCGTGGCGGCGGTCTTCGTAATGGTCGTCATGGTCATCGTCATCCGGCCACGACTGATTGGACGCCAGCACAGGGACCGAATCGAGTGGGACCGAAGCGCCCGTCGACGCGGTGTCCGCTGGACCGGGTTCGTCCGCCCTGGAGTCCAGGGCGACGGCCCCCGCGAGCAGAACCCCGACGAACGCCGCACCGGCAAACAAAGCGAGTCTTCCATCCATTGCAACGTCTCCAGAGGTGAGATGGCCCAGTGTTGTTCCCGGCGGATTCTCCGTTCGTGAGACCGAAATGAGAGAACTCCAATGAATTCACCCGCACTTTCTGGTCTGATGTATTCGTGCACATCCTTCTGGTGGAAGACGAAGTCCGGCTGTCCAGCGCTTTGCGACGAGTGCTGACGGAGGAGGGGCACGTCGTGGACGTCGTGGCGGACGGCGCGGACGCGCTGGCGCAGGCACGGGCGGAGACGTATGACCTGTTGGTGCTCGACGTCATGCTGCCTTCGCTGGACGGATTCGAGGTGGCTCGGCGCCTGCGCGGGGACGGAGCGACGACGGCTATCCTGATGCTCACCGCGCGCGACTCCGTGGCGGACCGGGTGCGAGGACTCGATGCGGGAGCGGACGATTACCTGGTGAAGCCGTTCGCGCTCTCGGAATTCCTGGCGCGCGTGCGCGCGCAGAGCCGGAGGGCGCACATGACCGGCTCCCAGGACGACGTCCTGCGTGTGGCGGACCTTGAGCTGGACCTGCGGTCGCGCGAAGCCGTTCGCGGAGGCCAGAGAATCGAGCTGACGACGCGGGAGTTCACGCTCCTCGAAACCCTGATGCGGCACCCGGGGCAGGTGCTCACACGTTCGCAGCTGTTGGACCGGGTCTGGAGTTTCGACGCGATCACCGAGTCGAACGTTGTGGACACGTACATTCACTATCTGCGGGCCAAGATTGACCACGACTTCGAACCAAAGCTGATCCGCACCGTGCGAGGCGCCGGATACGCGTTGCGGGCAACGTAACGATGTTCCATCGAGCACGTCTGCGCCTGGCAGCGTGGTATGCGGCAACGATGCTCGTGGTGCTCGCGGGCCTTGGCGCCGGCGCGTTCGCGGTGCTCCGGCACCAGCTGGATTCGGATATCGACCGTTCGCTGGAGGAAGCCCTCGCTGAGGTGCGCAACATCGCCCCTCCTGCGACCGCCGTGCCGCCGGGTGGTTCCGAGGATCACAGTGCCGGCGGCGACGAAAAAGATGGTCACGAGGATGAGGAGCACCACGACGACGACGACGATGGCGACCCGCTGCCGTCGGCTGTGACGGCGTTACCGACCGACATCTTCACGGTATGGCTGGGCAGGGATGGGGTGGTTTTGGCGAATCCGCGGCAGATTCAACTGGACGTCTTCCCTCTCGTCGATCTGGCAGGGGACGCGAACGAAGGGGGACTCCGGGAGATTTCCGTTCACGAAGACCGCTACCGCCTGGCTGTGGCGCGAGGCGGTCCCGACTCGGGAGCGGTGGCGGTTTTCGTTGGCCGTTCGTTGGACGCTCGGGACCGGCAGCTGGAAGCCCTTGCGGGCGTCCTCTTCCTTGGCGGGGTGGCGGGCCTCGCGCTGGCGGCGGCAGGCGGATACGTCATCGCGGGGCGGACGCTGGCTCCAATCCGTGCGGCACTCGAAACGCAGCGACGGTTCGTTTCCGACGCTTCCCACGAGCTGCGGACGCCGGTGGCGGTCGTGAGGGCGAACGCCGAGGTGCTCCTCCGGCACCCTGGACAGGACATCGACGAAAACATCGACCAGGTTGCCGCCATCGCAGATGAAGCCGAGCATATGTCGAGGCTGGTGACCGACCTGCTGACACTCGCGCGCGCGGACGAGCAGCGGCTCGAGCTGGTGAGGGAAGCGTTCGAACTTGACGAATTGCTGGCCTCGGTCGTCCGCGACATGGCGCCTGTGGCAGAGGCACGTGGGGTCGAGCTGGTGTCGCAGCTCTCGCCCGTCACGGTAGACGGGGACCGGCAGCGGATTCGCCAGGTGGTGGCGATCCTGATCGACAACGCGATCAAGTTCACACCTGCGGCCGGGACGGTGCACGTCACCTGCACGCGGGAAGGGAACCGCGGCGAATTCCGCGTCACGGACACGGGAGTGGGGATCGAGGCTGCAGAGCTGCGGCGGATCTTCGAACGGTTCTACCGGGCGGACGTGGCGCGCACCGGGGGCGGCGGCACAGGGTTGGGGTTGGCTATCGCCCGATCACTCGTGGAGGCGCACGGGGGCCAGATCAGCGTGGATTCCACACCCGGCAGGGGGACGACGTTCATCGTCCGCCTCGGGTCCGCGCACCGGGCTTGACGCCGCATCGCGGTGCGTCCACGCTTTCGGCGGACAACCAAATAGGCGAAGAGGCTTCCACGTTCTGCGTGAAGGCACTTCCGGGGGAAGCCGGTGAGAACCCGGCGCTGTCCCGCAACTGTGATGTCCGCGCACGGCGCGGAATGAGCCAGGTCGCCCGCTCTTCGCCACTCCGAAATCCTTCGCGCGAAAGGAGTCGGGCTCGTGGCTATGAATTCGAGCTGACCCGCCCGCCGAGGCGGGTTTTTTGTTGAACCCGCCCGCGGCAGCAGACCCCGGCAACGCCGCGTCCCGGAGGCGCGGGCAGTCCTCTCTTGAACGGCTTCGAGGAACGATGATTCGACTTCTTCTCCTGGCGGCAGCGGTCGCCTTCGCACTTCCCACGCTCCTCGCCGGCGCGGCCTTGCCCCAGAGTGGGGCGGTGGCGCGCGGCGTCCAGTTCATTCGCGCCACGCAGCAACCAGACGGCGGCTTCGGCGGCTTCGGCGACGGACAGACCTTCGACGCGGTCTTCGCGATTCGCGCGGCCGGGATAGACCCGGTCTCGGTGCGAACGGGCGGCAAGAGCCCGGCCGACTTCCTGCACGACCGGGCGGCGACGCAGACCACCACCGGGGCCGCAGCGAAAGCCGCGATGGCCGCGATCGCCATGAACATCGACCCCCACAACGTAGGTGGCACGGACCTAGCCGGCCGGGTCAGATCCGGATTCAACGGCTCCGTGTACGCCAGTGATTCGTTCAGCCACGCGCTCGCGATGATCGCGCTGACGGCGGCCGGCGAACCGGTGCCCCCCGGGGCGCGGACGGGCCTGATGAGCATGCAAGAGACAGACGGCGGCTGGGGCTTCGGGGGGTACAGCGATGCGGACACCACGGCGCTTGCCATCCAGGCGCTGTTGGCCGCCGGAGGGCCCGCTCCGGAGGCCGCGATCGCCTATCTGCACGGGCAGCAACTGCCGGACGGGGGCTGGGGCTTTGGCGAATCGAACGCGAATTCCACGGCGTTCGTGGTCCAGGCGATCCTCGCGCTCGGCCAGAATCCAGAAGGACCAGAGTGGACCAGGGGCACAGCAACCCCCGTGTCGTACCTGCTCTCCCAGCAGCAGGCGAACGGGTCGTTTGCTGGCTTTGACCCGGCGTTCGCGACCAACCAGGTGGTTCCTGCGCTGGCGGGGAGGACATTCCTGGAGGCGGTCACGACGACGCTCACGAGCGGGGCATCACCATCGCTGCCTTCGGCAACGCCGCCGCCGGCCGATACGAACGTACCGACCCCCTCTGCAACAGTGGCGACGTCCACGGCTGTGCCGGCCACGGCGACGCCCTCGGTGACGACGCCAACCGCAACGCCGACCCGCCCCGTCAACACTCCGGTACCGGCGACGGCTACGGCGCCGGCGACGCCTTCGGCTTCAACGACGGCTGCAACGCAGCCACCCGCGACCGCCACGCCGCAGGGGCCTCCGACCGTGCCGCCCGGAGCGCCGCAGACGGGCTCCGGTACGGGGCCCGGCGCGAGCGAGACCGGGCTCGCGCCGATTGCCGGAGTGGTGCTCTTGTTGGTAGCCGGGTCGTTGATGCTGGCAAGCAAGCGAAGGTAGGACCAGGAACGAATGCACACGATGGCCTGGATGGCGTGGGTTGTAATGGTGATGGCTGTCTCGTTGGCGGCCACGAACCCGCTCTACCTTGGCCTCGTGTTGCCCTCGGTGCTGCTCGTGGCGGCGCTCTCGCCGAAGACGAACGTGGGCGCGGCGAGTCTGCGCGCAATGTTGTTCTTCGGCGGCGGCGTGATGCTGTTCTCACTCGGCGTTGCCGCAATCAACGGGAACGCTGGTTCGCATGTGCTCTTCACCGTGCCGGGCCCGGACTTCCCTTCGTGGATGGGTGGTCTGCGGCTCGGCGGGCCTGTGACCGGCGAAGGGCTGATGTACAACTTTGACCGAGGGCTGGCGATCCTGGCGATCTTCGTGGCCTTCGGAGTCTTCAACGCAGCGGTGAACCCCGTGCGCGTGCTGCGAACGGCGCCGGCTGCCCTCTTCCACGCCAGCCTCGTGGTAACGATTGGTCTGACGTTGCTGCCCTCGACCATTGAGGACCTGCGGCGTGTGCGCGAGATGCAGGCGCTGCGAGGTGCGGCGTCCGG
>CAYYSD010000053.1:0-18299 GCA_964474285.1 uncultured Anaerolineaceae bacterium | reverse complement strand
CTCTCGGCGTGGCAGATTCTAGCTACGGACTTAGTGTTAAACCTACACTAAGTCGCCTCGGAAACCCCCGAGGCTCCCCGGGAGGTGTTACATGGCCACACTGACATTGCCGAAGGAAGATCTCCTCGCGCTCTACACCAACCCCGATACCTGTCCGACCGATAGTCTCACTCCGCGCCCCCTCTCGGAAGAGCCGGCGTTCATCTCCTGGCAGCAAGACATCCCGAGGGCATACCTCGACGCAACGCCTGAAGACCTCGACCGGCGCATCACGCGCGCCCGCAATCTCCTCGGCAAGCGCCTCGTCATCCTCGGCCATCACTACCAACGCGACGAAGTCATCAAGTACGCCGATTACACCGGCGACAGCTTCAAACTCGCCCAGCACGCCGCCGCCCACAAGGGCGCGGAGTTCGTCGTGTTCTGCGGCGTCCACTTCATGGCCGAATCCGCCGATATCCTCACCGACCCTTCGGTCCGCGTCATGCTGCCCAACATGGCTGCCGGTTGCTCCATGGCCGATATGGCGGACCCCGACGATGTCTACGCCGCCTGGGACGAAATCACCGCCATCCTCGGCGATTCCGCGAAGGTCGTTCCCATCACCTACATGAACAGCACTGCGAGCCTCAAGGCGTTCGTCGGCGAACGCGAAGGCATCGTCTGCACTTCCAGCAACGCCCCGCGCACCTTCGACTACGCCTTTGAACGCGGCGACAAGATCCTCTTCTTTCCGGATCAGCACCTGGGCCGCAACACCGGCTACGAAATGGGCATCCCGCTCGATGAAATGGTGCTCTGGAACTGGCGCCGCCCTGGCGGTGGTGTCACCGAAGACGCGCTCCGCAAGGCGAAGGTCATCCTCTGGCAGGGCCACTGCAGCACCCATCAGCGCTTCTCAGTGGAACAGATTGAAAAGGCTCGCCGCGAAATCCCCGGTGTGAAGATCATCGTCCACCCGGAAACGAAGTGGGAAGTCGTCCAGGCCGCCGACGAATCCGGCTCCACCGAGCGCATCATCAAGGTCGTGAGTGAATCGCCGGCCGGGTCCGCCTGGGGTGTGGGCACCGAGATCAACCTCGTAAACCGCCTGGCCCACGCCAACCCGGACAAGCAGGTCTTCTGCCTCGACCCCGTCGTCTGCCCCTGCAGCACCATGTATCGCATCCACCCGGCCTACATCGCCTGGGTGCTCGAAGGGCTGCTCCAGGGCAAAGTCACGAACGAGATCAAAGTCGACGCCGAGACCCGCAAGTGGGCCCTCGTCGCGCTCGAACGCATGCTCGCCCTCAAGTAGCGCCCCTCCATTTCGCTCAGTCGTCGCGCCTTGCCGCCCGCCCCGATCGGCTGAGCGATAGCTCCGCCAGCGGTCCCCGCGGTCATACTGAACCGCGTCTGGAGAGCCAATGTTGCATATGCGACGTCGGATCGCGTTGGACGCGCCCGGCGGTTCGGGGGCATGTCCCGCGGAGACGACGCTCGAGCGCATCGTGTCTCCTCGAAGCTACTCGACGGTGAGGGTCGCCTTCATCTGTGGATGGTAATCACAGGTGATCCGGTAGGTTCCGGCCGTCGACGGCGCGGCCCACTCGATGATGTCGTTACGCACCATCGTCCCCGAGATGTTCTTGCCCTGGATGGTGACCGTGTGGACGGCGGTCTCGCTGTTCTTGAAGTAGACCTTATCGCCGGTCTTCACCGTCAGCTCGTTCGGCTTGAACTTCAAGTCCTCCTGGTCGATGAGCGGCGCCCCTGCGGGGACGGCTGCGACCTTTGTCCCCGGCTGGATCGCGCCGGCAGGCGCCGCTGTCGTCGGCGCGCTCTTGTCGTCGTCGCTACTCCCACATGCCGCGGCCCCCAGCGTCATTGCCGCTGCCGCGGCCGCCAGGACAATCGCACGCGGTAGCGGCCCCAGGCTGATTTTCAAGATTCCCTCCGGGCCGATATTGTGACTGCCTTCACAATATTGTCGCGCAATCGTCGTTTCGCGTCTCCGGTCATCCGGCCCCCAGCGCGAAGACCTATCGGCGTATCGGACGGCTCTATTCCGGCCGGGGGGGGCACGAAGGCCCCCGCATTGGCTGCGGGGGCCCTCTGCGCGGCGGGGTGGCCTGCCTCGACCGGGTGCGCCAGCACGCACCCGACGCCTAAACCCTCTGCGTCTGCGGTTCCGCCGGCACATCCAGCGGGTCCCCGAAATCCTTCCACCACAACCAGAAGGCTCCCACGAGCGCCCCGCCAGAAATCGGACCGGCGGCATAGACCCAGAAATCGGCCCATTCGTTCGCGACCAGCGCCGGTCCGAACGAGCGCGCGGGGTTCACGGATGCCCCGGTCCACGGCACCGCTACCAGGTGGATCAGAAGCACCGCCAACCCGATCGCCATCGGAGCCGTATTGCCCAATCCCTTTCTGCCCACAGCAGTGTGGAAAACCACCATCACGAGGAGCGCCGTCATCATGATCTCGAGGAGCAGGCCCTCAGCGGGGGCGACAGGCGCCGAGAGCGCATGGACGCCGAGTTTGCCTTCGAAGTCGTTCGGAATCGCTACCTTGAGCAGTGCCGCTCCCGCTGCTGCTCCCGCGAACTGCGCCACGATGTATCGAAGCGCGACCGGCCACTCCACCTTCCTGCAGATAAGCATCGCGACGGTCACCGCAGGGTTGACGTGCCCACCGCTGATCCCGGCCGTCCAAGCCACGGCGATCAGGATGCCAAGTCCGTGGCCCAAGGCGATGGCGATGAGTGCCGCGCCGTCGAGACCCCCAACCACCGCCAACGCGGCGACAACGGCGCCGCAACTCGTAAGCGTGAAGAACATCGTGCCCAGGAATTCCGCCACCACCGCCCGTTGTTCGTTTCTCGTGAGTTTCACGACGGGCCTCCGGCTACCCCAGGATCGAGAGCAGCCTAGGCAACAATTGCTAAATGTGTCAAGCAGATGAACAATTACTTGCCATGCCCGCCCCGGCTGGCGAAAATGCCGTCAATGTCCACCATCCCACTTCAGCTCTGCCCCCGCTGCAACATCCCCATCCCCGACATCAAGGGATCGCGGCTCGCCGTCTGCCCGCGCTGCGGCTACAAGGACGACTGCTGCTGAGGTTCCTCAACGAGCGACGATCCGCCCGAACAGGTCGTATCCCGCCGCCTGCTCGATCCGCACCATGACGCGATCCCCTGCTGTCGCCCGGCCTCGCGCGAACACGAGACCGTCCACCTCGGGCGCTTCGCGATAGGTTCGCCCGGCCGCGATCGGCTTGCCGTCTTCGTCTTCCCCTTCGCCCTCGACGATCATGCTCATCGTGCGCCCTGCGAAGCGCCTGGCCTGTTTGGCCGCGATCTTCTGCTGTTGCCGCATGAACCGGTCGCGCCGTTCGTGCTTCACTTCGTCCGGCACCTGCTCCCCCATCTCGAAGGCGCCGGTCCACTGTTGCCGCGAATAGGTGAAACACCCGGCGTGATCGAAGCGCATGTCGCGAGCGAAGTCCAGCAGTTCCTGGAACTCGGCCTCCGTTTCCCCCGGGAAGCCCGCGATGAAGGACGTTCGCAAAACAAGGTCCGGCATGGCCGCGCGCAGGTCGCGCACCATCGCTCGCACTCGCTCCACGTTGTGCGGCCGCTTCATCCGGCGAAGCGTCTCCTCGGAGCCGTGCTGCAAGGGAACGTCCAGGTAGTGCAGAACGTTAGGAATCCACGCCATCGTTTCGATGAGCTTCGGACTCACGCGAGTCGGATAGGCGTACATGAGGCGCAACCACACCTCCGGCCCGACCGCCTCGGAGAGCATCTCCAGGAGGCCCGGAAGCCCGCTGCCCGCCGCCAGGCCCATGTCCTCGCCCCATGCTGTACTGTCCTGCGCGACGAGAACCAGCTCTTTCGCACCTGCCTCCACCAGCCGCCGCGCTTCCTTCACCAGGAGCCCTGCCGGAGCAGACCGCAGCCCACCCTTGATCTTCGGGATCACGCAGAACGTGCATGGCGCGTCGCAGCCGTCGCTGATTTTGAGGTACGCGCTGGCGCCGTTCACCTTTGCACCCGTTTCGGGGATGTCGAACACGGCATCGACGTCGACGCTCAGCAGCCGGGCGACGTCCTGCCAGCGCCCGACCCCGAACACGTGGTCGATGCCGGGAACTTCCTCGCTGACCTTCGCCCCGTACAACTGCGTCATGCACCCGGCGACGATGAGCGTCTGGCCCTCACGCTTGTTGGCGGCCAGCCCGTGCACTGCCTCCATCGACTGCGCCTGGCTCTGCTCGATGAACCCGCAGGTGTTCACGATGATCGCGTCCGCGTCGGCCGCGTCCACCACCGGCAGCAGCTCGCCTCCAGTCAGGAGCCGCTCGAGATGCTCGCTGTCGACGTCGTTCTTGGGGCAACCAAGCGTCACCAGGTGGTAGGTCTTCGGAACTGCCATCAGGGTCCTTTACTCACGATCAACGTGACTTCGCGGCCCTCGGGCAGCGCGCTTCCCGCCGCCGGGGATTGGTCCAACACGCGCCCCTTCGGCGCAGTTGACGTTTGTTCCACCCGGCGCACGGTATACTTGTGCTCCGTCAACGCCAGTTGCGCCGTCTCAACGGACAGGTCGATCACCCGCGGCACCGTGCCCGGCACGGTCTCGATGCCGCTCGCGCTCGCCGCGGGCGTGGTCGCCCGGGTCCCGGGGGTGTTCGTGGCGCCGGCCAGGTCGTCGTCCAAAGTCCCGCCTGGAGTGTCGTCGCCGCCCAGCCGCGAAATCAGCAGCGCCATCGCCACCGCGGCCACGACGACCACGACCGCCACGATCGCGATCGTCAGCGTGCGCGTCTGGGCGGCCGGGTCGGTCTTAATCCGGCGCGCCGGCACGGGCACACCGATGTCGATCCCGATCGTCGGCTCGAATGGCTCTTCCCGCGGCGCCTGGCGCGGGGCACGTTGTTGGGCCGGTCGCGGCGGCTCCGCCTGCCGTCCCACTGGTCGCGGCCTGGCCTCCTGTTCGGAGCGCGTCTCCGGCCGCTTCCACGTCGGACGCGCGGGGCCCACCGCGCTCATCGGGTTCTGGGGCGAAGCCCGCCGCGGCATCGGCGGCGCCGGATAGGCCGGGTCGTCGTCGCGCGGGAACAGCTGCAGCATCTGCTGCGGATCCAGGCCGAGGTATTGCGAATAGGATCGGAGAAACCCGCGCGCATAGACGGGCGCAGGAATCACATCGAATTGTTCACTCTCAAGGGCCTGCAAGTAGCGGCGAGAGATGCGTGTGTCCCGTTCAGCGTCTTCAATCGTCAGGCCACGTGTTTCGCGGGCACGGATTAGCCGCGCCCCCAGTTCACTCATCGCCCATAGCGTAGACCGATTGCAACGCTCGGGACAGGGTCCAGCCTGCCGCTCACCTTTCCCGCGGCGCCGCCATCGATCCGCGCTCGATGAACTCGTCCACAGCAAGTGACTGGCGCGCGAGGTTTTCGTCCGCGGGCTCTCCCAGGCGCCGGAGCACGCGAGAAGCCAGCACCTGACCTTCCTCATAGTAGTGGTAGCGAATCGCAGAGATCGGCGGGCGGTAGGCTGCCGCCCAGCGCGAATCGCCGTAGGTCAGGAACGAAACGTCGCCCGGGATGTCCAGACCGGCGTCCCGGACCGCGCCCAGCAGGGGCGCCGTCATCCAGTCGTTCCCCGCCACGAGGGCGGTGGGGGGATTCGGGCCGCCCATCACGCGTTCCAACTGCGTCGAGACGTCCGCGTCGACGCTCGCCGGCGCCAGGTGCACGGTGACTTCGCCCCCGGGATACTCGTCGCTCACAGCAAGCAGCGCATCGATCCGCCCACGCATCTCCGGAGAGCGTTCCGGCGCGTCGGCCCGTTCGTGTACGAAGATCGCGACGCTCCGGTGGCCCAGGCCGAGCAGCCGGCGATAGGCGGTCATGCTGCCGCGCCACCGTTCGGCGACAGGTACAGGCGTTGCCCCCAGCGCGACTTCGATCGGTTCCACCGGAACCCCGGCCTTCTGGAACGGCTGCGTGAGATGCGAAAGAGTGAATGCCCGGCTCACGATGAGCCCGTCGACACGCATCTCGAGGAACCGCTCCAACGCCGCCGCCTGGATGTCCGCGCGCAGCTGCCCGTCCGTCACCACCAGTGAGTATCCAAACTGCTGTACGACGTGCTCCGCCCCACGCAAAAACTCGACGTGCATCAGGTTCTGAATGTCAGGCAGCAACACACCAATCGTCCACGTGCGCGAAGTCGCGAGGCTGCGGGCGGTTCGGCTGGGCAAATAGCCGAGGGCTCGTGCGGCGCTTTCGATGCGCTCGCGTGTGTCGGCCCTCACGCTTGCGCGCGCGTTCAGAACCCGCGATACCGTCGACGCATTTACGCCTGCCCGTTTCGCGACATCCGCAATCGTGATCCGGCGCAAGGTCTCGTTGCTCATGAGAACGGTGTAACCGCGCGGAATCTTAGGCGCACCCATGCCTGGCCCGCCGTTGCCGGCGACCCGGCACAACCGCTTGCGCTGCACCCTCCCCACATGATAGCGTCCTCGCGCGCAACCGCTTGCGTACTGCGGGGTTTATTCTGGAGGGGAATCATGAACGAGGGCAGCAACTACTGGCTGCGCCGCATCAACAGGCGCAATCTCCTTCGAGGCGCGGGAGCGAGCGCCGCCGGATTGGCCGGTCTCGCGCTCGCCGGTTGCGGCGATGACGATGACAGCCCGGACAGCGGAACTGGCAGCGGGTTGCCCGCAACCACCACGCCCGTGCCGCTCAGCACGCCTGTCGTCCGCAAAAAGGGCGGCACGCTCAACTTCGGATACCACCAGGACCCGGCCTTCCTGACGCCGCGCCTTTCGCGGAGCGGCTTCGACAATGCCTTCCTCCTGGTGCACGGCGACAACTACATCTACGTCAAGGCCGATGGCAACATCGATTCGAACCTCTCGCTCTTCGCGAGCTCCGAAACACCGGACGCCTCAACCCACATCGGCAAGCTCCGCCCAAACGTGAAGTTCCACGACGGCACCGCCCTCAATTCTCGTGCCGTCAAGGCTCACCTCGAATACCTGCTTGATGCCAACAAAGCGACCAAGTTCGGCTATCGCTCGCTCATCGAGACGATCAAGAGCATCGACACCCCGGACGAAACGACCGTCCGCATGAATCTTTCCCAACCCGATGCCGGATTCATCTCGGCGCTTGCGGTGGCGCCCGGAATCCCGTTCTCCATCGCCCAGGTAGACAAGCTCGGCGATGGAGAGATCCTCAACCCGGCGATGACCGGCCCCTACAAGGTCACCGGCTATCGTTCCGGCTCGGACTTCACCTTCGAGAAGAACGCGGACTTCTGGGGGCCGAAAGATAAAGAGCCGTACCTTGATAAGATCGTGTACCGGGCCATCACCCAGGACGAGACCAGGGCCGCCGCCCTCGAAGCTGGTGAGCTCGACGCGATCTGGTTCACCGGCAGCAACGACACCACCTTGCGGCTCTCCAAGAACACGAAGTTCCAGGGCCGAAGCTTTCAGGTTGGCCCAACGCTCCTCACGGTGAACCAGAACAAAGCGCCATTGACCGACCTGCGTCTGCGCAAAGCCATCGCCCACGCAATCGACAAGAAACGCATCCTCGAAGCGATCTACCAGGGCCAGGGAGCGGTTGCGAAGAGCATGTTGCCCTCGGGTACGTATGGGTACCTCGACTACGACCCGTATCCCTACGACGTGGCGGCAGCCAAGGCGCTGGTCTCAGCGGCCTCTGGTGGATCGCCGGTGAAGATCACCTACGCCTTCGGCGGCACGCCGCCTTCAGCCAGCGCACAACTCGAAGCCTCGCTCTATAAGCAGATGCTCGACGCCGTCGGCTTCGATGTCACGCTCGAAAACGTGGCCGGAAGCAATGCTATTTTCGACGCGCTCTTCGCCAACAAGACCCACCACATCGGTGCGTTCAGCACCGGCGTGCGGCCCGACCCGGTTGCGCAGTTCGCGCTGTATTCAACCAGCACCGCGTTCTACAACGCCGGCGGGGCAACCACCGATCCGGTTCAGAAGCAGATGGACGACCTCGTATCCAGGGCCCGGGCGACGCTCGACGCCAGGGAGCGGGAGAAGCTCGTCTTCGATCTCGGCAAGATGCAGGCGGACAATGTCTTCTCGCAGATCCCCATCGTCGCCCGCGTACGCTGGGTCTTCGCCAGGCCGGCGGTGGAGGGCATCACCGACCCTGAGTTCACCAACACTCCCGCCGGTGCGAGCTTCCGCGCGCGATTCCTGTCGCTGAAGGACGCCTAGCCCGATGGGGCGATACCTCACCCGGCGCCTGGTGGAGATGATTCCCGTCTTGGTGATCCTGAGCATGATCGTCTTCGTCGTGCTCAGGATCCTCCCCGGCGATCCCGTGGCCGCCCTGCTCGGCGAAGAGGCCGGGAGCCTGAGTCCCGAACAGCGAAGGGCCGTCGAAAAGGACCTTGGAGTCGATAAGGCCATCCCGGTGCAATACGTCGTCTGGGTTGCGGACCTCGCCCGGGGAGACTGGGGGAACACACTCATCTCCCGCCAGCCCGTGGTGCAGATCATCCGCGAGCGGCTTTCGACTACTCTCCAGCTCGCGTTCTTTGCCTGGGTACTGGGCCTCGCCATCGGCATCCCGATTGGTGTTCTGTCTGCAGTCCGGCGCAACAGCTGGCTCGATGTCGGCATCACCGTCGGCGCCCTCGCCGGGCTCGCGACCCCGAACTTCCTCCTGGGCTTGCTGCTCATCATTGTCTTCGGCGTCTACCTGCATGCACTGCCAACCAGCGGCTTCGTGCCATTGTCGGAGGATCCGATCGAAGCCTTCCGGCACCTCTTGCTGCCGACCGTGGCGCTCGCAACCGGGCTCATGGCCTCCATTGTCCGCCAGACCCGATCCGCGATGCTCGAAGTGCTCAACGAGGACTACATCCGCACCGCGCGGGCCAAGGGCCTGGCCAACACGCGCGTCGTGCTCGGTCATGGGCTCAAGAACGCGATGCTCCCCGTCGTGACCGTCGCCGGCCTCCAGGTCGGCAACCTGGCCTCCGGCACCATCATCGTGGAAACCATGTTCGCCATCCCCGGCATGGGGCGGCTGACCATCGATTCCATCCTCGTCTCCGACTTCGCCACCGTGCAGGTCATCGTCCTGTTCGTCGCCCTCTTCACGATGGTGGCGAACCTCCTTTCGGACGTCGTCTACGTCCGCCTCGACCCTCGGATCAGGCTGGCTTAGGAGCGACGCATGCAACAGGACGACATTCTCGCGCCGCCCGCGCGGACACTCTTCGGCAGGCCATCGCTCCTCAAGCAGGGCACCGTCTTGCGCCGGTTGCTCGGCATCAAGCTCGCCGTCTTCGCCATGACGTTCGTGGCCATCACCGTCATCTGCGGAGTGCTCGCACCCCTCTTCGCTCCCTATGACCCGAACGCGCTGGTCACGTACACCGCCGAAACACCCAGCTGGGACCATCCCCTGGGCACCGACCCCATCGGGCGGGACCAGTTGAGCAGACTGCTTTTCGGAGCGCGCGCCTCGTTGCAGGTGAGCTTCATGGCCGCCGCCATCGCCGTCGCCGCCGGCTGCGTGCTCGGCCTCTTCGCCGCGTACTTCCGCGGCTTCGCCGACTTCCTCGTGATGCGCACCGTCGATGCAATGCTCGCCCTCCCGGGGCTGATCCTCCCCTTGGTGCTACTGGCAGCGCTCGGCGGAGGCATCCTCACGGTGGCCATCGCCCTCGGTATCGGCTACACCCCCGTCATCGCCCGACTCATGCGTGGTCAGGCACTCTCCGTCCAGGAGCGCGACTATGTGATCGCCGCCCTTTCGGTCGGCGCCAGCCCCATACGCGTCATGTTCCGGCACGTCGCCCCGAACTCCATCGCACCGATCATCGTGGCCGGTTCGCTGGCCATGAGCTTCGCCGTCATCGCGGAGGCCGGTTTGAGCTTCCTCGGCGTCGGCATCACACCGCCGACCGCAACCTGGGGATCGATGCTCTCCACGGGATTCGCATACATCCGGCGCTCTCCCTGGGTCGTCTTTGCGCCCGGCGCCGCCATCTTCCTGCTCGTCCTATCATTCAACTTCCTCGGCGACGCCTTGCGCGATGTCCTTGATCCGCGCCTCCGCGGGAAGGTTTGAATATGAGCCAGGCTGTCCTGGAGGGCGTGCGCGTCCTCGATCTCATCGACGGCCCGGGGGCCTACGGTCCGCGCTTGCTCGCAGGCTTTGGCGCCGACGTAATCCGCGTGGAACCGCCCGGCGGTGCACGAGACCGCTGGCGCGGGTCGCCCTGGCATCGCGAACCGGTGCTCGCCCGGCCCGGCGCCTACTTCGTCCATTACAACGCGGGCAAACGGAGCGTCACCCTGGATATCGGCGAAGACGCAGGGCGCGAAGACTTCCAGCGCCTGCTCGCCTCGGCAACAATCGTGATGGACAACGGACATCTCGCCCGCGCCGGCTTCGACGTTGATTCCCTCATCGAACGCGAATCGCCCCTCGTCGTCGTCTCGGTGACTCCGTTCGGGGTCGTGGGGCCGCGCGCGCACTGGCTCGGACCCGACATCGTCGTCCAGGCGATGAGTTCGATGGTCGGCTACTACGGCTACCGGAACGAACGCCCCGTACGCTTCGGCGCCGCCCAGTCGGAACAGATGACCGGGCTGGCCGCCGCGCTTGGAGCGCTCCTGGCCCTGCGCGGCGCCCGGAATCACGGCTGCGGCGACTTCGTCGACATCACGGCCGAAAGAGTCTGTGCGCTGACCTCCTTTCAGATGTCCAATCCGTCGCTCCACCACCAGTTCGGCTTCGAACGCACGCGCACTCCGCGCGCCGCCGGGCTCCCCGCCGGCGTCTACGAGGCGAAAGACGGTTACTACGCATTCAACGCCTGGCGCGATGCCGCTGAGACCGTCGAGTTCCTCATCCGCCACGGAGCCGACCCCGGACTGCGCGAGCGCCTGGCAACCCTCGGCGCCGCCTTCCAACAGGACCCGGTGGCCAGGCAGGCCGTGGCAGCCTTCGTCGCCGGCGGCACGCAGGACGAACTTACCGAGACCATCCAGTCCGAAGGCCTCATGGCCCTCCCGATCAACGACGTGGAACGCCTGCTCGCCGACCACTTCCTCGCGACGCGCAAGTACTTCGTCGACGTGACCCTTCCGGGCGGCACCACGGTGAAGGATTCGGGCCCGCCGGTACGCCTCCATGCCACGCCCATGCGCCTCGGTGGCGCAGTCCCGGAACCCGGTGCTCACAACGCCCAGGTCCTCGACCAGTCCGCCTCGCCTCCCTCGCCGCCGCCTTCGGCCACCGGCGATGCCGGCCGACCGTTGCAAGGGGTGCGCATCCTCGATCTGTCGTGGCTGATCGCCGGCCCCCTGGCCACGCGCCTGCTCGCTGATTTCGGCGCCGAAGTCATTAAGATAGAATCGCGCCTGCGCATGGATATCGGGCGGGCGAACCGCGTTCCACTCTTCGGCGTCCTTCCCGGCGATGCGAACACGAACCCGGACACCGGCGGCTATTTTCACGATGCCAATGCGAGCAAGCTCTCCTGCACCATCAACCTCGGCAACGAACACGGCCGCGAACTGCTGCGGAGACTCGTCGCCATCTCCGACGTGATGCTCTGCAACCTTGCCGGCGACCAGTTCGACAAGTGGGGCCTCGGCTACGAAACCGCACGCGCCATCAACCCCGGCATCATCATGGTCAACATGCCTTCGATGCAGAGCACAGGTCCGAAGCGCAACTGGCGGGGCTTCGGTGATACCTTTGTCGGCCTCGCCGGGCTCAAATCCATCAGCGGCAACCCCGGTGAACCTCCCCTGCCCTGGGGCCATCAATACGCCGACTTCTCATCCAACCCCTACCACGCCGCCATCGCGATCATGGTTGCCCTTGAACACCGTCGCCGCACGGGCGAAGGCCAGTTCATCGAAGTGAGCCAGTTCGAATCCACGACCGCGCTCATGGGCGAAGCCTTCGTGGACTATGGCATGACCGGTGAGATGCCTTCGCCGCCCGGAAACCACGACCCCGACGCCTGTCCGCACAACTTCTACCGCTGTTCCGGCGACGATTCGTGGTGCGCGATCGCGATCCTCGACGACGCCCAGTGGCGCGCCCTCGCGCAAACCACGGGCATCCCCGAACTTCGTAACCCGGACTTCAACACCCTTGCCGGCCGCCGCAGCGCCGAAGCACAAATCGACGCCGCGATTGAAGAGTGGACGGCGAACCGCGACCGCCACGACGTCGCCGAGCTCCTCCAGGCCGCAGGCGTCCCGGCAGGCGCCCTGCAAACCACGCCGGATCTCATCCATCGAGACCCAACCATGGGTGCGAACCATTTCATCGCACAGGAACATCCCTCGGGCCGCGAATTCCTCATCCACGGCAACCCCATCCAGCCGCGCCACAACTCGCCGATCGTTACGCGCGCGCCGCTCATCGGCGAACACACCTTCGAAGTGCTCCACGACATCCTCGGTCTCTCGGAAGACGAGATCGCCGACTACGCCGGGAACATGGCACTCGAATGACCAACCACCGTCACAAGGAGCACCCATGAGCTGGCTACCCGAAGTCGAAGAGATCAACCGCCGCCGCGAAATCAACCTCGGCATGGGAGGCGAGGTCGCTGTCGCCGCCAGGCATGCCCGCGGCGAACTCACCATCCGCGAGCGCATTGACACGCTCTCCGATCCGGGCACCTTCACCGAGATCGGGCCCATCAGCGCCTCGGCCGAGCGCGACGATGACGGCAATGTCGTTCGAATCGTGCCTTCGAACGCCGTCATCGGCACCGCGCGCATCGACGGTCGCGATGTCCTCATCGGCGGCGAAGATGCCAGCATCCGCGGCGGCGCTTCAGATGGTGGTGGCAGCGCCAAGGGATACTACATCGAGCACCTGGCCCGCGACATGCGCCTTCCGCTCGTGCGCCTGCACGAAGGAGCGGGCGGAAGCGTCAAGACAAACTCCAGCCGCCATTCCCAGCGCTCGATGTCCGGCCGCGCGCCATCTCCCCACGCAGATCTGCTCGGGACTGTGCCAGTCGTCGCCGCGGCCATGGGCGCCTGCGCCGGTATCGTCGCCGCGCGAGTCGCCGAGACACACTTCTCGGTGATGCTCCGGGATACTGCCTTCCTCTTTGCCGGCGGCCCGCCGGTAGTCGAGCGCGCCATCGGTTCCCGGCCATCCAAAGAGGAACTTGGTGGCTGGAAGGTCCACGCCTACAGTGGCATCGTCGATAACGTCGCGGTCGATGAAGCCGACGCCATGCGCCAGCTCCGCACATTCCTCTCCTATCTGCCGTCGAACGTCTGGGAGCTTCCGCCGCGCGTGACGCCGACCGACGACCCCAACCGCCGCGATGAATCGCTGTTGTCGATTATCCCGAGAAACCGACGCCAGACCTTCAACCCCAAGAAGCTCATCGGCGCCGTCGTGGACACCGGCTCGTTCTTTGAAATCACCACCCACTACGGCCGTGCGCTCACGACGGGCCTCGCGCGCGTCGATGGCTACCCCGTCGGCGTCATGTGCAACAACCCGAGCTTCAACGGCGGCGCCATGGATTCCGACACCGCCGAAAAGATCACCCGCTTCGTGGATCTTTGTGACACCTTCCACCTCCCGATCGTCGGGTTCGAAGACGAGCCCGGCTTCATGGTCGGCGTCGACGCGGAACGCGCCGGCACTCTCCGCAAGGGCGTGCGCGCCATAGCGGCCGTCAACCAGGCGACCATTCCCTGGGTGAACTTCATCATCCGCCGGGCCTACGGTGTTGCAGTTGGCGCCCACCACAATGGACACGGCCCCGTCTATGCCTGGCCTTCCGGGGAATGGGGCTCGATCCCCATCGAGGGCGGTGTCTGGGCCGCCTATCGCCGCGAAATCGAAGCCGCGCCCGACCCCGAGGCACGCCGGGCCGAGCTCGAAGCGAAGCACGAAAAGGACCGATCGCCCTTCCTGCGCGCCGAATCCTTCGGCCTCACCGACCTCATCGACCCGCGCGAAACACGGCCGCTCACCGTCGAATTCGTTCGCCGCGCACAGGTGCTGCTGCGCACGCACGTTGGCCCTCGCTTGCGGTTGATGCGCCCCTGATGCTCATACTTCACCCCACACGAACCAACAGGAGGAACACCTTTGCAAATTGTTAGCGAATGGCCCGGAACGGTCAGCGAAATCCTGGTAGCAATCGGGGATTCGGTGGCGGAAGAAGACGAAGTGATGATCATCGAATCCATGAAGATGCTCACCCCGGTGCCCTCCACCGGCTCAGGACGCGTGACCGCGATTCACGTCGCTGTCGGCGACGTGGTCGATGAAGGTGCCGCGCTCATTACCCTCGACTAACTCTCAAGCGACCGCAAAGCCGCCGTCGACAGGAATCGAAACTCCGGTCACGAAGTCGCTCGCTTTCGACGCCAGGAACACAGCCGTCCCGCCGAGCTCTCGTGGCTCCCCCCAGCGTCCCGCCGGGGTCCGCCCCACGATGCGCGCGGAAAACTCGGGATTCGCCTGCCCGCGCGCCGTCATGTCCGTCGAAATCCAGCCCGGGATGATGCAATTCACCTGGACGTTATGACGTGCCCATGCAACAGCGAGCGACTTCGTCAGTTGAACGACGCCGCCCTTGCTTGCCGAATACGAAACGACGTTCGGTGCCCCAAAGAGCGAGTACTCCGAGCCGATATTGATGACCTTTCCCCACCCGAGCGCCGCAAACGACGGGAATGTGGCGCGGGCAAACTGGAAGCAGGCCTTCAGGTTGGTGTCGACCACGGCGTCCCAGTCTTCGTCGCTCAACGACTCTGGCGGAGCGCCCCTTGCGATGCCGGAGTTGTTCACCAGGATGCCCGGGTGTCCGAGTTGGCCAACCGTCGCTGCGACGGCCGCGTCGATGTCGTCCCGCTTGAGCACGTCGCACGGGATGATGGCGCAGCGGCGCCCCAGCGCCTCAATCTCGGCAGCCACCTTCGCGCTCTTCGCCTGGTCGCGAGCGGCGATCGCGATGTCCGCACCCGCCGCCGCGAGTCCGAGCGCGATGCCGCGACCGATTCCCCCGTTCCCGCCGGTCACGATCGCAATACGCCCCGTCAGGTCGAACAGGTCCACGGCATTCCTCCGGCGACGGGTGGCACATAATGAACCGCGCACCTGTGACGAAGCAACCCTTGCCCGGTAGCCTGCTGAACTGGAGACAGACCATTGATGAACCTCACCGCCGACGCCTTCATCACACGGCTGTTAGCGCACCAGTCGGACGAAGAGCTACGCAAGATCCAGCGCTACTTCAAGTCCGGCGAAGGCGAGTATGGCCACGGGGACAGGTTTGCCGGCATTCGCATGGGCACCATCTTCTCGATCGCAGCGGAGTTCTCTGCGATGCCCATCGCCGAAATCGACAAGCTCCTCGAAAGCGACATCCACGAGGTGCGGGCTGGCGCTCTGAGCATCATGGGCAAGTCGGCATCGGCCCGCCGGTGCCCACCCGAACGACTGGCCGAACTCTACGAGCTGTACATGCGCCGGCGCGACCGCATCAACAACTGGGACCTCGTGGACCTGAGCGCCCACCACGTCGTCGGCGGCTACCTGCAGAGCCGGCCGCGAGACGTGCTCTACGAGCTGGCAGCGTCGCCAAACGTCTGGGACCGCCGCATCGCCATGTACGCCACCGCCCACTTCGTCCGTCGCAGGGAGGTGGACGACACGTTCAGGCTCGCCGAACTGCTCGTCCACGACCCGGAGGACCTCATCCAGAAAGTGGTTGGTGGCCTCCTCCGCTGGGCCGGCGATGTCGACCCTCCACGCTTGCTCGCCTTTCTCGAACATCACGGCCCAACCGCCCCTCGCACGCTCCTTCGATACGCCTGCGAACACCTCTCCGCCGAGGAACGCGCGCGCATCCTCGCGCTCGGCAAGTCGGTCCCACGCTAACGCGTCGTGCTCCTTCCAGCCTCGGGCGCTGGCGTTTCCCCACATCACGGCCCAAGATGTGCGCCACCAAACCCGGAGGCACCCATGAGCAGCTTCAGCGCGGTCGACGAGACAAACGGCCGCAAGTTCTACGTCGACGACCCCGACGACCTCAAGCCCGGCGAGCCGGTTACCTTCATCCTGAGCCTGCACGGCGGAGGCTCTGTCGGGTCCTGGCAACACGCTTACTTCCCGGCCCACGATTTCAAGGAGAAGTATCGCCTGGTCATCGCGACCCCGTCCGCTGCCACCAAAGAACCCTCGCGCCGCTGGGTGGGCGAAGCCGATGACGAGCACCTCCAGTACATCGTGAACTACATGTTCGACCGCTACGGCAAGGAGAACATCCGCGCCTTCTGGCTGGTGGGCCACTCCCAGGGCGGGATGACTTCGAACCGGCTCCTCGATACCGGCTTCTTCAAGCAGCGCGTCGATGGCTGGCTCAGCCTCTCGGGCGGCCGCATCGGCGCGGTCGAACACCCGGCATCGTTCTTCCCTCCGGGACGCGTCTCGCCTCCTCCGCCACAGCCGGGCGACGGCCCTCGCCCCGGCCGCGCGGTAGCCGTCGACACCGACATCTCGTTCATCTTCGCGACCGGCGAACACGAGATCGTCGAGCTACCGTCAACATCGCCCTGGGCCGAGAAATATGGCGCCGGACCTCGCCAACAGCTCCCCGATGTCGTCGACACGGAAGCGGGCCAGATCTATGACCGCCTGCGCGAAGGCAACTCGTCGAAGGGCTGGGGCCTCCAGGCCCGGCCCGGGACAGCGCAGGTCTTCGTCTATCCCTATGCGCGCAATGGCCGCGTCATCGCGGACGTGGTGCGTCTCGATAAGGGTCACACCGAAGGCCTCGAGCCCAACATCATGGAGACGCTCATCAAGCTCATCGTGAGCGCACCCGGCGGCAAGGCGCAGAGCGTCTAAGGCCCCGGCGCACGGTAGAGCTTCACGACACCCGGCTTCTCCCAGACGACGGTCCATCCCGGGCCGGCAGCTGTGGGGAGGCCGGGTTCGTCTTGCCCCGCTTCGATGACGACAAGGCTGCCCGGCTCCACGAGGCTTCCGCCCGTCGCGTCGAAGCGGTTGCGCACCAGGCCTTCGTTCCGGTAGCGCTCATAGAACGTCGTTCGATCCAGCCCCAGGTGGAAGCTGGTGTAGCGAGCGAGGTCATCGTTCCAGGTGAACACGGGTGCTTCACCCGGCTGGTCGTCGATGGCCTCCGCCAGTTCCTGCGCCAGCGCGTCGATCCGGTTCACGCTCCAATACGCGTGGTCGTTGCGAACGGTGTAAAGGCTAACCGCCGCCGCGAAGAGCAAACCGCCCACCACGTACGCCCCTGCCGCGATCCGGAACCGTCCTCGCATCATCTCGATCCATTCGGAAAGCCCGATACCAGCCAGCGAAAACATCGGGATGAGCATGGAGAGGATGTACCGGGGCTCCTTCCACCACGAATAGAGCGATGGCAGCCGCATGAGGAACTCGAAGTAAAGGTACTGGCCCGCGACCAGGGTCACCAGCGCCGCTATGTATCCCTTCGTCAGCCCACGCCAGCCACGTGCCGCGACGATCGCGAACATCCCGGCGCCAAACAGGATCGTCGTCGGGATGAACATCGGGTCGCGTAGCAGGTCATTGATGTAGCTGAAATCGAGGTCCGTGTACCCCAGCGCCGCGGGGTCCACATCCCGGCCTTCGCGCACAGTCGTGCGGATGTCGTCGAGGAAGTCGCCGCCGAGGCTCATGAGCAGTACCTGAACCAGCCCGACTACAGCCAGCGCACCGGGCACACCCGCGAACAGTTCGGGCAAGAACTTGCGCCGCCACACCACCAGCACCACGAACGGAATCGCCAGCGCGATCGATGTCTGCTTCCCGTAGAACGCCATGGCCCAGGCCACGCCCGTCGCGAAGAAGAGCAGAAGCCTGTCTCGCCGGCTCTGCGCCTCGAGTCCGGAAAGGAACAAGAGCATCGCCAGGCCGGCGAAGAACGCCATCATGATATCGGGCAAGAACTGCGTGGAGTTGATCACGTTGATCGGGAAGATGCAGGCAAGGAACGCGGCGATGAGTCCTGCGCGATTGCCACCCGCCCGGCGCGCCAGTTCGAAAGCGATCACCGCGATGCCCAGCGAAGCAGCGATAGGTGCCAGCGTCGATTGCACTTCCCCGGGGCCGAACAGCCTGTACATCCCCGCCGCGGGCACCGTCAGCGAAAAGCGGATGTACTGGGTGTAGTACAGGTTTCCCAGCAACTCCGGGTCGAACACGGGCTTGCCGCGCGCGATGCTCGCCGCTGA
>CAYYSD010000052.1:1971-18425 GCA_964474285.1 uncultured Anaerolineaceae bacterium | reverse complement strand
GCTCGCCTCGACTTCAGCCCGATCATCTACGGGTTCTCGAAACTACCGCTGGCGTTGGGGTGAAAAAGCCGCTGGTGTGGCTTAACGCCTGCGACCCTGGCGACAACTGAAATGTACGAAGATGCCGTGTTCGGCCAACACGCGATCGAGGAGATGGCATGGCGCGGAATCGCCGAAACCGAGGTCCGAACGGCACCGTCAGTCTCGGGACGCACGGACCCGGTTCGACCTGGTCGCTTCGTGGTGACAACGCTGAGACGAACGACGTAACCGGTCGACAAGACGTTCTGCCGGTCTTCATCGATGTCGACCGGCGGGCCGCCGGTTATCGTCACCGCGTACCGTTCGAGTAAACTTCGGAAGTACTGGAGCATCATGTGAAGATCACCTATGACGCCGAATCTGACACGTTGACGGTGCGCCTCAAGGACTCGCCGATCGCGGAGAGTGATGAAGAGAAGCCTGGCGTCATTCTCGACTTCGACGACGATGGGGATGTGGTGAGCTTCGAGATCCTCGATGCCTCGCGCCGCTTGACCGACCCGCGGAATGTGGAGTTCGTGGCGGTCGCTTAAGGACGTAACCACGAAATCGAGGCCACGGTCAGCGGGGCTACGGCGTGCTCGGAGGATGGCCGGCCGGATGGGGTTCGAAGCCCGGGCAGGCCAGGACCGGCAACGCCGGGTACTTGCGATACCGCGGATCGACCGCGGCTCGTTCGCAGAGCCAGAACGTGGAGCCGCGCGCGGTCGGAACCACCTTCGAATGCAGGCAGAGCGCGCATAATCCAGGCTGCGGACCATTCATCGGGCCATTCTCAAGCTCTGGAACCGGTTCGCAAAGGAGGCCACGTGTCGAATCCGGGTGACGGTGAACGTGTCCGCCTGCGGGTGCCGGCGATGGAGGACGTGCCGCTCCTGGACGCCTGGGCCGCCTCCGTCGAGACGCGGGGCGAGTTCAACGACTTCGGGCTGCCTCCAAAGGAGTCGCTGGCGGACACGGCGGCGAAGGGTGAATTCGTGACGGAGACACGAGGGTCGCTGCTGATCGAGCGGGTTGCCGACGGTGTCGCACTGGGCACGATTGACTGGCGGCCCGCGGTCTACGGCCCCGGGGATGCGTCACGAGCGTGGCAGGTGGGATTGTCGCTCGCGCCTGAATTCCGTGGACAGGGCTATGGCGCCGAAGCCCTACGGCTGGTCGCCCGGCACCTGTTCGCAACCACGGGAGCGAACCGGGTGGAGGCCTCGACGGATGTGGAGAACGTCGCGTCGCGGCGAGCACTGACGAAAGCGGGGTATGTCTATGAAGGTACGGCTCGCGGGGCGCAGTTCCGCCGGGGCGCCTACCACGATCTGATGATGTTCGCCGTGCTTCGTGGCGACCTGGCCGATCATTGATGGCACGCTCGCCGGGGCAGCGCACCGCAGCCTCCCAGGTTCAGGCCAGCGCCCGGGCGACGGCCGTGCAGAACTCAGTGGCGGTGGCGGCGCCGCCCTGGTCCGGAGTGAGGATGCGACCTTCAGCGTAGACGGCTTCAACGGCGGCGGTGAGGCGGGCCGCCTCTTCGGTGAGGCCAAGATGTTCGAGCATCATGGCGGCCGAGAGCAGGGTGGCGGTGGGGTTAATGCGGCCGGTGCCGGTGATATCGGGCGCAGTGCCGTGGACGGGTTCGAAGTACGCGAAATCGGCGCCGTAACAGGCGCTCGGGGAGACGCCGAGGCCGCCGACGAGTGCGGAAGCTTCATCGGAAAGGATGTCTCCGTAGAGGTTGGGCATCACGACGACATCGAGGCGGTGAGGTTCGGCGACGATGCGGCGGGCGAAGTCATCGACGATGAAGTCTTCGAACGGGATCTCGGGGTTCTCGGCGGCGACCTGGCGGGCCACTTCGCGGAAGAGGCCGTCTGTGCGGGGGAGCATGTTGTACTTGCAGGCGGCGGTCACCTTCCCGCGGCGCCCCAGCTTCTCCTGGCGCTTGCGCGCGAGCTCGAAGGCGAACTCGACGACGCGGCGCGAGGCGGCTTCGGTGATCACCTTGATGGCGAAGCGGCCGCCCGCAGTGGGCATAGGCTCGCGGGTAAGACGGCTGGTGAAGCCGAGCGAGCCGAGGGCTTCGAGGTCGCCTTCAACGCCGGAATAGAGGTCCTCGGAGTTCTCCCGGATGATGACGAAGTCGATGCCTTCGGGGCGTTTCAGGGGGCTGGCGGCCCCGGGCATGTAGCGGACGGGGCGGACGTTGGCGTAGGTGTCCTTGCCCCAGCGAAGGTACTGGAGGGCAGGGGTCTTTCCGCTCGTTGAGCCGAAGAGCGTGGTCTCGGTAGCGTCGATGGCCTCCTTACAAACGTCGAACCACTGACCCGCATAGGCCGCCTGCCCGCCTTCGCCCGAAGGGAGAACCGTGAAGTCGATGTCCATCTCCATCAGGCGGAGGACGCCCAGGGCAGGGTGGACGGCCTCTGGTGCGGAGTCGTCGCCGGGGATGACGCAGACGCGGCGGGGCATGGCCCTATTCGCCCACGAAGCGCGGCTCGCGCTTTTCGAGGAACGCCTGGACGGCTTCGCGGCTGTCCTTCGTCATGCCGGCCAACCGCTGGTTCCGGGCTTCATGATCGAGCGATTCCGCGAGCGAGTGTGTCTCGGAAAAGGCCAGGTTCTGTTTCATCCTTCCGTAGGCCTGTGTCGGGCCGGTTGCCAACTTCGAACAGAAGGCAAGCCCCTCGATCAGCAAGTCATCCTGGGGGACGACATTGCGGACCAGGCCCAGCGCGAGGGCGGCTTGCGCATCGAGAACTTCGGCGGTGAAATACAGTTCTCGGGCCTTGGAAGCCCCAACCAGGCGCGGGAGGAAGTAGGTGGACCCGTAGTCGCCGCTGAGTCCAACGTTTCGGAAGGCCGTGCCGAAACGGGCCTTTTCTCCCGCGATCCGGATATCACAGGACAGGGCAAGGCTGAGCCCGGCGCCGACGGCGTGGCCGTTCACAAGCGCGACAACAGGTTTGTTGAACGTGTGGATGCGGAGGGTAACGGCGCGCTGGGACTTCATCAGGCTGCTTGTGAGACGCTCCAGGTGGGCGATCGTGTTCACCGGGCTGTTGGCGTCGGCGCTCTGGCGGTCGTTGCGCTGTTGCATCCCGCCGACATCGCCGCCGGCGCAGAACGCGCGACCCGCACCGGTGATGGCCACGCAACGGACCGTCTTGTCCTCTTCGCAATCGGTCAGGTACTGGTCGAGCAAGGGGAGGATCTGGCCTCCGAGGGAGTTGAGGCTCTCAGGCCGGTTCAAGGTCAGAAGCGCGACACCGCCATCGCGCTTTTCGAAGAGGAGGTCGGACATCGGTTGGGGCTCCGTGTTCGGAATTTGGAGCCATCCTACGCGTCGCTGCCGCTTCCTCACAGGAAGTCAAATCCGGGGTTTCTCTAGAGCTTCTGGAGAGAAAGACGAAGAGGCGTTGGGAGCGTTGGGCAAGGCCTGGCTCGAACCTGTAACAGCCCCTGGAGGTGTTGGGAGAGCATCCGGAAATGCGTTGGGATGCTGGTAGCGGCGCGTTGGATGAAGGCGCACGCCGGGGGCCGGGTGTTGGAGTGTGAGGAGCGGGCGTTGGGGCCGTGAGGGTTTCGCCCAACGGTTTGCCCTCACTACCCCAACGCCGCGGAGTGGTGGTTACTGGCCGAGAATCGTCCAGCCCTGGGGCGGTGCGAAGACCGAATCGGCGACGGACGTGCTGAGCTTCGTAGCCTCGATCTTCGTCGTGTTGCCGGTGTCGGTGTCTTTCACTTCAGTGAATGTCATGATCCCGTCGCGCTTGCTGAAGCAGGCAAGGGAGGTATCGGAGTCCTTCTCTTTGACATCGAAGCACTGGCTATCGGCGCCGGCGATGGTGCGGCTTCCGGCAGTCTTGACTTCGAGTGAGGTGTCGAGCTCTTTGAGGATGGAGTCGAGCGAGAGGAGGTCGCCCAGTCCGCCTGCCTGGCTGCTTTTGAAGCACTGCCCAACCGGAGCGCTGGCCTCTTTCGAACACGTGTAGGAGTTCGTGCCGTCGTAGATAAGGATGAAGTTCTGGGCGGGCTCGTTCGGTGCGCCGAAGCCCTCCACCGCGGTGCGGGTCTTCGGAGGCTTCTGGTCGAGGGTGAACGTGCCTTTGCTGGCGACGGTGTTGTCCTTCTTCGTCTCGGTGTAGTTGTAGCTGACGGAGTAGGTCTTGTTTGAAAGGTCCTTGGCAAGCCGCTTCAGGTCGTCGGCGCCGGAACCAGTGACGCCGCCGCCGCCGCCCGAGCCTGTCGTGGCGGCGGGCGATGCGGAGCCGCCCGAGCCGCCCGTGGTCTGCGTCGCGTTCGATGGCGCGGTGGCCGTCGCGGATGTGTTCTCGGTGTCGTCGCTCCCTCCGTCGTCATCGTCATCACCACCGCAGGCGGCAAGAGCCAGCGAGGCGAGCGACAGCGCGGAGATTCCCAGGAGCAACCATCTCTTGTTCATTCTTCCTCCGACCCGATCAGTGTTGCGAAATCACCGTAGATCAGCAGCGCCCGGAGTGGTAGCAACGGTCTGTAAACACTTCTGCTACATTTGCGCGAACAACTACCTGAGGCGAACGACATGCCAGCACTGCAGCGAACAACCCTTGGCCGTACAGGCCTCGAAGTGACGACGCTGGGTTATGGAGCGATGGAGCTGCGCGGGGCGCCGCGCGGCCCGGAAGTGAGCGAGGAAGACGCAGCGAAAATCCTGAACGCGGTGCTCGACATGGGCATCAACTTCATCGACACCTCGCCGGACTACGGGAACAGCGAAGAGCACATCGGGCGGGCGATCTCCCACCGGCGGTCGGAGTACTTCCTGGCGTCGAAGTGCGGGTGCCTCGTCGGTGCCGCGCCGGCGCCCGCTGGGCAGGGCAACCGGCACGTGTTCACAGCGGAGAACGTGCGCGCCGGGGTGGAGCAGAGCCTGCGCCGGATGAAAACGGATCACCTGGACCTCGTGCAGTTCCATTCGAGCCCTTCGAAGGAGACGCTGGAAGCCGAGGGCGCGCTGGCGGAGTTGTTGAAGTTGCGCGAGGAAGGCAAGGTGCGCTTCATCGGGATGTCGGGAACGTTGCCGAACCTGACGGAGCAAATCGCGATGGGCGTGTTCGACGAGTTCCAGATCCCGTACTCGGCGCTCCAGCGCGAGCACGAAGCGGCGATCGCGACGGCCTCGGCGGCGGGGGCGGGCATCGTCATCCGCGGCGGCGTGGCGCGGGGCACGCCGACCGACTGGTCGCGGTCGGGTTCGAACAATGTGCAGGAAGTCGCGAAGGACCGCTGGGAGGGCGCGAAGCTTGACGAACTGCTGGGCGGTATGAGCCGGATGGAGTTCACCCTGCGCTTCACGCTTTCAAACCCGGACCTGGACACGACGATCGTGGGCACGCGGAACCCCGAGCACCTGCGCCAGAACGTGGAAGCCGCGCTCAAAGGACCGCTGCCCCCGGACGTGCTGGCGGAGGCTAGGCGGCGCCTGGCAGCGGCCGGCTCCGCCCCGGCATAGGCTCGCAGCCATGGGCGGCAGCGGCCGCAACGGGGTTGGTCCGAAGCGTGGCGGGCGTGCTACGCTTGCTATTCCTCGGCGCGTTCGTCTAGAGGCCCAGGACGCCGCCCTTTCAAGGCGGAGATCAGGGGTTCGAATCCCCTACGCGCTACCACTCTATCGAACCGGGTTACGATGGCGAGTCTTCGACAAAGAAGTAGCGCCATGGGCGTATAACCCGTCGACGCAACCGGCGTGCAGCGCGAAGGCCAGGGGTCAACCGGTCACGCGGCTCGGGGCGAAAGCATTGGCCGGTTGGCCACCCCCAGCGCGTAGACGCCGGTGGCGATGATGGCGATGTGCATGAAGAGCCACGGAACGAAGACCGCCGCGTCGTAGCCGTTGGCGAGCATGTACGAATCCCAGAGCAGACCACGGGTCAGCTCCATGCCGATCGCGGTCCACGCGACTCCGACAGCAAGCCTCGTGACAACGGACGCGGTGAGAAGGAGGACACCCACGACAGCAACTTCGAGACCGAAACCGATCCATGTGTCGACAACGAACTCGGCGAGCGGGTCGCCATCGGAGGCCGCGTCCAGCGTTCCGGAGGGTGCCGACGAACGGATGGGCGCCCGCACGACAGCCATCATCACGGCATTGACGACGTAGAGCAGTCCGACGATTCGGAGTCACCAGGTGAGAGCCATGCCTTCCCTGCCGAATTTGAGATGGCGCATTCTAGGCGTGCGCCCTAGCTTGACCGATACATAGCAGAGACATGTATAGTGCTGCTATGCAAGTCGAACGTGATGCGCGAATCGGGAAGGACCTGGTGGCAGCCTCGGCGATGCCGCTGGTCCTGGCGATCCTCGACGAAGGGGAGAGCTACGGGTACGCGATCCTGAAGCGGATCGACGAGCTTTCGAACGGGGAGATGGAGTGGACTGACGGGATGCTCTATCCGCTGCTGCACCGGCTCGCTCGGCTGGGGTACGTCGAGGCGCGGTGGGATGGGCCGGAGGGCGGCCGGAAGCGCAGGTACTACCGCATCACACCGGCTGGCCGAAACGCGCTGTTCGAACAGCGGCGCCAGTGGGAGGTGGTATCGGGGGCGCTCCAGAACGCCTGGGGTTCGTTCCATGTGACCACCGCAGCGTTCAGGGCAGCCGAGGGATGACGGCAACGGACCAACCGTTCGACGCGGGGATTGAGGCGCAGATCACAGAGTGGCGCGCCTACCTCCTGCGTCGCCGGACAGTCCAAAGTGTGGACGTCGAGGAGCTCGAGGACCACTTGCGCAGCGAGATGTCGGAACTCGGTGCCGCTGGCCTGAACGGAGACGAGTCGTTCCTCGTAGCGCTGAAGCGGATCGGCAGTGTGAACGAGCTGTCGCGGGAGTTCGCGCGGGAGCGATCCAGCCGGCTGTGGAAGCAGCTCGTCCTTGCCGGCGATACGGTGCGCGAGCGGCGCGGCTCAGAATACATCGCGTTCATCATCATGGGGTGCTTCGCCGTTGGGGCGGCCGTGGCGTTCAAGCTCCCGGCCGCGTTCGGCGTCGATCCCTTTGGCGCGGAGGGTTCGAATGGCGTGAATACCGCCGCGGAGGAGTCCTTCTACCTCCGGAACGCGGCGCTGTTGACCCTGCCGTTTCTCGTCGGGTTCTTCGCCTGGACGCGGCGCCTTCCCGTGCGGGTGGTCGCCGGTCTGGCCGGACCGTTCGTGCTGAGCGCTCTCATCGTGAACGCGTTCCCCTTTGAGCACCGCGGTGACACCGAAGCGCTGGCGGCGATTCACCTGCCAATCGTCCTCTGGCTGGCGGCAGGGGTCGCCTACATGGGAGGCGACTGGCGGGGTGGAGCGCCGCGGATGGACTTCGTCAGGTTCACAGGAGAGTGGTTGATCTACTACACCCTCATTGCGCTGGGCGGGGGAGTGCTGACGGGCCTGACACTCGGTGTCTTCGAGGCGATCGATATCAGTGTGGAGACCGTCGTTGCGTCGTGGGTGCTACCGTGTGGGGCTGTGGGTGCGGTAGTGGTGGTCGCATGGCTGGTGGAGGCCAAGCAGAGCGTCATCGAGAACATGGCGCCCGTCCTGACGAGCGTGTTCACGCCGCTGTTTGCGCTGATGTTCGTCGCGGCCATCATCGGGATGGCGTTCACCGGCAACGTCATCGACGCCGAGCGGGATGTGCTCATCCTCCTGGATGCGCTGCTCGTGCTTGTGGTCGGGCTGGTTCTCTACACGATCTCGGCTCGCGACCCCGCAGCGAAGCCAACGTTGATGGACGTTGCGCAACTGGTGCTGGTGGCGAGCGCGCTCGTGATCGATGTACTGGCGCTGGCGGCGATCGTGGGCCGCATCACGGACTTCGGATTGACGCCGAACCGCACGGCGGGGCTCGGGCTCAATGTGATCCTGCTCGCGAACCTGGCGTGGACGGCGTGGCTGCTGACCGGCTTCCTTCGGAGAAGGCGCCCGTTTTCGGACCTGGAGCGGTGGCAGACTGCGTACATTCCGGTGTACGCCGCCTGGGCAGCGATGGTCGTGGTCGTCTTCCCGCCCCTCTTTGCGTTCGACTGAGGCTGCGGAGATGCGTTCGGCGGCCGTTGCTGGGTGTGCTCGTGGCGGAGGCGCTGGGTTTCGATACCGGCAGCGCTTCGAACTATGCGTACGTGCTGAGCTTCATCGTGGTGGCGCTTGCGGGACCGCCCTACGGGATGTGGCGCGTGTGGCGGGGGAGGTCGGAGTGGTGGCGATGGCCGTCTCGGTTCGGTACTCCTGCTCGGTGAAACGGGCCCACTCAGCGGGCTCGTAGGTCCAGTTGACCAGGATGTCCTCTCCGGCGACCATGCGCGCAAGCAGGCGGGAGCGCTGCCAGAAGATGTAGGCGGCAGCAAGTCCCGTGAAGAACACGAGCGGCCCGACCAGCACGAGGGCGCCGTACGTCATCATGTCCGCCCCAGGGGCGAATGGGGCGATTCCGGCGATCGCGCCCGCGAACGACACGACGAGTGAGCCAACTGCCAGCCGCCGGTCCGGAATGCTGATCTTCCTGGGATCGATCATGAGCGCATTCCTTCAGACCGCTCGGGAGGCGAAGGTTGCGAAAAATCTCGTTCTCCGGGATCAGGCAAAGATCTCGGCGACCCGGAGTTCGAAGCCATCGACCGAAAAGCCGGCATCGTCGCTCCGGAGCGTTCCGGTTTCATCGTATGTCCTGGCGAGGCCGCCGTGGCGGTGCACGGTGACGGCGCGGCGCTCCTGGTCCACCACCCAGAAGCGCGAGGCTCCTGCGCCCAGGTACTCCGACACCTTCTGCATGACGGCCGAGAGGCGTTCATCGGGAGACAATACTTCGACCGCGAGATCCGGGGCGCCTTCGAAAAACCCGGACGACGGGAGTCCATCGGGAATGCGTCCACGCGCGATGAACCCGGCGTCGGGAGAGCGGACGGTGTCGGGATCGCGGGCGAGGAGATAACCGCCCTCGCCGGTCACGACACCGAGACCATGCTGGCGAACGAACGCCGTGAGAAAGAAGGAGATGATGTTTTCGCGTTGGCCGTGGATCGTGGACGCCGGCGCCATGGTCACAACCCTCCCACAGACGAGCTCCGTCACAGTCCCCGGCAGGTCTTGGACGTCACGGTATTGCTCGGCGGTGAGGAGTCGATCCGCGACAGGCGGTGTAGCCACGAACAAAGTATACAGACAGGCTCACGGAGCGCTGATGACCGCTCGTCGCTTAGGTGCACATGCGGCGGACGATGGCGTACATGAGTTCGCAGCCCATGTTCAGGTTGTCGATGGTGAGGAACTCGTTGTTGCCGTGGAAGCCGGCGGACTCTTCCGGGCTCAAGAGGCACGGGATGAAGCCGTAGGCGGGGATGCCGCGTGCGCGAAGGAAGCGGTTGTCCGTGGCGCCGACGGTCATGCCCGGCACGACCACCGCGTCTTCCATCGCGCCCTTCACCTCGGTTTCGATGGCGCGGAAGAGTTCGGTGTCCCAGTCGACGGCGGGATAGCCTTCGCGGACGGGTGGGGTGAAGGTGACCTGGACCCGGGGATCGTCGACGACGGCCTCAACCTGCTTGCGCCATTCATCTTTGTCCTGCCCGGGCAACAAGCGGCAGTCCAGGATGGCCGTGCTCCTGGCCGGGATGACGTTGGACTTGATGCCCGCATTCACCATGGTGACGTTGAGGGTGTTGATGAACATGGCGTGGAGGCCGGGCGAGCGGTGGAGCTGGGCTTCGAGCGTCTCCTTGCTGGTGCGCGGCGGGAGGAGGTTGGCGGCGGCGAGGCGGTCGAGGTAGGCGATGGTCTCCGGGCTGTAGGTGAGTTCGCGGTTCCAATCCGCGAGTCGAACGATGGCGCGGGCCAGGTGCACAGCCGAGTTGTCTTCGTGCGGACGGCTGCCGTGGCCGGGGCGCCCGATGGCGGTCAGCGTGAGACCGCAGCCCACCTTTTCGTTCGTTGCCACGGAGAAGAGGCGCGCTTCCTTGCCGCCCATCTTCGATGCGCCGCCGCCGCCTTCGCTCAGTTCGAACTCGACATCGACGACGTCGGGGCGGTTTTCGCAGAGCCACTGCATGCCCAGGCGGCTGCCCATCTCCTCGTCCGGCACCGCGCAGAAGACAATATCGCGCTTGAGCGCAGCCTTTTCGCGCGCGAGGAGGAGTAGGGCCATGAGCTGCATGATGCCCGCGCCCTTCATGTCGACGGCGCCGCGGCCGTAGACGCGGCCATCCCTGACGACGCCGGCGAAGGCGGGCATTTCCCAGTAGGCCTCTTCGACAGGGACGACGTCGGTGTGGTTGCAGAGCATGAGGGGGCGCTTCGAGCCGTCGCCCTTGAGGCGGGCGACGAGTGCTTCGCGGCCGGGGGCGGTTTCGATGTATTCGGTCTCGATGCCTTCGGCTTCGATGAACGAGCCGAGGAAGTGGGCGGCTGGCGCCTCGTTGCCCGGCGGGTTCGAGGTGTTGAACTGCAGGTAGCGGACGAAGATGTCGAGCGCTTCGGCCTGCACAGCGGGCCAGTTGATGGTCACAAGTGCCTCCGGGGGTGGAACGGCGCCATTGTACGGGACGCAGGGGCGGCCGGGGCTACGGCCGCGCGCGGCGGAGGGATTGGAGGACGGCGATGGGTTCTGAGGCGGGGCCCCCACCCCGGCCCTCCCCCGCTGCGTACCTTGCGGGAGAGGGAGAGCGGATGGCGGGGGAGCGCGGATCGCGGGGAGTGGAGTAGATTTGCGGCATCGTGAGCGAGCCTCGGCGCTTTCATCGGGACAACGTGCCGGCGGCCCGGCAGCTTCGGCGGGCGATGACGCCGACGGAGGCCGCGCTCTGGGAGCGGCTGCGCAACCACCGGCTTGACGGTCTTCAGTTCCGGCGTCAGCACCCGGTGAATCAGTTTGTCGTTGACTTCTACTGCCACCAGCACCGGCTGGCCATCGAAGTGGACGGCGGCGTCCACGCGGATGCGGAGCAGCGCGAGAAGGACGCCGACCGGCAGAGCATTCTCGAATCGGCGGGGATCACCTTTCTGCGGATCCCTGCCGGATACATCGCCGACGACATCGACGGGGCATTGGAGTCGATCCGCAAGTTCATCTCGATGCGGGCAGATCTCCCTCTCCCGTGAGGCACGAGCGGGGGAGGGCCGGGGGGGGGCCCCACGGCCGCGAGCGGAGGAGGGATTGGAGGACGGCGATGGGTTCTGAGGCGGGGGATTTTGGGGGAACCTTCCAAAGTTAGCTAAACCTCACGCGAAATAAGAAAATCAGGCCCTTAGGGCCCCCTGCGGGGTGCGGATGAGAGGTTTGGAGTGTGACGGTCGGGCGCGGCGAGGGCGGGCATGGGGCGAGGGTGGCGCGGGGCGGTGGGGAGGTGGAAGGGGGGCGTGGCGCTGCACCGAGGGCATTTGGGGACGGCGCTGGCGGCGAGCTCGTGGCTTCCGGCCACGGAGGGCCGGGGCTACAGGTAGGTGGCAGGTCAAGGAGCGGTGCGGCGGGGATATTTCCGGGTGCGGATGCGGCCCTCGCTGATGGCCGCGTTCCGGACGGGCCCCCACCCCCGGCCCCTTCCCCCGCTGCGTGCCTTGCGGGAGAGGGGTGACACTCTGGGGCGCACTTGCTCACGCACGCGCCTTGACGGGGGGACGCCGTGGTGCGGGCATTGCGGCGCGGTGAACGTTCGGGGTCGAAGTCAGGCGGACAGGCGAACGGGGCCGTTGGCGGGCTCGGGAATGGGTTCTCCGTGAGCCAGAGCGGATTCGATCCACACCGCCATCGCTTCGTCGAGGTTGCGGAGGGCCTCTTCGGCTGTAGCACCAGCGGTGTAACAACCGGGCAGTTCGAGGACCTCACCCAGGTAGCCTTCCACGGGTTCGCCTGTGATGAAACGGTGATATGGGCGACGGATAAAGGACTGAACCTGCGTCTCGGTGGCGAGTTCGGTCATTCGTCATCGTCTCCTGTGAGCTTGAGCACCAGCCGGACGTAGACGGCCAATACATGTGGCGTTCGATACGGGATCACGAGCGTCTTTGAACCATGCCGGCATCGTAATGGCATCGAGGGTTGAGGAGGCAACCTCTTCGCATTCCGCGCCATGGCGGTGAGCGGGAAGCGGGACGTGCGAGAATGCCGGGCGATGATCGAGATTGCGGCGTACCAGGAACGGTGGGTCGGAGAGTTCGAGGCGGCCGCGGAGAGCGTCGCGGGGGTGTTGGGAAGTCACGCGTTGCGGATCGACCACATCGGGTCCACGGCGGTGGTGGGGTTGGCAGCGAAGGACGTCATCGATCTGCAGGTGTCCGTGGCGGGGTTCGGCGCCATCGAGGAGATCCGGGCGCGGATGGCGGCGGCCGGGTATGCGTTCCGTGGGCACGGGATTCTCGACCACGCCCCGGCGGGGTGGGAGACGACGCCGGAACAGTGGGAGAAGGCGTATTTCCGCGAGCGGCCCGGCGAGCGGCGGACGCATATCCACGTGCGGGCGTCGGGGCGTCAGAACCAGCGGTACGCCTTGCTGTTCCGCGATTTCCTGCGGGCGTCGCCGAAGGTGGCGGCGGGCTACGCGGCAGTGAAAGTGGAACTGGCGCGCCTGCTGGGCCAGGGAGACGACCACCAGCCGTATGTCGACGCGAAGGACCCCGTGATCGACATCATCATGGCGCAGGCGGAGGAGTGGGCCGAGCGGGTGGGCTGGGATGTGCCCGTGACCGGTTAAGTTCCCCCGGTAACGAAGGCGGCGTTCCTTCGTATACTGGCTGGATGGCAGAAACGGGAGAATGGAACGAGGCTCGGGAAGTGACACGTGCCGGCCGGCCCAACGCGTTCCGGTCGATGCGCCACCAGCAGTTCCGCTGGCTCTACGCGAGCAACATGTGCTTCTTCTTCGCGATGCAGGGCCAGATGGTGGTGCGGTCCTACCTGGCGTTCAAGCTTACGGATAGTGCGCTGGCGCTCGGGCTGGTAAACCTCGCCATCGCCGTGCCGATGCTGATCGTGTCGCCCTTTGGCGGAGTCATCGCGGACCGGGTGGAGAAGCGCCGCCTGATCATGACCGGCCAGGTGCTGTTGCTCACGAATGAAGCGGTCGTCTTCGCGCTGCTGCTCGGCGGGTGGCTCGAATTCTGGCACCTGTTCGCGGCCGTGTTCGCGCTCGGCGCCGTCTTCCCGGTGATGATGCCGGCACGGCAGGCGATCGTGGTGAACATCGTCGGGCGCGAAGGCCTCCAGAACGCGATGGCCCTGCAGATGGGCGGGATGAACGCGGCGCGGGTGGTCGGCCCGGCGCTTGCCGGCTTTCTCATCTGGATCATTAGCCCGAAAGGCGCCTACGTCGTCGCGCTCATCATGTACGCGGCCGGCCTGCTCACGATGCTGCGGGTGACGAAGTCTCCGCCGCCGCCGCGCCGGGCGAACGTCTCCGTATTTGGGGATATGGCGGAGGGTTTCCGCTTCGTGCGGGACCAGAAGACGTTGCGCGTGCTCATGATCGTGGGCCTCATCCCGCCGATGTTCGCGATGCCGTTCCAGTCGCTGCTGGTGGTCTTCACAGAAGACGTGTGGCGGGTGGAGACATGGGGTCTCGGCGTGCTCCAGGCGGCGGCGGGGCTCGGGGGTGTGGCGGGCGCCTTCCTGGTGGCCTTCTATGGAGAAACGGAGCGGAAACTGCGGTTCATGTTCATGGGCCTCTTCGGATTCGCGGGTTCGCTCCTCTTGTTCTCGTTCAGCCCCTGGTTCCTGCTCGCGCTGCCGCTGGTGTTCATCACGGATGTGTTCGCGAGCATGTTCCAGACCAACAACTCGGCGGTCACGCAGCTGCTCGTGCCGGATTACGTGCGCGGGCGAGTGATGAGCCTGGGGATGATGACGTTTGGGCTGACGCCGCTGGGAGCGGTGCCCGTCGCGGCGGCGGCGGAGGCGTGGGGCGCGCCGGTGGCGGTCGGCGGTTCGGCCCTGTTCGCCGCGGTGCTGGCCGCGTTGGCGTTCGCACTGTCGAAGTCGCTCCGGGGCCTTGATGCGACGGCGAAGGCCGCCCTGGAGTCGCCGCCCGGCATGCACCCGGGGCATCCCCGGGCTGAGGGCGAAGGTGGTCCGGCGCCGGGCGCGGGGGAGGTCCGGGCGGACGCACTGGCGGGCGGGTGAGGACGGGCTTCGCCAAACCTGAACGGCGTTCGACTTTCTCCACGGGATCTGAAACAATGCGCCGCGTGGCGGCGGACGCTGCCCGACGACGCACTTCTGGAGGAGCGCAACGATGGCTCTTAACGGCAACTGGAACCTGACCATGAACACGCCCATGGGCTCACGGCCGGTGACGGCGGAATTCACGACCGATGGCGGCACGCTCAGCGGGCAGTTCACCGGGGCACAGGGTGCGGCGCCGCTTTCCGGGACGGTCGATGGTTCGGCGGTTGCCTGGAAGTGCACGGTGGCCGGGCCGATGGGCCAGATGGAACTGAGCTTCAAGGGCACCGTTGATGGCGACGCGATCAGCGGCGAGGTGGGTTTCGGCGGGTTTGGGTCGGGGACGTTCACCGGCAGCAAGGCCTGATCGCCGCCGACTGGGAGCGCGGCGCAACGATTCACGCCGCCTGCACGGGCCCGTGACGAATCGTTTCCGGAATCGAAACATCTCCGGGCAATTCCGTAGGGTCAGGCTCGCCGTGGTCTGTTAGTATCGAACGAACTACCCGGCGAAAGGTGGTCTGTGGAAGACCGCACCTACCTCGCGCGTACGTTTCTCGCTTTGGGAAACCGGCAGTTTCGCATCCTGTTCATCGGAAACGTCTTCTCGTTCCTGGGCATGCAGATGCAGGTGCTGGCCCGTGGCTACCTGGCCTTCGAGCTGACCGGCCGGAACAGCTCTCTGGGCGCGGTGATGCTCGCCTTCGGCCTTCCGCAGCTCGTGCTTTCGTTGTGGGGCGGCGTCGTTGCGGATCGGCTGCCGAAACGTGCCGTGCTCCTGGTGATGCAGGCGATCGTTGCCATCAACTCCGCCTGGCTGGCGGCGATGATCCAGTTCGACCTGGTCGAATTCTGGATGCTCCTCTTCGCCGGGGTGGTGCAGGGCGCGTGCTTCGCCTTCATCGGCCCAACGCGCCAGGCGTTCATCAGCGACCTGGTTGGCGACGACAAGATCGGGAACGCCGTTGTGCTCCAGCAGATGAGCATGAACAGCACCCGTGTCATCGGGCCTTCCATCGCCGGGGCGATGATCGCCATCGCCTTCATCGGCATCGCAGGCGTCTACTTCATGACGACCGTGGGATTCATCCTCGCCAGCCTGATGATGATGCGCCTGCCCTCGGGCTCGCCGAAGCCGCGCGAGAATGCCCGCTCTCCGCTCGCCGACCTGGGCGACGGCCTCCGTTACGTGCGCAAGCAGAAGGGGGTGATGCTGCTCATCCTCTCCTCGTTCTGCATCATCATGATCGGCTTCCCCTACCAGTCGTTCCTGCCGGCGCTCGCAAGCGACGAATACCACATTGGCGCGGGCGGGCTGGGCGCGCTGCAATCGGCGGGGGCCATCGGCGCAGTGTTCGCCACGATCCTGGTAGCGATATTCTCCGACCACCCCAAGGCGTGGCTCTTCCAGATGTTCGCAGGCGTCGGGTTCGGCATGGCGGTGATCGTGCTGGGCTTCGCGCCGGGATTCGCCGCAGGCATCGTGGTGATGGTTGCAGTCGGGGGGCTGGCGGCGGCGTTCCAGTCGTTCAACAACTCTCTGACGATGATGCAGACGGAGAACGAATACCACGGGCGGGTGCAGTCGCTGAGCATGCTGAGCTGGAGCTTCTTCGGGCTCGCGTCCTATCCGCTCGGCATCCTGGCAGACCACATCGGGCTGGAGGAGACGTTCCTGCTGATGGGGGCGTTCTGCATCAGCGCGATCATCGTTGTGGAGCTGCTGCGCCGCGGCGCAGGTGTGAGCAGGATCCCGGTTCGGCCCGGCTCGTCCATCCGCCTCGAGTCTCCCGGCGGTGTTGGACGCGAAGCCGATGGTCATCTGCTAACGGGCGGCAAGTAGCCGCCGGCGGCTTCCCGAGTGACGCACTGCCTGCGGGACTGACGAGTTTCGCGAGCCTCCTGGTATCCAGGAGCCGAGGGCTTTGGTGGGACGGGTTCCACGATCCGATCGAAAGGGTGGCTTCGCCGAAGACAGTCGACCGCTTCCCTGGTGACCAGTAGAGTTCTGCGGGTGGAGGCGGTGGGTATGGTCGGCTGGATCTCGAAAGTACCTCTTCTGCTTTGCTCGACTGTCCTGGCGGCGACTGTTGTTGCTGTCGCGCTGGGCACTTCGACGACCAGCGCGGCGGTCACCGTTTCGCCCGGGGTGCTCACGGGGGACGGCGGCGACGACACGTTCACGATCACCATCGATTTCGCCAACGGAAACAGGGTGTGCCACGGGCAGACGGGCGGGGGACT
>CAYYSD010000052.1:0-1871 GCA_964474285.1 uncultured Anaerolineaceae bacterium | reverse complement strand
CAACCTCCAGGGACCGATCACGATCAACGGCGGACCGGGCACGGACGGGGCGCTCCAGATCTACGATGTGAACGCGCCAGGGGCGCAGACGTACACCGTGACGAACACCACGATCCAGCGGTCGGGCGCGGCCCTCATCACCTATGGAACCTGGGAACGAGTTGACGTGCACGCCGGCGCCGGGGGTGACACCATCGACGTCTCGGCTGTGGGAGCCGGGGGCGACTTCCGGCTCAATGGCAATGGCGGCGACGATACGATCACCGGCAGCTCAGGCGCGGACACCATCGCGGGGGGGCCGGGCAGCGACCATCTCTTTGGCGGACCTGGCGCCGACACCTTCACGTGGAACCCCGGCGATGGGAGCGACGACATCGACGGCGGCGATGGACAGGATCGCCTCGACTTCAACGGCTCTGCGGCGGCCGAGACGATCGGCGTGGAGGAGGTTCCATCGGGCTTTCGCGTGAAGCGCAGCCCCGGCACAGTCGGCATCGATCCCGTGGCGGGCGTCGAGCTGCTGCAGATCGATGCGGCGGGGGGCGACGACACCCTGGACGTGATCCCCCTGGCGGGCACAGCCATGGCCCTCATCGGCGGTCCACAGTCTGGCCAGGACATCCTCAACGTGGATCGGAGATGCTGGCGCAGCGCTTTGCTGGCCGATGTGATCATCACGACGCCGGGCTTCCAAAACATCGCCCAGGCCGGGTTCGAAGTCGTCTCCAACGAGAACATGGTGGCGATGTTCGAGATCGCTTCGGCGTTCGGGCACGAAGCGCACGCGGACACGCTGACGGTTGTCGATTACAGCGATGAAAACAGCTGTCCCTGGGAGGCGATTCCGAGCGCGGTGTGGGTGTCCGTGAACAGCAACGGCACCGGACCCGGCGATAAGAGCGTCGGTTGGTCGGTTCCGGCTAACCAGGGCGGAGAGCGCACGGCGACGATCTCGGTGAACGGGAGCGTCTTCACGCTCACGCAAGCCGCAAATCCGAACGCAATCATCCGCATCGGGAGCGTCGCGGACGCGCGTTTCGGCGGCGATTGGACGCTGGACGGAAGCGCGATGACGGACACGCGCGCCAAGCTCCTGAACCCCGCGAACTTCGGTTCGGGCGGCGTGGTGAACAAGGATGTCGTCATCGAGGATGTTGGCGAGACGCCCGGGTCCATCACACTGAACCTTCTCCGGGACTACGACATCTTCTTCATTGGCCACTTCTTCGATGGCAGCCCCAATGCCTTCACACCGGCGGAGCTCAAGGCTCTCCGCGAGTGGGTGATGGAGGGCGGACATCTGATGGTGACCTGTGACGAACAGTCCTACGACGCCGTCTGTTCCGCCATGGGCTTTCCTGCAGGGTCGGGTTCCGGGGCCAACGGCACCGCGAATCCACCGCTGGTGGGGCCCTTCGGGCCGGTCACCTCGTTCCAGATGGCGGGCGAGCACGATTCGTTCGCGACGACAGAGGGCGGGCAGGTGGTGGCGGTCGATCAGAACGGCGCTCCCGTCGTCATCCTGCGGGAGAACGTGGGCTGCGGGACGGTCTCCCTCTTCGCAGATGTGGACATCTTCAGCAACGACACCTTGAGCAGCGGGGTCGCCATCGACCCGAACAACGGCAACGACAAGCTGCTCGGCAACATGGTGGCCGCACTGGCGGCGGCGGGGCCACGCAAGGGCTGCGGCACGTTCTCGCTGGTCGCAGGGGCGACGGCCGCACCGTGGTATGGCCCGCCGGTTCTGGTGGCAGACATCGAGACCAGCCTGCTCGTGCCGGCCTCGGTCTCAGCGATTTTCCGGTGGGACAACCAGGACCAGGTGTTTGATTTCTGGTTCCGGGGTTTCCCGGCCAACTTCAACACGT
>CAYYSD010000051.1:0-18456 GCA_964474285.1 uncultured Anaerolineaceae bacterium | reverse complement strand
GTCGAAGGACCCTGAGCCAGTCGAAGGGCCTGGCCCCCTTGCGACCCTCTCAAGCCCCTGGGATCCCTCAAGCATGACCGCGTTCATGCTTCGACTGGCTCAGCACGAAGGGATTCGCGTGGTCCTGGTCCGGTCGTCAGCTCGCCGCCTCGGACACATCCCCGGTCAGCTCCGTTGGGGCGCACTGGCAGTCCCGGATAGCCGCCACCAGCGCGTCCGCACCCGCGTGTTTGCTCACGAACGCATCAACTCCGGCCGCTCGCGCCCGTGCCCGTGCCGGTGGGTCATCATGCAGCGTGAGCAGGACGACACGGCTTCCCGCGCATTCCTCATGCAGGCATGCCGCCGCCCGTATCGACTCCTCGCCCGTCATTCGCAGATCAAACACAATTACGTCCGGTTCAAGTTCACGCGTCAGCTCTCGCGCCCTTCCCAGGGCCGTCGCTTCGCCCACTATTTCGAGGTCCGGCTCCACCGCCAGCCTCATCCTCAACCCTCGGAGAACCGAGGGCTCGTCATCCACCAGGAGCACGCTGATTGTCTTCATTCCATCTGGTACCGTAAGGCGAAATTGTGCGGAGCGAATCCACCGCGGGCTTCGCACACGATGGCGCTTTTGGGGGCCGGTCACGTCCCCCGAATGGGGGAACACTTCAATGACTATCCGCATCATCCTTGCCGATGACCACGCAGTCGTACGCCAGGGGTTGCGTATGTTCCTGTCTCTCGACCCGGAGCTCGAAGTCATCGCGGAGGCCACGAACGGCGCCGAGGCGCTCGAACTTGCCCGCCAGCACAAGCCCGACGTCGTCCTGATGGACATGCTCATGCCCGTCATGGACGGCATCACCGCCACAGGGCTCATCCGCAAGGAATTGCCCGATACCGAAGTCGTCGCTGTCACGAGCGTGCTGGACGATGGCTCCGTCGTCGGCGCCGTGAAGGCGGGAGCAATCGGCTATCTCCTCAAGGACACCCAGGGCGATGAACTCTGCCGCATGATCAAGGCAGCCGCCGCCGGGCAGGTTCAGCTTTCCCCTGCGGCCGCCGCCCGCCTCATGCGCGAAGTTCGCGCTCCCGAAGCGCCCGAAGCCCTCACGGAGCGCGAGACGGATGTCCTGCGCCTGATGGCGATGGGCAAGGCGAACAAAGAGATCGCGCGTGAACTCTTTATCGGCGAACAGACGGTGAAGACGCACGTCAGCAGCATCCTTGGCAAACTTGGCGTCCAGAGCCGCACGCAGGCTGCGCTTCACGCTGCCCGCATCGGGCTGGTCCAGATCGACGCGCCGTGAAGGTGCTCCGGGTGCCTGGGTGGCTTCCACACCGGCTCGGCGCCCGTCTGAACCTGGGCCTCGTCGTCTTCGTTGTTCTCCTCGGGTGTGCCACGGCCGCCCTTGTCTTCTGGGGCTTTCAGCGCACCCAGAACGATGCCACCGCCGCCAGCCGGGAGGGTCTCGAACGCAGCGGCGCGGACGAACTCATTGCCCTCGACACCACTCAGTCCTACATGGGCGGTCGAGAATTCCTCGCGGCGGCGGACCTTGCCGTCCAGGCCTCGCGCGCGCTCGCCGCAACGGTCCCGCCGAGCATCCCCGGCGATGCACTCGACGCGCGCTTTACCACCATCGATGGCCAACTTGTCGACACCCGCGCCGATCGCAAGACAGACCTGGCGGTGCCGGAGACGTCGTTCTCGGACCCGGAAACGCGCTCCGACATCGCACTCTCGGAGGTGTTGGACCTCTTCTTCCCCGTCCAGGTCGTTCCGCGTCCCGGCGAACTCGCCAACTTCGATGTCATCGCCATCCATTTCCGTTCCGTAACCGGCGTCGTCCGTTCTTATCCCATCGCCGGGACCCCCTCGACATCGGCCTCCGCCTTTCGATCGCGCGATGACCCGGCGAACATGGGCCCGCTGCGAAATCCTGACCGCCTGACCATGTGGACACGGCCCTACACCGTATCCACCTCGCAGACCCGCCTCATCACCGGTCGCACCCCGGTCTACATCGGAGACAACTACCGCGGGTACGTGGCCGTCGATCTCTCGATCGACCGCCTGATCAGCCAGGTCGACCTGTTGAAGCCAACGCCTGGAGGCTTTGCCTTCTACCTGGACTCCGGTGGCGAACTCATCCGCAGCGCCTTCTCGGATACCGTCGCCTCCGAAATGGCCAACCCCGGCAACGCCGCCTTTCGGAGCACGATCGAGGCGATGCGCCAGAAAAACATCGGCGTCGACCGTGTGGTCTTCGGCGGCAGGGAGGTATTCGTCGCCTATTCGCCCGTGCAGGCCGTCGGCGGCAGCCTGGGCGTCGTCGCGCCCGTCGACGAGCTCACAGTCCAGGCCGCGGCGGTCGACGACGCAATCACCAACCAGATGAACCGGACGCTCGCCGTCACGATCACGGTCATGGCGCTCATGTTCGCGCTCGCACTCGGCGCCTCGGCCTGGTTCAACCGGCGGCTCCTCTTGCGCCCCATCGGCGAACTTGTCGCCGGAACGCGGGCCGTCGCCGCAGGGAACCTGGACACCGTTATTGCCATCCGGTCGCAGGACGAATTCGGCGCCCTCGCCGAGTCCTTCAACCAGATGACAGCCGACGTCCGCCAACGGAACCAGGCGATCGCCGAGCGGGAGTCGCAATACCGCAGCGTCTTCGAGTCCACCCGCGATGGCCTGGTGATCAGCAACCTGGAAGGCACGGTGGTCGAAGTGAATCCGGCTATGTGCAGCATGCATGGCTACACCTATTCGGAGTTCATGGCCCTTCCCCGCGGCGGCCATGTCCACCCCGACTCTCGGGACATTCGCGAGGAAATGGTCAAAGTCACCGCTTCCGGCCAACCCTACCGCATCCGCGCCAGGAACCTCCGCAAGGATGGCTCCTCGCTCGACGTTGAGGTCCTCGGCACACCCATGATCTACCGCGGCCAGCCACACGTGCTCGCCGTCATCCGCGACATCAGCGCGCAGGTGGAAGCTGAGCAGCTCCTCGAAACCCGCGTTGAAGAGCGCACGCGCGAACTCTCATCGATCCTGGCTGTCTCTCGCGAAGTCACATCCACGATCGAGCTGCAGCCGCTCATCGCCCTCGTATTGGACCATCTCAAAGAGATCGTTGGCTACCGTGCCGCGCTTGTCCTCGATGCACGCGATGGTCAGCTCGTTCCGATCGCCTCCCGGTCTCCAGAGTCCGGCGGCTTCATTGAGCCTCGCCTCAACGTGCATAGCCGGCCGGCGCACGAAAAGGTCATCGAACGCCGGGAACCGCTCGTCATCGCCGACACATGGTCCGATGAGCCGCTGGCCGAACTCTACCGGTCCGGCTGGGATGGGGGCCACGACGACCTTCGCGGCTCCGGGGCATGGATGGGAGTCCCACTTGTCGTCCGGGACCGCGTCCTGGGGATGATCGCGCTCGAACACGGAGAAGTGGGCCACTACACGCCGCGCCGGGCCGAACTGGCCTTCGCCTTCGCCAACCAGGCTGCGGTCGCGATCGAAAACGCCCGCCTCTTCGCCCGCGAAGAAGAGCGCGCTCATGAACTTTCGACCCTTCTCGAACTCGGCCGCAGCGTCACTTCGACGCTGGAACTCAATCCACTCTTGGAGACCGTTCTCGAACATCTCGAACAGGTGGTTCCCTATTCGGGCGCCGGGATCATCGTCCAGCGCCCGGAGGGCTACATGGAAGTGCTCCTGTCCCGCAGCTCCGTCGGCGGGCGCGCCAACGTCGGCGGCAGCGGCATTCGGCTCCCGTCGGAGGGCGGCATCTGGGATGCGTTGTCACACGGGCAGCCCGTAGTCATCGCAGACATCATGAACAGGAACGACCCGTTTGCCGTCATGTATCACGAGGCTATCGAGGGCACGGGCAACGCCTTCATCACCAACGTCAGGGCGTGGCTCGGCGTTCCGCTCGCGGTGAAGGGCGAATCGTTCGGCCTGATGGCGCTTTCGCGTTCGGAGCCCGGTTCGTTCGGACTCCACGACGTGGAGGTCGCGGTGGCTTTCGCAAATCATGCCTCCGTCGCGATCGAAAACGCCCGCCTCTTTGCCCGCGAAGGCGACCGGTCACGCGAACTCGCCACCATGTTAGACCTCGCCCGCAGCGTGACCTCCACGCTCGAACTGAGTCCCTTGCTCGCGCTCATCCTCGAACGGCTGGAGACCGTTCTCGAGTACGCGGGAGCGGGCATCACTGTCCTGAGGGACGACGGCGACCTCGAAATCCTCCTCTCCCGAAATACCGTTGGCAACACCGCATCCACCCAACAGCATGGCGCCCGCCTGCCCGCCCGCGGAGAAGTCTGGAACTCGCTGGTCCGGGGCGAGCCCGTCATCATTCACGACGTCCTCGCCGAAGACGACCAGGTCGCAGCGGACTTCCGCCAGTTCACGCTCTACCGCCACGACGCAGCGATGTCGCACGTCCGCTCGTGGATGGGAATCCCGCTCGCCGTGAAAGGCGCCACGTTCGGCCTCATGGCGGTTTCGCGCACGCAACCGGGAGCCCTCGACCAGCACGACGTCGAAGTCGCCATGGCCTTCGCCAGCCACGCCGCCGTCGCCATCGAGAACGCCCGCCTCTTCGCCCGCGAAGGCGAGCGCTCACGCGAACTTGCCACGCTCCTCGATGTCGCCCAGGCAGTGACCTCCACACTCGATCTCGACCAGCTGCTGCGCATCATCCTGGAGGAGCTCCGCGGCGTCGTCGGCTATGACCGGGCCTTCATTTCCACGGTGGAAGGCGACAGGATTGTGGTGCTCGCCTCGTCGGCATCGTCGGATGCCGCCACCGCCGCGGAGAGCGCTCGCGCCAACTATGGCTTCCAGCGTGAGGGGCCCATCACCCAGGCCATCATGCGCGGCGAGACCGTGATCATCGATGACGTCCTCGCCGATGACGAGATGGCCGCGGGCTATCGCGAATCCGCCGGCGAACGCCTTCAAACCGAAGCCGACGACACGCGCGCCTGGATGGCCGTTCCCCTGGTGACCAAGGGCGACGTGTTCGGCATCCTCAGCCTGTCGCGCGGAAAGCCCGGTGCGTTCACGCGCCGCCATGCCCGCCTCGCCACCACGTTCGCCAACGGCGCCGCCGTCGCCATCGAGAACGCCCGCCTCTTCGCCATCCAGGAACAGCGCGCCCACGAGATGGAAACACTCGTCGAGTCCGCGCGGAACGTCGCCTCCACCCTCGACCTCGACCAGATCCTCGAGGTGTTCTTCGATCAGCTGGCTGGTGTCATCGACTACCTCGGCGCGACGGTCGCGGTCCGCGACGGCGATTCCGCGATCATCCTCGCCACGCGCCTGGCCACGGCCCCCGAACGGCCGTGGGCCATACCCGGCCGCCGGTTCAGCGCCGGACTGCTCGATGCCTGGCCCGACGTGCACGACGCTCGCGCCTTCGTCATCGCCGATGTCCGCGACGATTCCGAACTCAGCCGGCTCTACCGCGAAACGGTCGGTCCAGCCATCAGCACCACCTTCCGCGATGTCCACACCTGGATGGCCGTCCCGCTCGTCCGGCAGCAAGAGGTCTTCGGCATCCTGAGCCTCTCGAAGGGCGAAGGCCAGTCGTTTTCCGAAACGGAAGTGCGTGTGGCGGAGGCTATGGCCGGACAGGCCGCCATTGCCATCGAGAATGCGCGCCTCTTCGCACGGGAAGGCGATCGCGCCCGCGAACTCCAGGCGCTTGTCGAACTCTCCAATCGCCTGAATTCGACGCTCGATCTGAACTCCCTCTTCAAGCTCATTTTCGAACAGCTCGGCACCTTCGTGAAATTTGCCGGCTCTTCTGTCATCGTCCGGGATGGGGACCACCTCACCATCCTCGCTTCACACTCTGGCGCGAACCCCCTTTGGGTTGATTCCACCGCGGGCATGGTCTTTCCGATGTCTGTCGCCGGGCCACTCTGGGACGACCTGGCACTGGGCAAGCCGGTGATCATCGACGATGTCCGGGGCCCTTCGCGCATGGCCCGGCTTTATCGCGAAGCCGTAGGCCACCTGCTCGACTCCTACTTCAAACACGTGCACGTCTGGCTTGCCGTCCCCCTCATCCGCAATGAAGAGGTGTTTGGCTTTGTCAGCATCTCGAAGGGCGAAGGCGAGGAGTTTAGCGAGTCCGAACTACGCCTCGCGGGCGCCATCGCCTCGCAGGTCTCCGTCGCCTTCGAAAATGCCCGCCTCTTCGACCTCACCCAACAGCGTGCCCGCGAAACGTCTGCCCTGGCGCAGGTGGCTTCGAACCTCTCCTTCGATAGGCCCATGGGTGAAACGCTCAACGCCCTCGCCACGAGCGTGGTGGATGCGACCGAAGCCGTGACGGCGCTGGTCGTCCTCATCGATTCGCACACCGGGAAGCTCTCAATCGCAGGTGTGCACGGCTACCCCGCCGAGTTCGTCCGAGTCGTCGACAGCATCTGGGGCCAGGAATCGCCCTCCGACATGATCCGAACGATGGAGCGTGGCCAGCACCTCGTCATTCCCGGCCAGCGCGAGATGGTCCGTACCAACGACATGTACCTGGCGCTCCGCCCGCTGATGGAAGCCGAGATGTGGGACACGTCCGCCGACACCCTCGTCATCCACCCGATGATTCACCACGACCGGGTTATTGGCGCCCTTTTCACCTACTATCGCCCCAACGAAGAGCCCGGGCCTTCGGAACTCAGCCTGCTCGAAGCCATCGCCAACCAGGCCGCCATCGCCGCCGAAAACGCCCGCCTCTTCTTCGAATCCGAACGGCGCGCACGCGAACGGACCGCGCTCGCGCGCATCGCGTCGTTCCTCACCTTTGAACAGCCGATGGAAGAGACACTCTCCGTGCTTGCCCGCGAAGTCGTGAATTCCACCGGCGCCATCTCGTCGAGCATCAGCATCTTCGACGGGACCGTCCACCTTGGAACCGGCCGCCACAACCTGCCGGCAGGCTTCAACGAGGCCATCGCAGAATCCGTTGCGCACGGCGCCATGTCGCCGGCGCTTCGAGCGATCGTGTCTCAGCAGCAGCAGGTCATCGATCACGCCCGGCAGCGCATCCTCGAAGCAGCCGATTACGCCTCCATCCACGGCTACGCGAAGGAGGCTGAGTGGGACCACATCGTGGTAACGCCGATGGTGTATCGCGGACGCGTCCTCGGAACCATCGAAGCGTACTACACGCCCGACGACCTCCCCGATGCCGTTGAGATGGCGTTTCTTCGCCCCCTCGCCGATCAAATCGGGGTGGCGCTCGAAAACATCCTGCTCTTCAACGAAACGGGCGAGCGCGTTCGCCAGCTCGAGTCCATCACCTATATCGCGTCCCAGTTCAACTTCGACCAGCCGCTCGAACAAATGATGACGATCGTCGCGGAAAAGGTGGTCTCCGCCACAGCCGCAATGCAGTGCTCGGTCAGTCTCGGTGAAGGCAATCCGCTCAGGCTCACCCGCGTCGTCGGACAGTTCGGCGCTGACCCGAGTGAAACGGACAGCATCGAAGCCACCTGGGCCCGGTATCCCGTCTACCCCTTCGGTCGTAACGGCGAACCGGCGCGTACGCTCGTCGTACCCGAAGGCCCCGCCATGTTCCTCAGCGACCCGCGCTATGCGGAGGTCCGGGACGTCTTCGAAAAGGTTCGCTGGGATACCCTGGTCATCGCGCCGATGACCTATCGCGGCAACCCGCAGGGTGTGCTCACGCTCGGCTTCCCGAAGGGCGTCCAGCCCACCCCCCAGGAAATCGGGTTTGCCGAAGCGATCGCCGACCAGGCCGCCCTTGCGATCGCAAACAGCCGCCTCTTTCGCGAGACCGACCGCCGCATGCGCGAAACCGAAGCGCTCTATCACGCCGACGAGGAGCTGTTCGCTTCACTCAGCCTCGACCGTGTCCTCGGCGCGCTGGTCACGGTGGCAGTCGACGTTCTCGGTGCGGACATGTCCTCCGTCCAGCTCTGGGAAGTCGACAGCGTCGGGCCGGTGCGCGCCCAGCGAGGAGCCTCTGAAGAGGTCCTCTCCGTCCTGAACGATCCTCGCTTCATGCGGCGCGAGACCTTCTTCCAGCCCGAGCCACACGATTACCACCCTGAGGCCAGGGAGCTCGTCCGCAGTGGGGTCGTCTCCGGCCTTGAACTGCCGATCCTCGCCGGGACCCGCTTCCTCGGGAGCTTTCGCGTGGGATTCTTCACCCGCCACGAGTCGAACCCGGACGAAGAGCGGACGTTCCTGGCCCTCGCTGAACGTGCGGGCGTCGCCATTCAGAACGCCGAACTCTATGCCCGTGCCCAGGACGTGGCCTCGCTCGAAGAGCGCCAACGCCTCGCCCGCGAACTCCACGACTCGGTCTCCCAGGCGCTCTACGGTATCGCCCTCGGCGCACGCACGGCGCGCACCCAGCTCGAGCGCGACCCGGCGCGCGCCGCCGAACCCCTCGAATACGTCCTTTCGCTGGCAGAGGCCGGCCTCGCCGAGATGCGCGCCCTCATCTTCGAACTCCGCCCGGAATCACTCGCGACCGAGGGCATCATCGGGGCGCTGCAACGGCAGGTGGTGGCCACACGCGCGCGCTATGGCGTCGCGGTCGACTTCACCCATGGCGAAGAGCCCGACCTTCCCGTGAAGACCAAGGAATCGCTCTACCGTGTCGCGCAGGAAGCGCTCCACAACACCGTGAAACATGCACGCGCCACCCACGTCGACCTCCGCATCGCGGACATTGATGGGTCGCTCATGATCGAAGTGACCGACGACGGGATCGGGTTCGACCCGGGCGGCGACTTCCCGGGTCACCTCGGCCTGCAGTCGATGCGGGAACGGATGCAACTGCTGGGCGGCAGCCTGGAAGTGGTGAGCCGCCTCGGGGAAGGAAGCACCATCCGCGCCATCGTCCCTCGCAAAACACCGGAAGATTGACCGGATCGAGAAACGCTCAGTGGACGGCATTTCCGAGGGACATATCGCGGAGTATAGTGGGCAATGATCCGGTTGCCCCCGTTGCGGGGACGGTAGCTCGACGTCAGGGACAGTCGTGAACGAAAGTGCGGAACCTCCCGACCCTCGCCCATCAATCGAGCATTGGCCGTTGCCCGTGGTCTGCATCACCGATGATCTGACGATCGCTCTTGCGAATTCGGAGGCAGCACGGTTCCTCGGCGTTGAACTGTCCGCGATCGTGCAGCGCCCAATAACCGACATCGTCCCGGGGTTCGGCGCGACTCTGCCCCTGCCTACCTCCCACCCGCTCCCCTTGCATTCCGGCCTCGGTGGCCGTGCTGTGAACCTGGCGGAACTACCCGGGGACTCCCCGGGCTTCCGCAGCATCATGTTCACCGACCCCGCGGTGGACTGGGCAACCAACCTCCAACAGGCCCAGACGGCTCTCCGCGACGCCGAAAGCCGGAACCTGGCCATTGTCAACACCGTCGCGGATGCCATCATCACCATCACCGCCGACGGCATCGTGGAGACCTTCAACCCTGCCGCCGAATACCTTTTCGGCTATGCCTCGGCCGAAGTCAGCGGCCGCAATGTCTCCATGCTCATGCCATCGCCCTTTCACGAACAGCACGACGGGTATCTGCGGAACTACAGGGACACCGGCATTGCCCGCATCATCGGACTGGGCCGGGTTGTTGAAGGGCGCCGATCCGACGGCTCCGCCTTCCCAATGGAACTCGCCGTCAGCGAAACACCACTCGCAGACCGGTTGCTGTTCACGGGCATCGTGCGGGATATCACCGAACGGAAAAGACAGGAAGGGGCACTCCTCGAAGCCGAAGCGCGCATGCGCGCCATCGTCAGCACCGCCGTCGATGGCATCATCCTCATCGACGAAACGGGCACGATCGAAGCGTTCAACCCCGCCGCCGAACGCATCTTTGGCTACCAGGCCGATGAGGTACTCGGAAGAAACGTGAGTATGCTCATGCCGCCGGTTTTCGCGCGCGAACACGATCAGTACCTTCGCAACTTCGTCGAAACCGGCATCGCGAAGATCATAGGCATCGGCCGTGAGGTCATCGGCCTCAACAAGGACGGCTCAACGTTTCCGATGGACCTCGCCGTCAGCGACACCACGGTGAATGGGCGGCGCCTGTTCACCGGGATCGTCCGCGACATCAGCGATCGCAAGCGCGCCGAGGCTGCCCTGCGCGAGGCCCAAAAGCTCGAAAGCCTCGGCGTCCTTGCCGGCGGCATCGCCCACGACTTCAACAACCTTCTCGTAGGCATCCTCGGGCACGCCGGACTGGCCCTCGAAGAGCTCCCCGCCGAATCGCCCGCGCGCCACACGATCGAGCAGATCGAACTCGCCGGAAGGCGCTGCGCCGAACTTTCCCATCAGATGCTGGCCTACTCCGGCAAGGGCAAGTTCGTTGTGGGCGAAATCGACCTCTCGACCCTCGTGCGCGAAATGTCCCACCTGATGCGCGCTTCCGTGAAGAAGGGCGTCACCATCCGCTACAACCTTTCGCCGAATCTTCCCCGCGTGACCGCCGATGCGACCCAGGTTCGCCAGGTGGTGATGAACCTGGTCATCAATGCCTCCGATGCTATCGGCGATGTCACCGGTGCAATCAACATCTCCACCGGTGTTACCCACGCAAACCGTGACTATCTCTCCGAAGCCTACCTCACGCCCGACCTTCCGCCCGGCGACTACGTCTATCTCGAAGTCTCCGATACCGGAAGCGGCATCACCCCGGAGGCGCGAGCGCGCATCTTCGACCCGTTTTTCACCACCAAGTTCACGGGGAGGGGTCTGGGCCTTGCGGTCGTGCTTGGCATCGTTCGCGGGCACCAGGGCGCGATCAAGGTCTACAGCGAGCCGGGTCACGGCTCCACCTTCAAGTTCCTTCTTCCTGCCGCGACCGGCCCCGACGACGCTGAGACGGATGACGAGCGTGCGAATGCGCCTGCCTGGAGCACGAACGCGCTTGTCCTCGTCATCGATGACGACGAAGTCGTTCGCGATGTCACCACGCGCCTCCTGCAGCGCTGGGGCATCACGGTGATTACCGCCGAGAACGGGCGCGATGGACTGGACGTCTTTCACCAGCACGAACGGGACATCTCCCTCGTGCTGCTCGATCTCACAATGCCCCAGATGGATGGCGAAAAGACCTTCAATCAGATCCGGGCGACGAACACGACGACACCCATCGTCATGATGAGCGGCTACAGCACCGACGACATGACCCAACGCCTCGGCGTCAGCGGGGTGAGCGGCATGATCCAGAAGCCCTACGACGTGAAGAAGCTCAAGGAGCTGATCCAGGGACTCCTCGAAGAGCGCCTACGCCCGACCTAAGAGCGAGTGTCACGTTCATCGAGCACCTGCCGAAGATGCGACACGAGATCGCGGTATTGGAACGGCTTTTGAATGAACCCGGCCAGCCCTTTGCCCGCGAACCGGTCCGTGACATCGTTTTCGCTGTAACCGCTGATGAGCACGACTTTGACCTTCGGATCGATCATCCTCAGCTGGCGATACACTTCCTCGCCGTCGAGGTCTGGCATTGTCAGATCCAGGAGAACCACAGACACTTCAGACCTGAGCCGCCCAAAGGTCGCAATGCCCTCCTCGCCCGATTCACAATCGACGACACGCATTCCCGCCAGTTCGAGCATCCGCCGGGCCACATCGCGCACGGTCTCGTCGTCATCAATGAGCAAGACCGTTGCCTCGTGGCGCCACGACGTGTCCGCCAACGCGGTGGACGGCGCCACGAGCGACTCCGGCGGATCCTCCACCAGCCGGGGGAGCAGAACCTTCATCGTTGTCCCCCGCCCCGGTTCGCTGTAGACCTTAATGGCGCCGCGGTGTCCCCGCACGATGCCGAGCACCGCCGCCAGCCCCAGGCCACGCCCCGTGAACTTCGTGGTGAAGAACGGATCGAAGATGCGCGCAACCGTGTCCGCATCCATGCCCACGCCCGTATCCGAAACGTCGAGATAGACGTATTCGCCCTCCGGCAGGTCTTCGTCCACAAACATGCCCTGGAGGTAGGTGCGGTCTGCCACGGTCACGCCGGTCGAAACTGAGATGACGCCGTTCCGGTCTCCGATGGCGTCAGCCGCGTTGATCATGAGGTTCATGATCACCTGGCGAAGCTGCGTGGCATCGCCCAACACCGGCGGCAGGTCCGGCGCCAGCCGGTACCTGACGGAAGCACGCTTCAGGATCGAAACCTCCAACAGGTGGGACATCTCCTCCACCAGGCGCGAAAGCACCAGCGATTCAACCGTGAACTTGCCCCGGCCGGAATACGCCAGCATCTGCCGGGTCAGGTCCGCCGCCCGGTGCGCCGCCAGCTGGATATCGGCGACGACGGGACGCGCCGGCGACTCTGCCGGGAGGAGGAGCAGCGCGACATCCGAATTGCCGAGCATTCCGAGCAGGAGATTGTTGAAGTCGTGCGCGATCCCTCCCGCGAGCAGCCCCAGGCTTTCGAGCTTCTGCGTCTGTTGCAGCTTCGCCTCGAGCGCCAGGCGTTGAGCCTCGGCCGCCTTCTGGCCTGTGATGTCGAACGCCGTCACAAGCAAACTCGCGCGCCCATCGAATTCGATGACGGTGCCGCGCACGGAGAGCGTCCGCGAGCTGCCGTCGGCGTGCATGATCCGCAACTCGTACTCGTCCGGGACGCTTTCACCCGCCAGGCGCCTCCGGCCCCTCTCCACAACGAAGGCGCGATCCTCGTCGGTGAATAGCGTTCCGAAGAACCCCGGTGCGGTCAGTTGCCCAACCGGGTAGCCGAGCATCTCCGCGAGCGCCGCGTTCGCATAGGTCACCGCCTCGCCGTTGAAGATCCAGATCCCGCAGGGGGCCGTCTCCACCACGCGCTCAAAGCGCCGCTCCGACGCCATCAGCGCTTGCTCCGCTGCTGCCCGGTCGGTGATGTCCCGCGCAATCCCATGAATCCCCCGCACGCCAAGGCTGTCGATGACCCTGCTGGTAATCTCGAACAGACGGAGCGTTCCATCGCGATGCTGCAGTGGCAGGCGGTACGTCGTGACGTCGGTCTCGCCCGAAAGCTTTTTCTGGGATTGCTCGAGCGCCTCAGGCAACGATTCCGGCGGAACCAGGTCGGAGACCTTCATCCTCCCGATGACCTCGTCCACGGAGTAGCCAAGGATTCGTTCAATCGCACCGTTCACCGCCCGAAACATCCCATCCAGGTCGACCGTGTAGATGATGTCGGATGCAAAATCAGCGAGCTCCTTGTAGCGCTCTTCGCTGGTGCGGAGCTGCTCTTCGGTCAAACGCCGCGAGCCGATATCGCGCAGGTACGCCACGTGGATTCCGGGCGCCAGGTCCAGCACGGCGGCGAACTCCGCAAGGGTCTCGATGCCGCCGGCCTTGCGGATCAACACCTCGCCTCGCGCGGGGCTGCCGCTCGTGAATCCGTGCCACTGGCCCGCATCGACCAGGAATTCCGTCATCGTCCTCCCGGGGAGTTGCTCACGAGGCAAGCCGAACAGGCCGCCCGCCGCTTCGTTGGCCAAAACGAACATACCGTCGCTATCGGCCATCACGGCCGGATCGGGGCAGTGCTGAAACGCGGACTCGAAGAGGGATACGGGAACGTGTACGGGTTGGGTTGGGTCGCTCATGCCATCTCCAGCGCGCGGCACACACTCAGAAAGCATATTCTAGCGGAATCGCGGGATTGCCTGCAGCTTCTCAGCCGGCCGCGCGGTGCACTGAAGGAGATTCAGACGACGGAACGCGCCGGGAAGCCATCGCCCCACGCAGGGACGTCGTCCGTAATGTCCCGGCCACCACCGTCGAGAGAAGTTGCAGCGTGAACGGCTTCGGGAGGAACCCGTCATCCGTAGCGATCCCGGCATCGGCCGCGGCGTTCGCGTCTTCGTGCATCGCCGACATCGGTACCATCGGCACGCCCGGCAGGCATGAACGCAGCCTGGGATGAGGGCACTCCGGGTCCAGGGCATCGTAGAGCACGAGCCCGATGCGGCCTGCCCGGTTCATCGCCACGTTCACGGCCAGGGGTGTAGAGCCCACAGTGTGTGCTTCCAGGCCCAGCCGCCGCAACATCCGCTGTGTCGTGTCGCGCACGACGTCGGAACCATCCACTACCAGGACCAGGGGAGAAAGGGGTGCGCTGCTCGCAGGCACGGAGCTGGTTCTCCGCAACGCACCATCTACAGATTCCACCACCACGACCGCCCTCCCGCCTTGCTCATTCAGAGTATCGTCGGGAACTCCGCGAACGCAGTTCGTAGAACTACGCAAACGATTCCATGCCGCCTACGTACATTGGGCGGCCTCAGTTGCGCATCAGGAGAATTCGTATCCCGCAGCGGCCAACAGCGACGTGACGAGCGCCATCGGCGGTTCGTGCTTCTCGATGATGCCACGGATGCCAATGGCGCGGGCTCGTGCATCGATGGCGCCATCCACGCCGCCAGAAAACAGCACGATGCGGCTCGCGGTCGCTTCGCCCAGGAGCCGCGCCGCGACCGATAGCCCGTCCATATCCGGCAGACGAAGGTCCAGGAGCAGGATGTCCGGCCGAAGCTGTGATGTCATCTCGATCGCCGACTTCCCATCTACCGCTTCTCCGACGATTTCGAGCCGCCCATCGCGCTCCACCAATCTTCGAACCACGTTGCGAACAATGTCGGAATCATCCGCGACGACGAGCGAAATCGGCGTGTGTTCCACGGGGCTCATTAGTCCAGCCTCACGATTCCGCGTTTGATGGCATAGCGCACCAGTTCCGACTGGCTGGAAACGCCGAGTTTGCGCATCAAATTCGCCCTGTGCGTCTCAACGGTCCGGGGGCTGATGGAGAGCCGCTCGGCGATCTGCGGCGCTGTTCGGCCTTCGGCCGCAAGGTGCAGAATCTCCCGTTCGCGCTGTGTCAACGAATCGTAGATGTCGCCCGGGTCATCCGTCGCCCGGCGCGCGTATTGATCGACGATGCGTTCGGCGAGTGGTGTGCTCAGGAAGCGCTTCCCCTCGACTGCGTGCTTCACCGCCGTCACCAGGTCGCGCACCGATGAGTCCTTGAGCACGTAGCCGGCGACACCGATGCGGAGCGCTTCGCGCACATACCCTTCGTCGTCGTGCATCGAAAGGAGCACGACTTGCGTCCCTGGCGAACGCTGCAGCGCAATACGGGCGAGCTCCAACCCGCTCAGCCCCGGCAACACGAGGTCCGTCACGAGCACGGCCGGATGGTGCTTTTCGACCAGCGCCAGCGCGTCCTGGCCATCGCCGGCCTCGGCGACGACAAGGAACCCCGGCTCGGCGTGGAGCAGCGCCACGAGCCCGCGCCTGACGATCTCGTGGTCATCGCAAATGACGATCTCAACCCCGCTCATTCAGGGCTCTCCTTCAGCGAAGCGCGGATGAGCACATGCCCACCGTCCGGGCCGGAAAACCATTCGAGAACGCCAAACGGACGCAATCGCTCAACAGCAAATGCGAACGGAAGGGCCCGCCGATCGCCTCCGGTCACTGGAAGTTCCACGCGGACTATAAGCGAATCGTCGCCGGCTCGGATACCGACCGCCACAGGTTCGGCCGGCTGTCCGGCCGACATGGCGAAGAAGCGATCGAGCACATCGGCGATTGCCAACACCACCCGGGGCGCCGGCGCCGCCCCCTCGGCGGCCACCGCGTCGACCACCGTCTCCAGCCCATTCGCTGCCGCCAACCGTTCGGTCACCACCGAAAGCGCGCGCACCGGATCCAGGTGTTCGAGCGCCGGGGCCACCAGCCCGCGAGACCGGGCGCGTACCTCGGCCCCCAGGCGCGCCAGCTCCCCTTGCAAATCTCGCCGCGTCGGCTCAGGCATGTGTTCATCCGCCAGCGCCAACCCTGCTGCCACGATCACCTGCGCGACGTCATCGTGAAGCCACCGGGAATGTTCGCGAAGCCGGGCGTCGTTGCGCGCGAACTCAGCCTGGAGCAGCTCGCGAAGCTCGCCAGGGTTCCCGGCAAGTTGGACGCCGCCCGGTTCAATGGTCAATGGCGCAACGCTCCGTGCCCCGGCCGTGAATGGCATGCGCGAACTCTCCGCATGTACCGTCCGGACTCTCCCTTCGAGACTATCCCTCCACTACGCGGGATTCAGTAGGGAAAATCCCTATTCGCGCGGTGCACACCCTCCCTCGGTCTTGCCAATGGCCCGGGGCATTGCCACCCAATATTCACCACTCCCGCCAACAGGAATCCGCGTGTCATCCGATCTTGTGAGAGATGACCACCAGCGCCGCAGCCCTGCTCAAGTCCGTCCGGGAACTGCCGCCCTTTCCCGCGGTGGCCATGCGCGTCATCGCCCTTGTGAACGACGACTCCGTGCGCATGAATCAGCTGGCAGAGGTCCTTGGCACCGACCAGGCGCTCACCGCCAAATTGCTGCGCATCTGCAACTCGGCCGCCGTCGGCTACAACCGTGAGGTCTCGACCGTCGAACGAGCGGTCGTCGTCCTCGGACTGAACCAGGTCCGGCAGCTGGCGTTCGTCACCAGCGTGACAAGCACGTTCGGCCGCACGAGCCGCATCGAAGATGGCTTCGATGTCGATGGCTATTGGCAACACAATCTCGAGGTCGCGCTCGCGTCGGAGTCCGTGGCCCGCTCGGTCGAAGGCGTGAACCCCGCCGAGGCCTTCGCCGCCGGCATCATGCACGATATTGGCCGCCTCGTCATGCGCCTCGTGCGGCCCGCCGAATTCGCCGCTGCGATGCGCATGGTCGAACAGGATGGCGTCTCCGTCGCCGATGCCGAACTCACCCAGATCGGCTTTCGCCACGAGGAAGTCGGGGGCGCCTTCGCCGAACTCTGGCGCTTCCCGCGCCCCATGGTTCACGCGATCGCCCGGCACCACGCGCCTCCGGCTTCGCTCCAGGGCATCGATCTCGCCGGCGTCGTCGCCCTTTGCGACGACCTCGCTCTCAGCCACAGCCTGCCCACCTCGGCCGACGGCCATCCTTCGTCGTCGCTGCACACGCTGGTCGACCGGCTTTGCGGGGGGTGGGAGAAGATTACCGAGCGCGCGACGACCATGCGCGCCGCCATTGACGGGGCCGACCACCCCCGCGGCCAGCACCCTCGCGTCGCATAATTCTCCTCCTCTCCCCACTCTTCCCGGTTACCCATCCAGCCGATTCCTACGGAAGGGCCGGGAAGCGGCGGGCCGGGAGGACTCCTATGCTCGAGACATTGGCGAGCATCGCCAGGACCGCAAGCACGCCTGCTGCGAAGGTGACCGTCGATCACGTCACCCACACATGTGCGCTCATCCAGGACGCGCTCGGCGCTTCTGACGCTTACGTCATTCGCGCCGGCGACCCGCACTTCGTCCGCCTGGGCAGCAGTCTCGACCCGGCAGACTACGAAGTGAAGCAGCGCGGTTACTTCCTGATCTGGAAGGAACTGGCGAGCAACCCCGGCGCGCCGGGCGGAGTCTTCTCGGTGGTGGGCCGCCTGGTCGACAACCCCGGGCCGCTGCGCAGCGGTCTCCCGGCCACGCACATCTGCACGATGCTCCCTTCCAACGAAAGCAACTCTGAGCTCCTCATCGTGCGTGGTCCGTGGCCTGACGGCCTTACCCGCCAGCAGGTGGAATTCATCGAGGCCCTTCGACCGATGATGGCCTACCTCGTCTGGAACGTCCTTGATGTCGACCGAGCCGCCCGTCAACGCGACCAGCTGGTTGCCGTGAGCGCCATCGCCGATGCTCTCAATCGCGCAGACGACTCCGACACCGTGCTCACCGGTGTCGCCACCGCGATTGCCAAGGCATCCGGCTTCGATTGGGTCACCATCCAACTGGTGGACGACGCCATGGAGCGGATGTTGGACCGCGCCGGTAACCAGGCCCGCCATTCGGATACCGAGACGGCCTCGCTCTTCAAATCGCTCGCTCAAACCGCGGACGAACAAGAGAGCGAACTGCGCGTCATTCGCCGCCTTGCACGAACCCGCCAGCCCCGCCTTTACACCGACATTCATGGCCCGGAGAGCCCCTTCGACGAAGCGGCAAAGCGCTACTACGAGCGTGCCCACATCCTCTCGCTCGCGAGCTTTCCCATCCTCTTCCGGGATCGCAGCCTCGGCGTGATCCACTTCTCTTCATCCACGCGACGCGAATTCGGCCCCCAGGAACTGGAGTTCCTGACTCGGCTGGTCTCCCAGGCGGCGACAACGCTCAAGGGCTTTCAGCTTCTTCGTGATGTGCGCTCTGCCGAATCAGAGCTCCGAACGCTCAACCAACAGCTCCACGATGCGACTGAGAATGCGATCGATCTCGCGATGCGGGCTGAGGCCTCAGCGCAGGCGAAGTCCGAATTCATCGCCAACACGAGCCACGAGATTCGCACGCCGATGAACGGCGTGATCGGCATGACCGACCTCCTCCTCCAGACGGATCTCGATGAGACGCAGCAGGAGTTCGTCGAAACCATCCGCGATAGTGCCGAGGCCCTCCT
>CAYYSD010000050.1:1766-18602 GCA_964474285.1 uncultured Anaerolineaceae bacterium | reverse complement strand
TGCCGTGATGGGGTGTATGCTCCCGCTGCCGATTCGTTATGCATGCCCGGGCGTTCGGCAGAGGAGGTACGTTCCCGTGAACCCAACTCGACTCCTGTTCCTGGCCCTTCTTTCGTTCGCGCTGATCGCTGCAGCCTGTGGCGGAGACGACGATGATGACGACGACGGCGGCGACGATTCGGATTCCAGCTCCTCCTCGTCTTCCCAGAATCGCAGCAAGGGCGTTCCCAACTTGAAGGTGACGGACGGCGGGCTGACCGGGTCGATTACTGTCGACATCACGGGTGACCGGAAGGAAAAGCTGGAGATGGATGGGGCCGGGGTTGCGCAATCCGGCGCCGCATACGTGAGCTTCGCCAAAGACACCGCTTCCCTCCAGTTGGTCCTTTCGTCCGGGAACGAGCCGGGTGGAATGGCCCTGAACAGCAAGGAAGTTTCGACGGCAGGCGCCTGGGGCGAGGGCTGTGACATCAACATCAATGACTCGGCATCGGAACTCAAAGGCGACTTCACGTGCAAGAACATCGACGCCGTGACGGCGGGCTCCCTCAAGGCGTTCAAGATCAATGTCACGGGCAAGTTTTCGCTCAAGCGTTAGGGCGCGCCGGGTTGCGGGCGAACCGGCGATTCAGGGCGATTGTTTTGCCCGGCGTGAACGAACGCCGTAGCATGCTCTGGCGTCCCGCCCGGCGGGCGCAGCCGCCAACCCGAGTTACGGGAGTGCGAGCCCAATCCGGAGGCGCCCACTCGTGGTCGCGATTCTCGAAGGCATCTACCAGCTTCTGACGCCGTTTCCGCAGTTCACCATCGAAGACGCGAAGGCGCTCCGCGTGCAGCTCCAGGAACACCCGCGAGTGACGAAGGGCCTGCCCTACGTCCTGCCCTACATGATTAAGGATGGCGGCGACACCGTGCTCGTCGACTGCGGCTGGAATACGGACAGCGCCTACCAGGCGCTGGAAGAGGGCATGCGTGAGCACGGCTCCCACCCCACCGAGATCCAGAAGCTGCTCATCACTCACATCCACCCGGACCACTACGGCATGGCCGGGCGCCTCAAGCAGCTCTCGAGTTGCGATGTGGTCATCCACGAGAAGGACGCCGAAGTCATCAACACCCGCTACTTCGCACCGAAGGGCCTGACCGAGGAGATGGGCGGGTTCATGGTGATGAACGGCGTGCCTCCGCTGGAGTCGCCGCAGATGGCGCGCGGGTCGATGGGCATGCTCGACCGGGTTTCGCCCGTCCCTCCGGACACCCAGGTGAAGGGTGGCGAGGTCATCAAAGTCGGGAGCTTCGACTTCGAGATCATCTGGACGCCGGGCCATTCGCCGGGGCACATCTGCCTCTATGAGCCCAACCGCAAGGTGCTCATCACCGGGGACCACATCCTCCCAACGATCACGCCCAACGTCTCCATCAACACGCAGACGCACGGCAGCCCCCTTGGCGACTACATGCGGTCGCTCACGTTGCTCGAAGAGCTCGATGTGGACTACGTCCTCCCCGCCCACGAGTTCGACATCAAGGACTTGAAGAAGCGCATCACGGAGATCGGCGAGCACCATGAGATGCGACTGGCGGAGATGCTTTCCTGCGTGGACCGCGGAGGTTCGACGGCGTGGGATGTCGCCGGCCGGGTGAAGTGGGCGACGGGCATGCTGGCCGACTTTGAGCCCCACATGCAGCGCGCAGCCGTCGGCGAGACCCTGGCCCACCTGGAGTACATGTACGAACTCGGGCAGCTCGCCAAGGTGCGGCGCGGGCCGCTGCTCTTCTGGCTGCCGGTGTAGTACCGCGGGCTAGAGCGAACCCTCCTTCGCCCACTTGAAGTGCATGCGGCCGTGGGCGGCGTTCGCGGCCATGATGCCGCCGAGCGTGCCATCGGCCCACGGCGTGCCCGGGATCGGCGACGCGAGCTGGTCGTCGGTCAACTCCGAAAGCAGCTTGAGCGTGTCCGCGCGCACGCCGAGGCCGACGCGCACCAGTTCGGAGAGAGGCTTGCCGCGGTGCTGTTCCGCCCATTCCTCGGTCCAGGCGTGGATGCCGGCCATCACCTGTTCGCGGGATTGCGCTGTCCCGTCGGTGTTGACGCGCGCCGGCATACCGCGTTCGCCGGCGATGTGGCGTCGGAACATGGCGTTCCAGTTCTGCTCGATGAGCGACGTGTGGATGAAGTGGTCGGCGAAGGACCACGACTTCTCCGAGTCGTGTTCGCTGGGGGTGCGTGGCTTATACAGATCCTCGGCGGTCATTCCGGAGAGCGCCTCGATGAGCCAGGCGCGGTCCGTGTTCAGCTTGATTTCGATTTCGATGCGCGAAAGTGCCATCCGGTGCGAGTTCCCCCTCGTCCCGGAGTCTACCCGAATCCGGCCAGCAGGCTCGCCGTCAGAGCGCGAGGTCGATCTGTTGGGCCGTTTCCGCGCCGCCAGGCTCCTTGAGGTAGACGCCGGTGGCCTTCTCGCGGCTGACCGGTGCAGCGGCTGCTGCGGCGGCTTCGCGCCTGGATGCGGCCTCCTGGATATCCTTCGCCGCTCGTTCGGTGGCGGCGTCGGCTTCGAGCGACGAGGGCACGTAGATGCGGACCTTCTCGCCCGTCATCCGTTCGACCATGGCGATGAGCATGAGCAGTTTCGGGTCGGTCGGGCCGTTACTCGGTTCCTCGACTTCGGTCGTTTCGTTGGACTTGCTCGCGGCGAGGGCGTTGCGGGCCGCCTCCGAGATGGCTCCGGCGTCCCGGATTGGGGCGGCAGGCGGCTGCGCGCGTTCGAAGTCCGGACGGCGCGGGCCCACCCAGGCCCGCAATGATTCCTGCCGCTCACGGCGTTCGATGAAGGTTTGGCTGGCCCCCATGTGGAGGGCAGTCTGTTCGACGTGCATCGGGCTCTCCAGCACCGCGGTGATCCATTCGCGGCCTTCCCCACGAGCATCGTCACGAAGGGCGGCACGCGCGACCCGGGGACACGCATCCGTCACGTCTTTCATGCGGTTTTCTGGCGAACGCCATTCGAAAGCAGCCTTTCCCAGATGGAAGCGAGGCGCGGTACCATGCTCTGTGTGGTGAGAAGTGGCTGACCTTTCCATCTATCTCTTTTGGTCCGGGATGATTACGGCGTGCGCCGCGGCGGTGTCGTACGCGGCGTTTGTGGCCAGCGCGTCGCTCGCGTTCCGGCGCTTTGCGGCGGCGACGGAGGCCGGGCCCGTAACGGTGACGGCCGGCGGCGCGGGCACGAATGCGAGCCTTGGCCGCCTGGCGAGCACGTTCACGGGCATCACCGTGATGGCGCTGCTCGGAGCGGTGATCACCCGCTGGGTGGCTGTCGGGCACGCTCCCGTTTCGAACCTCTATGAATTCACGACGGCGTTCGGGTTCGGCATCGCTGCCGCCTACATGGTCTTCGAGATATGGACGCGGCAGCGGCGGTTCGGCCTCGTCGCGCTCCCCATCGTGGTGGGGATGCTGACGATCGCCAGCATGTTCCCATCGGACATCGTGCCGCTGGTTCCAGCGCTGCAAAACGGTCCCCTGCTCACGATCCACGTCAGCGTCATGATGATCTCTTACGCGATCCTGACCGTGGCGTTTTGCGGAGCGGTGGTCTATCTGATCCAGGGAGGCGAAGGGCACCGGCGGCTTCGTTCGCTGCCGAGCGCGGAAGTGGCGGCAGACCTGGCCCACCGGGCGGTGACCGTGGGATTCCCACTCCTCGGGCTCGGCATCGCCTTGGGGGCGTGGTGGGCGAACAGCGCATGGGGGCGGTATTGGGGCTGGGACCCCAAGGAGACCAGTGCGCTCGTGACGTGGCTTTCGATCGCGGCCTACTTCCACGCCCGGGCAGGGACCGGATCGGTGGCCGGGGCGCCGGGCATCCGCAAGGTCGTGCCCGCCCGGATCCGCCGCGGATGGCGGCCGGACCCGATGTGGTGGCTGGTGATCATGTGGGGGCTGGTCATGTTCACGTATTTCGGCGTGAACCTGTGGGTGAGCGGGCTGCACAGCTACGCGGGCGTCTAGGCAGGAGACGGGCGAGGACGAGCGGTCCCCGGGGTGTGCCGTGCTAGGCGAACAGGCTCTTCGGAAGGGCGCCTTCCAGTTCGAGAAGGGCGCGTTTCATCGCGAGGCCGCCGCCAAAACCGTGGAGTGAGCCGTCGCTCGCGACGACGCGATGGCAGGGCAGCCAGAGGGGGATGGGGTTCGCGCCGCACATGGCCCCGGTGGCGCGCGCAGAGCCAGGGGGCTGGCCGGTGTGCTTCGTGAGCCAGCCGTAGGTGCGCGTTTCGCCGCGAGGGATGTCGCGCAACCCAAGCCAGGTGGCGCGCTGGATGCCGGTGCAATCCGGCAGGTCCACCGGAAAGTCGTCGAGGCTGGCGTCTTCGCCCGCGGCATAGGCGCGCAGGAGACGCGAGACTTCGCCGGAGCGCGGATCGTCGCGGTCGAAACGGGCGCCGAAGGCCCGGAGTTCGCCCTTTGCGGCAGCCTCGGTGTGGTGAAAGAGCGTGGCGTGGCGGATGCCGCATTCCGAGAGCGCGACGCCGGCCCAACCCATGGCCGTTTCTGTCACGACGCCGCTCAGGGTCTCTGCGGCGGCGGGCGCGGCCGTCACGACGTTTTCCTGTCCTTCCGTGAACTGCGGCGGCCACGGTTGATGACGAAGCCGGCGAGCGCCTTGCGAAGCTTGAGGTAGGCGCTGCTGGCTTCAGCATCGTCCATACGCTGAAGGTCCGGCCGGCCGTAACGCGTCTCTTCATATGCGCGGGCGAGCGAGACCGCTTCCTCTTCCTGGTGTACGACGGCGCCCATGCGGCGAGACCATTCGCGCGGGGTTTCGGCCGGCTTCGAACCGAGGCCGCCCCAGCTCGCGAGCCGGTTGGTCTTGGCCCAGAGGCGGGAACGCTCATCGAGCGAACTCATGCCCCAGTTCCAGCCAAGCCGCCCCGCGAAGACCAGCGCCGCCGCAGTCAGGAGAACGCCCACGAGTGTCCAGATCAGCGTCCACGGCACTTCACGGGCATCGACGGGGGTTTCGGAAAGCGCCGTGCTCACGCCGGAAGTGTCCCCTTCATCGAAGAGGGACGGGTCGAACAGCTCTTCGAGGGTGAGGGCTTCGATGTCGGTGGCGTCGCTGGGATCGATCGTGCTGACGCCGCCGGCGCCGCCGGCGGGGCGGTCCTGCGTCGGGTTGAAATTCACCCAGCCGTAGCCGGGGAAAAAGACCTCGACCCAGCTGTAGGCGTCGTCCTTGCGAACGAGATAGCGGGTCTCTTCGACCTCTTCAGGGTCGAGGATGTAACCGACGGTGATGCGCGCGGGGATGCCGAGCGTTCGCAGCATGACGGTCATGGCGGTCGCCTGGTAGTCGAAGTAGCCGCGTTTGAGGTCGAACAGGAGGAAGTCAACGGAATCGCGGCCCGCCGGGGCGGACTCGACGGCGAGGTCATAGGGGAAGCTGCGGAGGTAATCCTGCAACAGAATCGACTTGTCATACGGATTGGTGCCTGCCGCGGTCACCTTCTTCGCTTCTTCGGCAACGCGAGCGGGTAGATCATTGGGCAGCTGAAGGTAGCGCCCGGTCACCCAATCCGGATAGGCGGAGCCGGCGGCCTCGAGTTGCTCGGCGGTGGCGCGGCTTTCGGAACCGATGGAGTTGTAGGTGTCGTCTTTCCCGAGGGCGCGCCGGCTGCGTAGCCGTTCGATGTCGCCGGCGAAACCCTTCGGCGTGTCAACGAGGGTGGCAACGTTCGTGCCGACCGGGATGCCGGGCATGAGGATCGTGCTTTCGCTGTCGAGCACCTTGACGCGCAGGATGGCCGGGATGCGCTCTTTGTACTCGCCGGTGACGTCCGGCGTGTCGGCGACCTGCTGGGCTCCGATGCGCGAGGTGTCGCGGTCGGTGGCCTTCCAGCCGGCGCCGGTGTACTCATCGTAGCTCGTGGCGCGGATGAGGCCGCCCTGCCCGGCGCTCACTTCGAAGAGCTGCTTGGTGCCAAGCTTCACGTTGCCCTGGATCGGGAGCGTGGCGCCGAAGGTGTGGAGCTGAGCGCCTTTGCGCGAATCGATGTTGTGGAACAGGCGCACGAGGTTTTCTGACTTGTTCGTCGCGGGACTGACGAGCTTGTCGAAAACGGCTTCGGCGGCCGCGGCCTGCGTCCCCAGGGGGATGGTCCAGGCGCCCACGATCAGCGCTACGGCCAGGAGGAAGGTGAAATTGAGGGCGTTGAGGCTCATCCAGTCGGGGTATTCGACCCCCTGGCGCTTCCAGCGGGCCTGGTTCTTCTGGATGTGGAGGCGGCTGATGAGGAGGATGGAGCCGAACGCGAAGAAGAGGAAGGCCCCGCTCGGCTGGCCCTTGAGGAAGCTGATGTTGGCCAGGAGAACGATCCCCCCGGGGACGATGGCGACCCAGCCGTTATGCCAGCGGTAGATCGACCACGCGCCGAGGTAAGCGGCGAGCCACGAAACACCGTGGACGAGCGTGACAAAGGGGAGGTTGTCATTGCTGATGTCGCCGGCGCGAACAACGTTGAACCACTCGTTCATGCGGACGCGGAAGTCGGCGAGGCGTTCGCTGACGGTGACGCCGTCGGCATAGCTCTGTGCGGCCATGGCCACGACACCGAGGCCGAGGAGGATGGCGATCGGCTGAATGACGAAGCCCGTGTACTTGATCCGGGCGGCGAAGAGGCCGATCAGCAGCCCGAGCATGACGGTCGGGATGATGGGCGGCATCCGCTCGACCCATTCGGCCTGCTGAATGGAGAAGGCGAGGCTGAGGAAGACGATCAGGGCGGCGCCGAGCGTGAGCCAGTCTTCCCAGCTCATGACGAGTCGCGGCGCGGTGAGCGCCGCGCTGCTGATGCGGCGCCCCGCGGATCGGTTCAGCGTAGGGTTCAGGCCTGCCATGCGGCAACTCCCGCCCCGGCGGAGGGGCTCAGTGCGAGGCTAAGGTCATCGCCCTTGCGGACGACGTACGTAAGGATATCGCTTGCGGTCAGTTCCCCGTAGATCATGAGCGGAGACTGGCGGCCACCGAAGGAACTGGGATCGATGAGGATGACGGCCGCGCGCACTCCGCGCTGGGTGAGCGATTGGATGGCTGTGAGCCAGAGGTCGTCTACTGCGGAGGTGACCACGATGAGCGTGGTGTGGCGGCCAAAACGCCGCTGCTCCTCCTGGAGGATGTTGCCCAGGGGTGCGTCGCCGACGGCGTGCTGTGTCGCGAGGATTTCGAAGATACGCGTGAGCTGGTTCTGGCCCCGCTCGGGTTCGAGCACCTCGAGGCGCTGGCCGAACGAGATGAACCCGACTGAACGGTTCGAAACCAGGTAGTGGCGGGCCACGCTGGCGGCGACCCGCACCGCATACTCCTCCGTGCTCTCCTCGCCCGTTCCGGCGGCCGTGCGGCGTTCAAGGTCGAGGATGAGCCAGATGTCGCTTGCCGGGTCCAGTTCGAACGTCTTGACCATCAGTTCCCCGGTGCGGGCGGTGCTGCGCCAGTGGATGCGGTTGAACGCGTCGCCGGGGGCATATTCGCGGATGCCGCTGGCGTTGGGCGTGATGTAGTGCGTCCTGCGCCGGAAGCGGCCTTCGCCGGGGAGGTTCGCCGGCGGCGCCGCGAAGTGGGGGAGGTCTACGACGGGGGGAAAAACGAGAACCTGCTGCTTGCCGCCAAAGGTGCGGATGCGGCGGAAAATCCCGAAGGGGTCGGTCGCGACGACGCGCACGGGGCCCCAGTCATAGAGGCCGCGACGGACGAGCGGAGTATCGACGATCCAGCTGCGGGAGCGTTTCGGGGGGACCAGGATGACCCGGCGGGAGCGATGGCGCGGGAGGTCGCTGGGGTCTTCGACTTCGATCCAGAGGCGGGGCAGCCAGCCACGGTTGTGGACCTCGATGACTTCCTGCGCCTCTTGCCCGACCTGCGCCCGGTCGGTGCGGCGTTCGGCGGTCACCAGGAGGCTTCGCGTGTTGTACCACGCAAGGAACCAGCAGATGGGAATCGTGAGGGCGATGAGGTAGGTCAGCCGGAAGAGAAGCCAGAACCCCGTCCCGAACGCGACGAACGTCGAGATCACGACGATGAGGGCGACAAGGGACAGCGACCGATGGTCGGGAGCGATGCACCAGCGGAAGGCGCGGCGCATATGTTCCTGCTCTGCCTAGGCGCGAGCCCGCGAACCCGGGACGGGAACGCGGCTCATGCAGGCCGAAACAACATCGGCGACGGTGGTGCCCTTCACTTTGGCGCCCGGGCTGAGAATGATGCGGTGGCCCAATGTGACGAGTGCCAGCTCCTTCACGTCGTCGGGGATGACAAAGTCGCGGCCATCGAGGAGCGCGCGCGCCTGGGCCGTGCGGAAAAGGGCCAATGAGCCGCGCGGGCTGGCGCCGAGGTAGACCGCTTCGTGATCTCGCGTCGCGTTCGCAAGCGCGACGATGTACTGCTTGATGAGCGGATCGACGTGGATCTCCTTCACGGCCCCTTGCAGCTGAAGGATCTCGTTCGCGTCTGTGACCTGCTGCACGGCCTCGACAGGGTGCCGGATCTGCTGCTGATCGAGGACGAGGACTTCGTCCGTGGGGCTCGGGTACCCGAGATGGATGCGGATGAGGAAGCGGTCGAGCTGGGCTTCCGGCAGCGGGAAGGTACCTTCGTACTCGATCGGGTTCTGGGTGGCCATGACCATGAATGGGGACGGCAGCTTGTGCGTGACGCCGTCGACGGTGACCTGCCGCTCCTCCATGGCTTCCAGGAGTGCCGACTGTGTCTTCGGTGTGGCGCGGTTGACTTCGTCCGCGAGGACCACCTGGGCGATGATCGGCCCTTCTCGGAATTCAAAGTCCCCCGTCTTCTGGTTGAAGATGGAGACGCCCGAAACGTCGCTGGGGAGGAGGTCCGGCGTGAACTGGATGCGCTTGAAGGTACAGCCGGTGGAGGCGGCGATAGCGCGCGCGAGCATGGTCTTACCCACGCCGGGTACGTCTTCGATGAGCATGTGACCGCCGCACATGAGCGCCGTCACCGCCAGCCGCAGTTCGCGGTCTTTCCCGACGATGACCTTCTCGACATTCGAAATGATGCGCTCTGCGACAATCTTCGGGTCTTCCACGTTGGCTCCGTGCGGGGTGAGGTGTGAGGCGAACGGGGCCACGGCGCGGAGAGCACAAGAGACTGTCCGGCCGGGAGACCCGGTTTCCGTTGGATTATATCAATCCTGCCTATGGGCGTGGTTAAGGTTACCCCCGGAAGATCCCGCCACGCGGCTACGTTTCCGGCGAGGGCGGCCGGGCGCCGAAGGCTCGCAGCGTGAGTTCCGTGAAGCCGCGGATGACGTCGTCACGGCTGTTCGAGTTGCGGGCGATGAGATAGATGAGCGGGTCGCAGAGGCCGTAGAGCATGGCGCGGGCGACGGAGGGATCGAGGTCCGCCCGAAAGGCCCCGCAGGTGATGCCGCGCCGGATGACGGCTTCCATGCGTTCGTCGTCCATGAATCCCATGAAGCCACTGGCAATGTCTTCCGTCAGCGCCGAGGTGACGATGGCCCTGCAGAGCGATCCGAATTCGTCCACCACGCTGACAACACCCTGGAGGAAGAGGCACACCGATTCGGTAGGGTCCTCGCGTTCGACCGCCGCCTCGACCGCATGTTCGAGCTGGAAGACGACTTCGCCGATGATGGCGGCGATGAGCTCATCTTTTGTCGCAAAGTTCCGGTAGATCGTTCCGACGCCCACGCCGGCGCGTTCGGCGATCTCCTTCATCTCGGCGGCCGCCCCCCGTTCCGTGAAGACTTCGAAGGCCGCGGCGATGACGCGCTGCCGGTTCGCACGCGCGTCGGCCCGTTCCGGGTGCCCGGTGGAAGAGCCCGTTGCCATCCCTGCCTGTGTCATCTGTCCGAAATGATACACGAAAATCGATGATTGACGGAAGCGGAATTCCGCTTCACACTCGTAGAGCGGAATTGAAGTTCCGCTTCTTCGCTACCGGAGGAAGACTGTGGCCGTACAACGCATGGGTAAGCTCGAGGCGTGGGCGCGATTCTCCCACCGCAACCGTGGCAAGGTCATCGGCGCGTGGGGAATCTTCCTCGTCGCCATGCTTTTCGTTCAGATCCAGTTCGGCGGAGAGTACATCTCCGAGTTCAAGAACCCCGGCGCGGAATCGCAGCGCGCCCAGGACCTCCTTGAAGAGCGCTTCCCTGCGCGCGCGGGCGAAGACGCCGACCTGGTGTTCGAATCGAGCTCGGGCATCGCTTCGCCCGCCGTGAAGGCGCGCATCGAGGCCCTCCTGGCGGAGGTGGCGACCGTGCCCGGCGTCGTCGGAGTGGAGTCGCCCTACGAGGTCCCGAACGCGATCTCGCCCGACGGGACGGTCGCCCGCGCTGCGGTCCATTGGTCCACGGTCGGCTTCGATGTCGACCCGAAGAACTTCGAACAGTTCATGAAGACGGTCGAAGGGGCCGACGGTGACGAAGGCATCCGCATCGAAGCGGGCGGGGCCGTGGTCTGGGTCAACCAGGAGCAGGAGTTCGGCTCCGAAGGCCTCGGACTGCTGGCGGCCGTCATCATCCTGCTCATCGCCTTCGGCTCGGTGGTCGCCATGGGCCTGCCGCTCAGCGCCGCCATCTTCGGTCTCATCACCGGCTTCACGCTCATCGCGCTGGGCGCGAATGTCTGGAAGCTGCCGGACTTCAGCCCGCAATTCGCTGCGATGATTGGCATCGGCGTGGGCATCGACTACAGCCTGCTCGTCGTCACCCGCTTCCGCGAAGGGCTGCACCGGGGCATGGATGTCGAGGAGTCCGTGGTCCTCGCGATCACGACCGCCGGCCGCTCGGTGATCTTCGCCGGGATCGTCGTGTCGGTGTCGTTCCTCGGCCTGTTCGTGGTCGGGCTGCCGTTCGTGGCGGCCCTGGGCTCGGCAGGGGCGGTGGTCGTCGCGACCTCGGTCCTCGTGGCCATCACCCTGATGCCTGCGCTGCTTTCGCTCGCAGGACACCGCATCGACCGCTGGCGGGTGCCGCTCCTCCACAGCACCGAAGGCGTGGACCCCAAGAGCGGCTGGTACCGCCTGAGCAAGGCCATCCAGGCGAAGCCGCTCGTCTACTTCCTCGCGGCCACGGCGCTCCTCCTGTTTCTTGCCTCGCCCATCCTGAAGATGGAGCTTGGCTTCACGGACGCGGGCAACCTGCCCAAGGACAACGGCGTCCGGCAGGCGTATGACCTGCTGGTGAAGGGCTTTGGGCCGGGCTTCAACGGGCCCCTCTACGTCGTCGTCGACCTCGCGGACGAACCCGGCAGTGCGGCGCGCGATTCCATCGTCGCCAGCGTGAGCGAGCGGTTGAAGGCGGCAGCCAACGTCGTTGACGTGAGCCCGCCGGTTCGCAACCCGAGCGGCGACACCGCCCTGATCCTGGCCATCCCGGGCACGTCGCCGCAGGACCCCGACACCAACCATTTGGTCCACACCCTGCGGAACGATGTTCTCCCAACCGTGCAGACCGGCGGACGCGCAGAGATCCTGGTGACGGGCGCGACCGCGGGCAACGTCGATGCGCACGACAAGATTGAAAGCCGTATGCCGCTGCTGTTTGGCGGCGTCATCGGCCTGAGCTTCATCCTCTTGATGATCGTCTTCCGTTCGGTGCTGGTGGCGGCGAAGGCGGCGATCATGAACCTGCTCTCCATCGGAGCCGCCTACGGCGTGATCATCGCCGTGTTCCAGTGGGGCTGGGGCGCGGACCTGATCGGCATCCAGGAAGGCCCGATTGAGACCTTCCTACCGATGATGATGTTCGCCATCCTCTTCGGGCTTTCAATGGACTACGAGGTGTTCCTCATCAGCCGCATCCGCGAGGAGTGGATGAACACAGGCGACAACGCGACCGCCGTGAGCCACGGGCTCGCGGCGACGGCGCGCGTCATCACGGCGGCGGCCGCAATCATGGTCGCGGTGTTCGGTTCGTTCGTGCTCGGGCCCGACCGGGTGATCAAGGAGTTCGGCATCGGGTTGGCTACGGCGATCTTCGTCGATGCGACCATCGTCCGGCTCATCCTTGTGCCGGCGACGATGGAACTCCTCGGCGCCCGCAACTGGTGGATGCCTCGCTGGCTCGACCGTGTCTTGCCCAACGTCAGTGTGGACGGACCGAGCGAGCACGGCGTGCCCGGCGGTGTGCCTGCGGGCGGCAAGTAGTCCGAACCTACTGGATGGTGCCGGTGCTGAAGGCGTAGCCGTAGTAGGCACCGGTGCCGACCACAAGGTAGGCGATCGGCAGGCCCTGGTACTGCACGTAGCCCATGACGTACATCGTCGCGCCGGACACCGCGTAGTACGTATAGGTGGTGGCATTTGCGACGGACGTGGAGTACCGGGGCCCGATCGCGCCGGGAAAGAACTCCGCAAGTTGCGCCTGCGCATCGGTGGTGCTTGCCGGGAAGGTGGTCTTTGGTTCGACCAGCAGCGAGAAGGTGCCCGCAGCCGAGCCGCCCAGCGTGGCGCCGGCGGTGATCGCTTCGTTCACGCCGTTGTAGATCCCGTAGAAGACTTCCGATTGGGCGGCGACGCTGGCGATGGCCGTCTCGACGGTTGGCGGAAGCGGCACGGTGCCCGTGCCGTTGTATTGCTGAGCGGAGGTGATCTTCACCTGCTTGTTCTTGAACTTTTGGACGGCCTGGCGGAGCGCGTCCTCCGGGTTCGTGGGGACCGCCGATGGGGTCGCCGTGGCAGTTGGGGCTGCGGAGCTGGCGTTCGGAGTTGTGCTGCCGGGCGCGGCAGTCCCTGTGCCCGCTGCATCGGGCGTGCGCGAAGGCGCCGGGGGCGCCGTCACGCTTGGGCGCACGGCGGCCGGGCTCGCCGTTGCAGTGGCCTTCAGCCGCGCCACCGGGTTCTCCGAACCGGTTGGGCGAGCGGCCGCGTAGGGCGTGAGGTGGTCCGTCTTCGCGGTCACGGTACCCTTGCCATCCGCCTCGCTTTCGACAATCACCCACTCTTTGCCGGTGTGGTACATGACCGTGGCGGAGCCGGACACCCTGAAGCTGATCTCGATGGCGTCGTTGAGACGCGTGACCGCCCGCTCGCCGTCGCGGGCGGTGATGTCGTAGACCGGGGTGACGAACTTCCAGCCCTTCGGTGCATCGAGGGCGTTGGCCGCCATCTCTTTCACGCTCACATCCAGCCCGGTGCGCCCGCCCGAGCGCAGTTCGAGCTTGCCATCGGAGGAGCGGAGCGTGCCGCCATTGCCCACCGGGCCGCGGGCGAGGCCTGGCTCCGGGGTGGGTGTGACGGTCTGCTGGGGAGCTGCGGCCGGCCGTTCGGCAGCGTCGGGCTCCGAATCGCCGCCACCACAGGCGGCGAGCAAGACGGCAGAGAGCGAGAGCATCGCGAAAAGGCGCAGCATCGGGTCCATCCCCAGTCACCGGAACGGCCATGGGCATACCGGTGGGTCGTTACTGTGACTATCGACAGGCGCCGTGCGATTCGTAGGGAGCGATGGCTGAAAACGGAAGGTCTACGGAGTGGGAAGGAAGAGCTGGTACTTGCCGAGCGTCGTTTTGCCGCCGACGAGCGGAGCGTCGGCGATCAGCGTCACAGGCCCGATGGTGTCCCCGACCGTGGACTTGACGGGCACCACCAGCGTAACGGTCCGGCCCTGCCCGCCGGAGATAACGACCTCCGCCCGCCCCCCGAGGGTGGCGAGCGGCGCGAACACCCGTCCCGCCGCGGCGAGCGTGGCCGTTTTCATGCTCAGCTGCCCGAAGTCCTTCGCCGAGTTCGTAATCCAGAGGTCGATGAGGACGGCGTGCGTGAAGTCTTCGCGCTGAGCCTTAGCGACAGAGGCTGAAAGCGCGACGGCGTCAGCGCCCCCGGTGGCCATCAGGATGCAGCGAAAGTATTCGATCGGATAGACGGTCGCCCTGGTGGCGCGCATCGAGACGCCGTTGAGGACCTGCTCCACGGACAGGTCGGTCGTGACCTCCTGGAGCGCGCCGCACTGGGTATTCTGACGGGTGGTGTCTGGCGCAGGGGTGGCCTGCACGCCGGCAACCTGGGAGAGAGGTGTGGCGTCCTGGGGAGGGGCGATGGTGTGGCCACCGGCATCCGCTGCCGTCGTGGATGGGCGCGGGGTGGCGGCTGTGGCCGGCGTCTTGATCGCGGTGGTGGCTGCCGGCGACGGCGTTGCGAGCGTCGGCGACCCGCTAACGGAGAGGTCCGCGGCGGTGGCTTTGTCCGGCTTCTCGGTGCCGCCCGGCTGCAGGCCGAACGCGAGAAGGAGCATCCCGCCGACGATGGCGACGGGGAAGAGGATCTGAGGGCGGCGCAACCACTGCGCGAGGAGCACGTCGGCCCCCGCGTTTGCGCGGGGCGCGCCCGGAGTCTTGCCTTGGGCCGGTCGCCGCTGCATGACCTCACGTTAGCCACGAATGTGCGGCGACCCCATCGGTGAACTCCCCAACGGGGCAAAAGGGAAACCCCCCAAGGACACTCAGCCCGCGATCGGCGCCCGCTGTGCGATCTCCTCGCCGGAAGCCGGATCGACTTCGAAGGGACCCGGCAGGCCCAGCTCTTTGGACCATTCGCGCATGCGCGGGAGCACTTCTTCGCCCATGAGCCGCAGGCTGCGCATGGCGTCGTCGTGGGTCATCGCACCGTCGCCGTCCCACAGGATGGCGATGCCGGGGCGCAGCTTCTCCAGCGCGATGCGAAGGTCGGCGAGGACCGTCTTCGGCGTGCCGCAGATGATGCCGCGCTTTGCACGCTGGTCGTCGAAGCTGCCGGGTTCGAAACCTGTGGTCGAAAGGCCGCGCCCTGCGAGCTGGGCACGGGAGCCGGCCGTCGGCAGCAACGCCTTCTTCGATGTGAGTCCGGGGAGCGCCTGCAGATAGGAGTGAACGCCGCCCTGGTTGCCTTCGAGGAACGGGTTGCTGGGCCCCTGGAGGAGCTTGCGCGCGGTGGCATCGGCCAGCTCTTCCGTCTCGTCGACGTGCAGCTTGATCATGTAGCCGTAGTTCTGCGGTCCCGCCTCGTATCCGTTCTCACGCGCGATGTCGTTGTAGATGTCGAAGCACTGCTTCGTGGGGTCTTCATCCGTAGAGGTCATGACGTAGGGAAGGCGGTTCCGCGCCGCCCACTCAAGCGTGTTGTAGCTCAGGACGCCGGGCACCCAGTTGGGCATGTGGGGCTTCTGGTAGGGCTTGGCCCATGGGTTCACATAACGGAATTGGAAATGGCGGCCTTCCCAGCGGAAGGGGCCGGGATCGGTCCACGTCTTCACGATGAGTTCGTGGGCCTCCTGGAACCGCTCCCAGTTGTAGGGCGACTGCGCGTTGTGGCTGAGGCTTTCGCGTCCTGTGCCGCGGACCCATCCGCTGATGAGGCGTCCTTTGGAGATAACGTCGATCATCGCGAGCTCTTCTGCGAGAAAGATGGGGTCGCTGCGAACCGCGAGGAGGTTGCCCAGCAGCAGGATCTTCGCCCGTTGGGTGATCCGGGCGAGGATCGACGCTTCGACATTGACGACGCTCCCCATGGTGAACGGCGTGGAGTGGTGCTCGTTCAGCATGAGACCATCGAAGCCCATCTCTTCCGCATAGAGCTTCTCATCGAAGTAGCGGTTGTAGAGATCGTGGGCGATTTCGGAGTTGTACTCGCCGTTGCTGAGGACGAGGTCCGTGAGTTCCTCTTTCGAGGCGCCGAAGAAGCGGGCCGCGGGGTCCTGGTAGGGGCGTTCCGTGAAATAGCCAATGAACATGTCGCTACTCCTTTGCGGTCAGGGACGCATGGTCGACGATGAGCGCGGCGACGGCGGCCGGTTGCTCGAGGTCCAGGAAATGCCCGCCGCCTTCGATGAAGCGGAGGGTGCAGTCCGGGAGGATGGCGGCGAACCGGTCCGCGCACTCGATGGGGATGACGCGATCGGCGGTCCCCCATGCGACAAGCGTTGGGACGTGCATTTCGCGCAGCGTCTCCTCCAGCTCGTAGGAGTACATGTAGGGCTTCCAGGCGATGCGGGCGATGACTTCGCGGTTCTGGTCGAACCGGTCGCGGAAATCGGAGCGGCGTTCAGCGGGAAAGAAGCGCTCGGCCGTGGCGGCGTCGCTGAATCCGGCCGCGACGTAGTCAGGGTAGGACATCATCACCTGGTCGAGGATGTACGTGCGCTCGGGCTTGAGACCGGCGGGGGCCACGAGGGCGAGGCGGCGGAAGTCGTTCGCGGCGAAGGCGGCCATTTCGCAGGCGACCCACCCGCCGAAGCCGAGGCCGGCAAGCGTGGTTTCGCGCAGGCCGAGGCGGCGGGCGAACGCGAGGACGACGGCGGCCACGTCGCGGGGGTGGCGGGCCCACTCCAGGCGGGCCGAGGCTCCGTAGCCGGGAAGGTCGACCGCCATGACACGAAAGTGACGGGCCAGCTCCTCATGGAAGTCGCCCCAGCCGGTGCTGCCGATGTCGTGGTGGAGGAGGAGGAGGTCGGGCCCGCTGCCGCCCTCGGTATAGCTCACATCGCCCGTCGCGAGCTGCATCACGTTCGCGCGAACAGAAGTCGATGCTGTCGTCATTGGCGCCTCCGATTCCGGGCACTGCGGTGGTTCGCCACACTCTACGCGGTTCGCGGGTGGCTGTGCGACTCGCCCGGCACCGCCGTCACTTCCAGCCTCGCAACCCGCCGAGGCGCGCGCGTAAGCAAGCGCTCGAGCGTTCCCGTCCTTGTCAGCCCGAGCATCGCGTTGCGGCTCTGCTACGAACTGTCTCGAACGAAGGCCAGGGCTTCCGTGGTCGAGGCACCAACCCGCCGAGGCGCGCGCGTAAGCAAGCGCTCGAGCGTTCCCGTCCTTGTCAG
>CAYYSD010000050.1:0-1666 GCA_964474285.1 uncultured Anaerolineaceae bacterium | reverse complement strand
CCCGAGCATCGCGTCGAGGCGCTGCTAGGAACCGTCTCGAACGAAGGCCAGGGCGCCGCGGCACACGGTGGCGGCCACCCGGAGGTCGCGGTCCAGGAGGACCATGTCGGCGTCCATCCCCCGATCGATGATGCCCTTGCGGCCGCCGAACCCGATGACGCGGGCAGGGTTGCCGGAGCATAGCCTGAAGGCTGTCGCCGGTTCGATGTTGAGGAATTCGACGGCGTTGCGAAAGTGCTGATCCATCGTCGCGACGCTGCCCACGATGGTGCCATCCGGGCGGCGGGCCGCTCCCGAATCCACACCGGCCGTCGATCCGGCAAACTCGGCCTCCCTGCCGGTCGTGCCGGCGAGCGGCATGTTGTCGGTCACCGCGACGGTGCGAGTAGGTCCGAGCAAACGGAACGCGAGGCGGAGGAGGTCCGCACCGACGTGGACACCGTCGAAGATCAGTTCGCAGGTGACGTGGTCGTCCATGAGCGCGGCGATGATTGGGCCGCCTTCGCGGTGGTGGATGGGCCGCATAGCGTTGAACAGGTGCGTGACGTGCGTGATTCCCGTTTCGAAGCCGAGGCGAGCCTGCGCGAAGGTTGCGTCGGTGTGGCCCATTGCCGGGACGGCGCCGCTCAGGCGCGCATCCGCCACCACGTCGAGCGCCCACGGGAGTTCGGGAGCGATGGTCACCTGGCGGATGAGCCCGCCCGACGCTCCCTGGTAGGCCTCCCACTCGCGTTCGATTGGGGTGCGGAGCATGCCTTCGGGGAAGGCGCCTCGCCGTTGAGGGCTGAGAAACGGCCCCTCCAGGTGGAATCCGAGGGGCTCGGCGCCGCCTTCGCAGCCGATCACCGGGCGCAGTGCAGAGAGGATCGCCTCCGTTTCGGACGGTTGGCGGCCGAGGGTCGATGCGACGAAGCTCGTGACACCAACGGTTGGCGCCCACGCCGCGTAGGCGCGGAGACACTCGGGGTCCGGCTCGTGGAAGGTATGACCGCCGCCGCCATGCACGTGGATATCGACGAAACCCGGGCCGAGCGTGAGGCCGGAAGCGTCGAACACCGTCGCGTCGCCATCGACGATGTCGCGGCCGATGGCGACGATTCGCGCCCCTTCGCAAAGAACGTCGCCGCGCATGAGTCCGCCGTGGGTAGCCAGCACTCCGTGCCGGATGAGCAATCGACCGGACATGACTCCACCTCCCCACACCCCTACTCAGCTAACGATAGCGAACAGGGGACAAGGTTGCGAGGGAGTCAACGCGGGTCGCCAACCGTGGTGTGCCCTGAAAGCACGATGGGTCGCATACAGGTCGTTTCGCCCCCTACCGGGGCGCCGCGGTCGAGCGCCAGCTGCGGGCGATGGTGCCCCCGCCGACGACTTCTTCACCGTCGTAGAGGCAGACGGCCTGGCCGGGTGTGAGGGCCCGCTGGCGCTTCGCGAAGCGGAGTTCGGCGGCTGCGAACGTCTCGGAGATCAAGGCCGCCTCCGCGGGCTCGGCCTTGTAGCGCGCCTTCGCGGCGAGCGTCGTCCCGGCGGCGGGAGCGGTGCCGCGCGTCCAACGAACCTCTTCGAGCTCGACCGTGTCCGCGAACAGATCCTCTTCCGGGCCGACCATGACCACGTTGCTGACGGCATCGATGGCGGTCACGAAGCGCGGCTCGCCCACCGC
>CAYYSD010000049.1:0-18691 GCA_964474285.1 uncultured Anaerolineaceae bacterium | reverse complement strand
AGCCGGGTTCGAGGATTGCGAAGCGGTCCAGCAACGCGTTGAGGGCGATGCGTGCTTCCGCCCGCGCCAGCGGCGCACCCAGGCAGTAGTGGATGCCCATCCCGAACGCCACGTGCTGGCCCAGTTTTCTGTCGAGGCGGAACTCGTTCGGCTCCGGGAACTCCGCCGGGTCGCGGTTGGCGGCGCCGACGAAGACCTGCACGAACGCTCCCGCCGGGATGGTCACGCCGTCGAGCTCCACATCCCGCCGCGGCCGCCTTGGCGCGACAGACTGCACCGGCGAGTCGAAGCGCAGCGTCTCCTCGATGATCGGGTCTACCAGGGCACGGTCGGCCCGCACCGCCGCCCAGAGGTCGGGCCGGTTCGCCAGGATGTTGAGCATGTTGCTGATCAGGTTCGTCGTCGTCTCATTCCCCGCGACGAGGAGCAGGACCGCGAATCCGATCGTCTCCACGTCGTTCAGTGCTTCGCCCTCCACCTCCGCGGAGACCACGGCGCTGATGAGATCGCCGCTTGGATTCGCCTTGCGCTTCGCTGCCAGGGCACCGAAATACTGGAACATCTCGGACTGCGCAGCGCCTCCGCCCGGGCCGCTCGAAACGAAGCTGTCCGACCACTCTTTGAACGTTCTGTAGTCCCCCGGTGGAATATCCAGCAGCCGGGCAATCACCTTCACGGGCAGCGGCATCGTCAGTGCGTCGACGACGTCGTGCTCGCCGGGCGGCATCTCCGCGAGCAGTTCGTCCACGATCGCCGAAATCCATGGCTCAGCTTCCACCACACGCCGCGGCGTGAATGCGCGATTGACGATGTTCCGCAGCTTTGTGTGCCGCGGCGGATCGTCGCCCAGGAGCACAATCCCGCCCGACGCCGCGAACGTCTCGTGGTCGCGAAGAGCGTCGTAGACATGCCGAAAGCTGAACAGCCCGTAGTGCTCGCGCTCCCCCTCACCGATCCGAACTGGCGATTGCGGCCGCAGCTCATCGTAGAGCGGGTAAGGATTGGTGCGGGTTGCGGCCGAATACAGCCGATCGATGGTGGCTTCGCTCACGGCGTCACCCCGAGGAGGTATGAGCGGCATGATAGCGGATCACGAACGCCGTTCGGAAATGACGCGCACAGTCACTGGCTGCCAGCCGGGCTCCCCACGGGATGGCCCCGCTCACGCAGGCGGAAGAAGGCGAACGCCCCAATCGAAAGCAGCGAGTAGGCCACAAAGATGACGAGCACGGTCAGCGACGATGCCTGCCGGAGCGCATCGAAGCTCGATCGATCGTGATTGAGCAGGACGTGCCAGAAGGCGAACGCGATGGGAACCGCGAACCCAGCCCAGGCCCACTTCCGCCATCGAAACAGCTTTCCGCCGTCCATGATCGAGAGCGGAATCATGTTGAAGAAGAGCCCCTCGATGCCGCCCACGAACACGATGACGCAAACCGTCTCGAGAACCGTGAAGATTCCGTTGCCGCCATCGCGGTTGGCCGCGCGAAGGGGGCCAACCGTGGCGAATGCGGCCACGCTCAAGAGCGCCGTCGCCGCGATCGGGTAAAGCGCTACCCGGCCGGACTTTGCCCGGTCATCGGCAAGTTCGCCCGCCACGGCGCACGAGGCGACGAACCCGTAGATGACGCCCGGCTGGAGCCCGGCCAGGCGCGACACGATCACTGACGCGATCGCGACCACGATCGTGGCAGCGAACGGTTTCACCGCGGCAGCAGCGCCGAACAGTCTGCGCGTTGCCAGGACCTCGGTGCCCGAACAGACGTAGGTGACCACTCCCACACCCGCGAGGATGGCGATGACGAGCAAGAGGCTCGCCCGGTTCAGCCCGAAAGCGGGATCGAGGAAGCCGTAGATGACCGCCGTGGCGAGCATCACGAGCGCGACCGACAGTGCCGACCGGATCCGCGGCGAGAGTCCAGCGGCACGGGCGCCCAGGCGGCGGAAGGGAGACGCAAGCCGGGCCGTCTTCGCATCGAGTTCATCCCGGTTGTCCTGCAGCACCTGGTTGAGGAACACCGAGCTGAACAGGACCCAGACGGTGATCCCGGCGAGGACCAGGTTCGTCGCGATCACGGCGCCGTCGGTGGAGAGGTCCCCGAAGTCCGGGAGCGATGCGGCCATCTCCGTGCGCATCTCATCCGTGGAAGCGAAGAGGCCGCCCTCGCCGCCACCGCCTGGAGTCGGAGTGACAGCGACTCCGGCGGCGCCCCCGGCGGGCGTCGCCGTTGGCGAGGCAGTTGGCGAGGCGGCCGGGGTTGGGGTTTCCGCGCCGCTTGTGCTCGTCACGGCGGGAGACGCGGACGCCGCCGCCGTCGCCGTCGTTGTCGTCGCGGCGGCGGTCGGACTCCCCTCGGGCGGCGTGGCTGAGGGAACCGCCGTCGCCGAGGGGGATGGCGCGGGCGTGGCGGTGCCCGGTGAGGGTGTCGCTGTGGACGCCTGCTGAGTGGCCGTGGGGGCGGGCGGCGTGGCCGTCGCAGCCACCGGGGTGGCCGTCGGTGGAGGAGGTGTCGGAGTCGGATCCGCCCCCGTGACCGTGACGAACAGGACGACGGGGCTGATGGAAAACACTCCGCCTACGGATATGTTCCACTTCACCTGGTACGACCCGGGCGTGCCGTACCGGTGGCGGAACGTCTGCGCTGGCCAATAGGCCTCCGTGGCCGGCCCGGTGCACGCCTCGACACGCACAGCGACGGAACCGGAACCGTCGCCGAAGTCGAACGAACTCGTCACCAGCCCTTGCGGAAACACCACGATCCCTTCCCGGATCGAGACGGAAACATCGAATGGGGCAGGCCCGGACACGCCGAAGTTCACAGCCGGGGGTGACGACGAGAAGAGGAGCGTCGCGTCGTCGGCCGCAGCGAACGCTGAGCAATCGGCCGCGTGGGCCCGCGAGGCCGGAGCGAGGGCAGCCCCAACGGCGAGCGCCGAAGCGGTCGTCACGAAGACGAGCGCGAGCCACCCAAGACCTCGACGACGGCGAGATGTCATGCCGGGAACCTCTCCCCGCTGCGCGCCGAGCCTACTCCCGATCGGAAGGCGCTGACTACCCCACGGGGCAACTGGCGAGACACTGCGGCCCGCACCTACACTGGGATCACCTCTGCCGGAGGTGCTCACGGATGCAGTTCAACGTCTCCCAACTCCTTCGCGAAACTGTCGGAGCAACCCGCAAGTATGTCCTTGAACCCGAAGCGCCAGTCCACCAGGGAAAGGTGTTGCTCACGCGCACTCCGGATGGCGTTCTCGTCCAGGTCGAAGCGGATGTCGTGCTTGACGCAGCCTGCAGCCGCTGCCTGGCGCCGTTCGGTTATCCCGAGCACATTTCGTTCGAAGAGATCTTCCACCAGCAGGTCGATGTCGTGACGGGCAAACACCTGCCGGACCCTGAAGATGAGGACCAGTTCCTCATCGATACGCACCATATCATCGACATTACCGAAGCCGTGCGGCAATATAGCGAGGCGGCTGCAGTGATGCAGCCACTTTGCCGCCCCGATTGTCCGGGCATCTGCCCGGTATGTGGCAAGGATCAGAATATGGCACCCTGCAGTTGCGACCGCGAACCAAAGGATCCCCGATGGGCAGCACTGGCGGCACTGAACTAGCGATGGGTAACGGATTCAAGGAGACCATTCATGACACCGCTGCCGAAGCGAAAGTACCCCAAGTCGCGCCAGGGCAAACGGCGGAGCCACCTCGCGATGAAAATGCCCCACGTCATCGACTGCCCGAATTGCCGGGCGCCGCAGCTGGCACATCACGCCTGTCCGATCTGTGGGAAGTATCGTGGCCGGGACGTGATAGCGATGCCGGCCGCGGATCTCGAGAGCTAGCGGCCTCCGATACGGAGGTGACACCGTTCGTCACGTTCGATGACGCTGTTCGCAAGGACCGCGCCTTCGTGTTTCCCGGCCAGGGGGCACAGGCCGTCGGCATGGGAAAAGACCTCTACGATGCCTTCCCCACCGCTCGCGAAATCTACGATCGCGCCGATGACATCCTCGGTTTCCGGCTGAGCCGGATCTGCTTCGAAGGGCCTGAAGAAGAGCTCCAGCAGACGCGCAATACCCAGCCCGCCATCGCCGTCACCAGCCTCGCGCTCCTCAAAGTCGCGCTGGAGGTGTCGCCCGAACTCCAGGCGCGCCCGGCCTACGTTGCCGGCCACTCTCTCGGCGAATATTCCGCCCTGGTCGCCGCCGGCGCTCTCCCCTTCGATGAAGCGATCCGGCTCCTGCGCACACGCGGCGAGCTGATGCAGCTTGCCGGGAGCCAGCAGCCCGGCACGATGGCCGCCGTCCTCGGACTCGATACCGCCGATTGTGAAGACGTTTGCCGTGAAGCCGGTGCCGAAGTCTGCAACATCAACGCCCCCGGGCAGGTCGTGATCGGCGGCCGGCGTGAGGCCGTTGTGCGTGCTATGGACTACGCCAAAGCGCGCGGGGCCGCCAAGGTCATCCCCCTCAGCGTCAGCGGCGCTTTTCACAGCTCTTTGATGCGGCCCGCTGCCGAAGGCATGGTCCAGCCCGTTGGCCAGGCCGCAATGTCCGACCCGCTCATCCCGGTCATCGCCAACTGCACCGCGACGCCGATCGTCCATGAGCTTGCTATCCGCAATGAACTCATCGACCAGGTGTGCCGTCCCGTGCAGTGGAGCAAGACCGTGGACTATCTCGGCGCGCAGGGTGTCGAGTCATTCATCGAATTCGGGCCGGGCCGCGTGCTCACGGCGATCATCAAGCGGATGCTGCGCAAGTCCAACTGCATCAACGTGAACGATGCCGCTTCTGTGTCTGTGAAGCTGTAGACTGCCCGGAATGGACCTCTCAGGAAGAATCGCGCTCGTCACGGGCGCGTCGCGCGGCATCGGCCGCGCCATCTGCCTCGCGCTCGCGGCGGAAGGCGCGCGCGTGGCGGTGAACTACGTCAGCAACCAGGCGGCGGCCGATAGTGTCGTGGCGGAAATCGCGGCAGCGGGCGGCGATGCCTTCGTTATAGCGGGCGATGTCGCCAATGCGGAGGCGGCGGCGGCGCTCGTGAAGGCGACCACCGAGCACTTCGGCGGCCTCGACATCGTCGTGAACAACGCCGGGATCACCCGCGACGGCCTCCTGATGCGCATGCCGGAGGCGGACTGGGACGCGGTCCATAACACCAACCTCCGCGGCACGTTCCTCGTCACGAAGGCCGCCATGCGACCGCTCCTCCGTTCGGAGCACGGCCGAGTCATCAACATCACCAGCGTCGTCGGCATCATGGGCAACCCGGGGCAGGCGAACTACGCGGCGGCGAAGGCGGGGATCATTGGCTTCACGCGCGCCGTCGCACGCGAGGTTGCGTCCCGCGGTATCACTGTGAACGCCATCGCCCCGGGCTTCATCCAGACCGACATCACTTCCGGTATGACCGAAAAGCAGGTGGAAGCCGTCCTCGCGAACATCCCGCTCGCCCGGCTGGCGGAGCCGGACGAGGTCGCTCCCCTTGCCGTCTTCCTCGCCGGCGACGGCGCTCGCTACATCACGGGCCAGTGCATCAACGTCGATGGTGGCATGGTGATGTCATGAAAGTGAAGGCGCACGCCAAACGCCGTGTGCGCTACCTCGTGCTCGAAGCGCTCTATGAAGCCGAGAGTTCGAATCACGATCCCGTCGAGGCCTTCGAACGGCGCATGGCCGATGAGGGCGAGACTGACCCGGCGCTCCGGGAGGAGTCCGCAATCGAGTTCGGGCGGACCATTGTGAAGGGCGTCGCCCAGCGCTGGCGCGAAGCAGACGGCCTGATCGGGCAGGCCGCCACGAAGTATCCCGTCAACACGCTCGCGGTCGTTGACCGGAACATTCTCCGGCTTGCAATATGGGAACTGCTTGCTGACAATTCGGCGCCGGCTGCGGCAGTCGTCAACGAGGCGGTCGAATTGGCACATCGCTATGGAGGCGAAAGTTCACCGGCGTTCGTCAACGCCGTTCTGCGGACTGTGAGCCGCAAGCTGAGGGCGGCCGAAGGCGGCGAAGACGAACCGCCCGCGCCCACCAATCACCCAAATGACCAGGAGAACGAATAACAGTGGCAACAGTCTTTGAACGTGTGCGCGCAATTGTCGTGGAGCAACTCGGCGTCGAGGAGGATGAAGTCGTCCCGAGCGCGTCGTTCGTGGACGACCTGAACGCCGATTCGCTGGACCTGGTCGAACTGATCATGTCGCTCGAAGAAGAGTTCTCGGCAGAGGGCGGCGAACTTGAAATCCCGGATGAAGACGCCGAAAAGATCGTCTGCGTCCAGGACGCCGTAGACTACTTGAAAGATCACGGCATCGAGGACAAGTAGGCGCCCGGCCGCCGGGCCAGTCCTCTGACGGGCGGCGTCTCGAAGGGGGGCGTGTGGAATTCCTCGGCGTTGGCTACCAGGAACTGATCGTTGTCCTGGTGCTCATGCTCATTTTCGTGGGGCCGGAGCGGATGCCTGTGGTCGCCTACCAGGTTGGCCGCGCCGTCCGCACGATGCAGAAGTACGCGCGCGCCGTCCGCGATGAATTCAGCGACGAGATCGCCTACGTCGAAGAGCAGGTGAAGACAGTCCGCGGCGAAGTCGATGCCACCAGAACGGCCATCCGGGATGAGCAGCAGAAGTTCAACGCGGAACTGGCGGAGATAGCCCCGGCCACCCTGCCGCCGCTCCTCGAGGCCGCCCCTGAGCCATCGGCTGTTCCGGCCGCTTCACCCCCGGAATCGGTAACGGAATCGGCCCCCGAACGACCGTCCGGCCCGCCGTTGGTATTCTGAACAGATGACCGCCGAGCACATCTCCGGAGCCATCCCCGTGCAGCCGCCCGAAGAGCACGTGCCGGGAGAGATGACGCTCGTCGAGCACCTGATCGAGCTGCGCAACCGCGTCATCATCTGCGCAGTCGCGCTCGTCATCGCGACCGGTTTCTGCTTCTTCTTCTGGCTCGACATCGTGGGATGGCTGCTGGCCCCCGCCCGGGAGGACTACCCCGAATTCGAACTCGCGGTGTTTTCCCCGACCGAGACGTTCGGGGTCCTCTTCAAGATCGGTCTCTATGGCGGGCTGCTGCTGGCTTCGCCGGTGTGGCTCTACGAGATCATCGCTTTCGTGCTCCCCGGATTGACTCCGAAGGAGCGGAAGATCGTGCTCCCGGCCGTCATCGGCACCGTGTTCTTCTTGCTCGCGGGCATGGCCTTCGCCTATTGGGTGATCCTGCCGGCGTCGCTCGGCTTCTTGCTCGACTTCGGCGGCGATCAGTTCAATCCCGTCATCGGGGCCCAGCAATACATGAGCTTCGCGACGCGCATCATCTTCTGGGTCGGTATCTCGTTTGAGTTGCCCATGGTCCTCGGGCTGATGGCGCGCCTCGGGCTCGTACGGGCGAAACAGCTCATCAAATTCTGGCGTTACGCGATCCCGCTCATCTTCGTGATCGCGGCCGTCGTCACACCCACACCCGACCCGCTCACGCAGTCGCTCGTCGCCGGGCCGCTGTTCCTGCTCTACATCGTTGGCATCCTCTTCGCGTGGGTGCTGCAGCGTCCGCGGCCGCCGCAACCATCGGCATGAGCGCACCAGGAATCATCGAGCGCGCCGAAGCCCTTTACGCCGGTGTGCGAAGCTGTACGCGCTGCCCCCTCTCGAGGACACGGACGAACGCCGTTCCCGGCGAGGGGCCGCTCGAATCGCAAATCCTGTTCATCGGCGAAGCTCCCGGGATGAACGAGGACAAGCAGGGCCGCCCGTTCGTCGGCGCCGCCGGCAAGTTCCTCGACGAATGCCTCGCCGCCGCGGGACTGTCGCGCGAAACGGTGTACATCTGCAACGTGCTCAAGTGCCGCCCGCCGTCCAACCGCGACCCGATGCCCGAGGAGATCGCCGCCTGCCGCGATTACCTGGACGAGCAGATCGACCTCGTCGATCCGCGCGTCATCGTCACGCTCGGGCGCTATTCGATGGCGCGCTTCTTCCCGCAGCACACTATCTCCCGGGTGCATGGGCGCTGGAAAGAAGTGGACGGCCGCTACTACGTGCCGATGTACCATCCCGCCGCGGCGCTCCACCAGGGCAGCCTGCGCGAGACCATCCTTGAAGACTTCCGGCGCCTGCCGCGCGTGCTCAAGCGCGCCCTGGAGACCGCCGGGGGACCCGACATCGAACCGGCCGCCTCGCAAACCGCGATGGCCGGCACCACAACGCAAAGCGAAACCATCAGCCAATACCGGCTGTTTGAGTAAGGACCACCATGGCATCACCACTCCTGCGAATCATCCCCATGGGCGGGCTCGGCGAAATCGGCCGGAACATGATGATCATCGAATACGGCGACGATCTCATCGTCGTGGACGTCGGCCTCATGTTCCCCGAAGAAGAGATGCTGGGCGTCGACCTCGTCATCCCGGACTTCACCTATCTCCGCCAGAATGCCGACCGTTTGCGTGCTGTCTTCCTGACCCACGGACACGAAGACCACGTCGGCGCCATGCCCTATTTCATGCGCGAGTTCTCGTGTCCAATCTATGGCGCGAAACTCACCGAAGGCCTCGTCCGCGTGAAGCTCAACGAGCATCGCCTTCTCCAGAACGCCGACCTGCGCGTCATCCAGCCCGGCGAAATCATCAAGGCCGGGGCCTTCGAGGTGGAGTTCTTCACGGTGGCCCACAGCATCCCGGACGCCTGCGGACTGATCATTCGCACGCCCCTCGGCCTGCTCGTGCACACCGGCGATTTCAAGCTCGACCACACTCCGGTCATGGACCAGCACACCGACCTCATCCGCCTGGCCCAGGTTGGGGCAGAAGGCTGCCTGCTCCTCATGGCGGATTCCACCTACGCCGAGCAGGAAGGCTACACGCCCAGCGAACAGCTCGTGGGCGAAGCGCTGCGGAACATTCTTGTGAATGCAAAGGGCCGCGTCATCGTGGCAACGTTCGCGTCGCTCATCTCGCGCGTGCAGCAGGTCGTGGATGCAGCTGTCTTCACAGGCCGAAAGGTGTTCGTGACCGGCCGCTCGATGATCGACAACGTGGCGATGGCCCGCGAATTGAAGTACCTGACGGTTCCCGATGGAATCATCGTTGGCGTGGAGGAGATGCGCCGCACGCCTTCCGCGAAGCTGGTGGTGGTGACGACGGGCAGCCAGGGCGAACCGACCAGCGCTCTCACGCGCATGGCCAACGGCGACCACCGCCACATCACCATCCAGGAAGGCGATACGATCGTGATGTCGGCCACGGCCATTCCCGGTAACGAGCAGGCCGTCTTCCGCAACGTGGACAACCTCTTCCGGCTCGGGGCAGACGTGCTCTATAACCGCGTCCAGAACATCCACGTGCGTGGCCACGCGAGCCGCGAAGAGCTCAAGATCCTCCAGGGTCTGCTCCAGCCCGAGTACTTCGTGCCGGTCCACGGCGAATATCGCCATCTCGTGGTGCACGCGAAACTCGCCGAATCCGTCGGTGTGCCACCCGGGAACGCCTTCGTCCTGACCGACGGCGATGTGCTCGAGATCGACGAGGAGTCAGCCGTGCGCGGAGACCGTGTCCCGGCCAGCTACGTGTATGTCGACGGCCTCGGCATCGGTGACGTGGACCAGCACATCCTGCGCGACCGTGCCCACCTTTCGACCGACGGCTTCGTCGTGGTGTTCGTAACGGTGGACAAACAGACGGGCGAACTGGCCGCGGCGCCGGAGATTCTTTCGCGAGGGTTCGTCGATGTCGATGAAAGCGAAGAGCTCATGGAGCGCAGCAAGGGCGTGGTGGCCGCCTCGCTCAAGGGCGGGGAACACCGTGCGGATTTCGGCGACATCAATGCCAGGGTGAGGGACGCTTTGTCCAAGTTCCTGTACGATGAAACCCGCCGCCGGCCAATGGTGCTGACGGTCACCGTGGAGGTCTAGTCGAGAAGACTTCCGCGACCGGAGCGAACTTTCGGGCCGCGGGGTGCCCGGGTGAACGATGAGGAGTGGTGCCACATGACGGCACGCACGCGCCCGCGTCCCGCCCGCCCATCGCGCGCCCGCCGTGCGAAAGGTTCGTGGCGCAAAAGCCCGTTGCTCCGGCCCGAGGCGATCGGCATCGCGATCGCCGCGCTGTCGTTCGCCCTCATCCCCTGGCTCATCGATGTCGGTGACGTCACCGCCCGCACACGGGATTGGATCGCGCGGACGTTCGGACTCGGCATCTTCGTAATCGCGGCGATGGCCGCAGTGGGGGGCATCGCGATCTCCCGGCGAGCCTACGAACGCGACCAGGCGCGCTTTGCGCGCCTCACCGCCGGGACAATTTCCGCCGGGCTGTTCGTGTGGGGCTCATTCGGCCTCAACAAGGCAGACTGGACGCTGGGCGGCGTGGACTTCCGCAGGGAGACGCTGGGCGGCGTCATCGGCAGGACCATCGTCGGCGGACCGCTCGGCGTGCTCACCTGGATCAGCCTTCTTGTGCTCACGATGGCGCTGCTGCTCCCCGGCGTGACGCGCGCGACGGTTCGGAACGTACCCCGCTGGCTCGCGCTCGCCTGGCAGCGGCGCTATCCGCACCGCTTCTTCGCGGGCATCGGGCGCATTTTCATCTTCCTCTTCCAGCGCCCCGGAGCAGATGACGACGAAGCGGAGGTCATCGGTACCGAGACGCCCGCCCGCCTCCAGCCCAGGCCCGTCCCGACCTGGGAGTCCACACCCGTCCGCTTCCGGCCCAAGATTGACCCGGCTTCGCCGTCGTCGGTCGTCGGCGGAGGTGCGGCAGCGAGCTTTTCGCCCGAAGCGACCGTCGTCGAAGCAACGCCGGAACCCGCCGCTCCGGTGGTCGCGCCCGCGGCAGAGGCCACGCCGGGCAGCCTGCGGATGCGCCTCGAACTCGAAGAGACGGGCGAACCCGGGCACACGCTCGTCAAGAACGGCTGGGCGCTGCCCGACATTGAGATGCTGAACGCGCCGATACTGAGCGCGAACCGTAAGCACGACAACGCCGCTCGCGCGCAGCTCATCGTCGATACCCTGGCCAGCTTCGGCGTGGACGCCACCGTGGTCGAAATCAACGAAGGCCCGACCGTGACCCAGTTCGGCGTCGAACCGGGCTGGGAGGTGAAGTACAAGGAAGTCCAGCTCAAGGACGAAGCCGGCAAGGCCATGATGAGCGCGGTTGGCCTGCCTCGCACCGAGCGGATCGAAGTGGGCCGGACGCGCGTCCGCGTGAACAAGATTACCGCGCTCCAGAACGACCTGGCTCTCGCGCTGGCGGCGCCGAGCCTGCGGATCGAAGCGCCGGTTCCAGGTCGCGCGATCGTTGGCATCGAAGTGCCGAACGACAGCGCGACGGTCGTGACCATGCGGACCGTCATGGAGACGAAAGAATTCGCCGAGATGGAGGCGAAGTCACGGCTGACGTTGGCGCTCGGAAAGGGCGTTTCTGGAACGCCCGTTGTCGCCGATCTCGAGAAGATGCCCCACCTGCTCATCGCCGGGGCCACCGGCAGCGGCAAGAGCGTGTGCATGAACTCGATCATCGCCGGCATCATGATGAACGCGACCCCGGACGAGGTACGATTCGTCATGATCGACCCCAAACGGGTCGAGCTCACGGCCTATCACAACATCCCGCATCTCGCCTTCAGCGAAGTCATCGTCGACATGGACAAGGTGGTCGGCACGCTCCAGGCGGTTGTGGCCGAAATGGAAGCGCGCTACAAGAAGTTCGCCGCCGTGGCTGTGCGTAACATCGAGTCCTACAACAAGCACCCGAAGGTGCTCAAGAAGGTCCCCTACTGGGTCGTCATCATCGACGAGCTGGCGGACCTGATGATGGCGGCGCCGTTCGAGGTAGAGAAGCTGCTCTGCCGCCTGGCACAGCTCGCGCGCGCCACGGGCATTCACCTCGTCGTCGCCACGCAGCGGCCCTCGGTCGATGTCGTTACGGGCCTCATCAAGGCGAACTTCCCCACGCGCATCGCCTTCGCGGTGACCTCCATGACCGATTCGCGAACCATCCTGGACATGGGCGGTGCGGAAAAGCTCCTGGGCCGCGGGGACATGCTCTTCATGCCCACCGACGCAGCCAAGCCCATCCGCATCCAGGGCGTGTACCTTTCGGATGCCGAGGTCGAGCGGCTGGTCCAGTTCTGGACGGACGACCGGTTCAGCGCCCTCGCCCCGGAAACGCATGACGACCTGCTGGAAGCCGCCCTCATCGAGCAAAATGGCGGAGACGATGACATCCTGGTCGATGAAGATGACCCGATGCTGGACCGCGCCCGGGACCTCGCCTACGAACACCAGCGCGTGTCACCGTCACTGCTCCAGCGGCGCCTGCGCATCGGCCTGGTGAAGGCCGCGCGGATCATCGATATGCTCGAAGAAGAGGGAATCGTGGGCCCGCGGGAAGATGGCGAATCGCGCCGCGTGCTCGCGCACACCGCCGATTCGGACTTGAGTTGATACACTGATGCCTATGAAGACACGCCTCCGAGAGCTGTTGCGCATCAGTGAAGGCGAGGAAGCGCCCGAACCGGAGGTGCGCCACGAACGTTGCCTTTCCTGCAACGCCGACCTCGAAGGCTCGCGATCTTACGAACGCTACCGCGTGTGCCATTCGTGCGGTTTCCACTTTCACCTGACTGCTCGTGAGCGCCTTGCCACGCTGGTGGACGCGGGCAGCTTCCACGAAGACGACCGCGGCGTGACGGCTATCGACCCGATTTCGTTCGAAGGGCGGCGAGACTACCGGAGCCGGGTCATCAATGCCCAGCGGCGCACGGGCCTCACAGAATCCGCGCTCACGGGCACGGGCACCATCGTGGGCCGCGAAGTGGTTGTTGCGATCCTGGATTTCGCCTTCCTCGGCGGCTCCATCGGAGTGGTTGCAGGCGAACGGCTGGCGCGAGCCTTCGAAAAGGCCGCGAGCCGCGAAACCGCCGTTGTCACCGTCTGCTCGACTTCCGGGACGCGCATGCAGGAGGGTCTGCTGGCGCTGATGCAGTCCCCTCGCGTGGCGGCCGCGGCACGCAAGCACGCGAACACGGGCCTCCCCCACATCGCCATCGTCACGGACCCGACCACAGGTTCGGCCTATGCCGGGTTCGTGAGCCTGGCCGATATCATCATCGCCGAGCCGAACGCCCTGGTCGGCTACGGCGCCCTCCGCATCCTCCAGGAAGCCGCCGGCAACGACCTTCCCGCCGGCGCGCACACGTCGGAGTCCCACCTCAAACACGGCCTCATCGACTCTGTCGTGCCGCGTTCCCACCTGCGGGATACCGTGGCCCTGCTGCTGGACCTGCTGCAACACGAACACGCCGGAAGCAGCCTGCGCGTCCGTCCCAGGGAACGTGCTCGCCACACGCCCCACGGCGCCTGGCAACAGCTGCAGCTTTCGCGCCACGAAGAGCGCCCCAGCGGCCTCGACTTCGTTGCCCGCATGACGAACTCCTTCTTCGAAGTCCACGGCGACCGCTCTGGTGAAGACGACGAAGGCGTCGCCACGGGTTTCGCCTGGCTGGGCGGTGAAGCGGACATGCTCATCGCGCAGCTGCACCCCCACGACGACCCGGCCGGCGCCTGGCTCAAGCCCGGAGCGTTTCGCAAAGCGACCCGCGCGATGTCGATGGCTGCGCGCTTCAACCTCCCGGTGATCACGCTCGTGGACACCGCTGGCGCGAACCCGGGACTCGCCAGCGAAGAATCCGGACTTGGCCACGCGCTCGCGATGTGCATGGCCACGATGCTTGACCTGCCGGTGCCCACCATCGCCGTCATCACGGGTGAAGCAAATTCCGAGGGGGCGATGGCCATGGCCGTTGCCGACCGTGTCCTGATGCTCGACAACGCCGTTTACGAAGTCGTGCGCCCGGAAGACGCCGCCAAGTTGCTCTACGGAGAATCGGCCAGGGCGGGGGAAGTGGCGGAACGGCTGCGCATCACGTCGCACGACTGCCTGAAGCTTGGCATCGTCGATGCCACCGTGCCTGAGCCTGGCGAAGGCGCTCACACCGACCACAACGAAGCGGCCATGCTCCTGCGCCGGAGCATCCTCCGGGAGCTGGGCGGGCTGCGCCGTCAGCGGGCGCGGCGCCGGCTCGATCGGCGCTATTCGCGCTACCGCCAGATCGGCTCCACCCGATCCTGGGTCCGGGGAACGCTGGAACGCCGGAGTGCGCACGTGGTGGACCGCATTGGGGCCTGGTGGGACCGCTTCCGCCGCAACTCACCTGCGCGCCGCCGCGACGACCTTGGCCAGGAAGATATCGCCGTCTAAACGGCTGCCTACGTGCCGGTATTCTCCCAGTCTCGCCAGGTGCCGCGCTCGTCCGATGTGCCAAGATTGTGGCCGCTCACGGAACCGCGTGCGGGCGCTGTTCCCGTCCGCGGGCCATCGATCCGCTTCAGCAGCCAGAACGCTCCGCCCGACATCGCCGCCATGAGACCGGCGACGATCGCCAGCCGCATGAGCCCGCGCGATTGCGCTCCCTGCCAGGTGTCGTAGGCGGCCTTCGACTTCTTGAGCGCCACTTCCGGCTCGCCCGCGGCGAGAGCCGCTTCCGCATCCGCCAGGTCCTTTTCGGGATTCTCGAAGAGCATGCCGATGGTTTCCAGGTAGTTTGGCGAGAACGCGTCCTTCTTCTCGTGCGCCGCGGCGATGAGCTTGACCGCCGTATTGCCATTGAAGACCGCGGTCAGCGCGCTGGTCGCCAGCTTCTCCGCCTCGTCGTAGTCGAGCGCGTTGTAGGCTTCGCGCGCTTTCGCAAGGCGCTGCAGGGGAACGCTGCCCTCCGGCTGGGTCTGGAGACGTTCGGCCGAATGCACGATGGCGCGCACCGCCTGGCGCTGGTCCTCGATCGTCTCAATCGTGATCGAGACGGGCGTGGAGGCCCAAACTTCGCCCACCTTGCTGGTCTGCTGCAGTCCGGCCGCGCTCGATTCCGTCATCAGGCTCACGTAGTCATCCAGCGCCTTGTTGCCTTTGTCGATGAGTGCGGGCACGTTCGCAAACGACCATTCCGAGAGATTGTGCGAGATGTCGGCCGGCACCCCGGGGAAGCCAAGCAGTTCGGCGCGCAGTGCGAGCGCGAAGGTGAGGTCGCGCGCAGCCCGGCGCTCTTTCACAATGGCGGCCGAGTGCACGGGATCGAACACCCACTCCATGAAGAGCGCATCCAGGTTGTTGCCGCCCGTGGCTTCGCCCATGTCCATGAACCAGCGGCCATCAAGAGGCCAGCGAGACTCGTCATCGTCCATGCGCGACGTGATGTCCAGCATCACGGCCGGGCCGCCGACGGCCGCTTCGTAGACGGACCAGAACTCGCCGGCCTTGCCATACCAGTAGTTGGGATTCGTGACCGTGGAGCCCGCCCACCAGGTCGCGAGCGGATCGGTATAGCCGAAGCGCTTCCAGACACGGTCCTCGGGTTTGAAGCCCAATTCCGGCGCCAGGCGGTGAACCGCCCACTCGGCCAGGCCCTCCCACAGCCAGCTCGTCTCCAGGTTGCGGCCGGCCCACTGGTGCGCGAGTTCGTGCACGGTCAGCTCGGTTGCGAATTCGCCATCGTACGGGGCGATGAGCATGTCGCCTTCGTTGGGGAAAGCCAGGCCCGCGGCGCCGACCAGTTCGATGAAGTTCGACTGGCGCAGCTGCGCCTTGTCGTGGGGATAGGGGAATCCGAACAGCGCTTCCAGCTTCGGCATCGCCGCTTGCGCTACTGCGAATTGCTTCTCCGCCCACTTCTGGTCAGCTTTGAAGTGGCGCAGTGTCAGCGTGATCGTCTTGCCGGGCATCTGCACTTCGCCGGTAATCGTGCTCAACGACGACTTGTCGCTGATGGACTGCGCGAAGGCGGCGAACGGAGTGGAGTTGGTGAGACGCTGGCGGCACTTGTCATCGCCGCTGGCGCAGCGCTTCTGCGTCTCCTTGTCTTCGGTGGCGAGCGCGATCAGCGCGGTGTCACCGCAGATCCAGCGTTCGTTGCCTGCTTTCTTGACCGCCTCGGGCTGGCTCGAAGCGAAGAGGCAGCCGGGGTCAAAGTAGTTCTCGGCTTCTGATGGGACGTCGACATAGACGAACGAGCCTTTGCCCTGGCTGGTGAGCATCAGCTCCATATCGCCCGGCGCCATCTTCACCAGCTCGCTCTTCTGACTGGGGACGGAATAGGTCATGACAATGTCGGTCCGGGCGCGGTTCTTGAGCGGCCGGTCCAGCTTGACTTCGACGAAGGTCGGCAACCCATCCGCATCGAGGAGCGCTGTGGGTTTGTTCTCGAGCACCGTATCGCCGCGCATCACGACAATGCCGGTGGCCTTCGGCATAGCCCACAGGTGGAAAACCGTCAGGTCCTTCTGCTGGGCGTTCTGAACCGTAAGCTCCACCTTCGCCGTCAACGTCCCGTTGGGCACGTCGAACGTAAAGTACGAGTTGGAAAACTGGTTGAACGTAGGGGCCTGGGCCAACGCCGCGGCCGGGAGAACCATACAGGCGAGGGCGGCCACTGCCACGATCAGACCACGAAAGTGACGCTTCATATCAGAACATTCGGCCGATGCTCGCGCCTGAATATGGCCGAAGGAGGTTTTGGCGCTCGCATCGACCATTTGTTCACCTTCGTCGCGAGGCGAACGCCGTTCGATACTGTGATGGGAAGGTGGCTCCGGTGTGGCCAGCCAGTGTTTAGAATGGCGCCAGCCTGAGCGCGAGGGGATTGGATTGCTGTCTGGCTACCGGGTCATCGATTTCACGTCGGCGGGGGCTTCGCTTGGGGGGCAGATGCTCTCCGACCTCGGGGCTGAGGTGATCCTCGTGGAGCCGCCCGGAGGCAACCGGGATCGCTACGCAGCCCCGTATCGCGACGGGGTCCCGGGTCTCGAAAACAGCCTCACGTTCTGGAGCCTCAACCGGGGCAAACGCGGCGTTGTGCTCGACCTGGATTCGCCGGACGGGCAGGATGCCGCCCGCCGCCTCGCCGCAAGCGCGGACTTCGTGCTCGAATCCTTCACACCCGGCTACCTTTCGGACCGCGGGCTCGGCTACAACGATCTCGCCGCACTAAAGCCTTCGCTCGTCATGGTTTCCGTTTCACCATTCGGCCAGACCGGTCCGAAGGCGAAGTGGGCCGCGACGGACCTCACGGCATGGGGCGCCTCCGGCGCCCTCGCGATCACCGGCGACGACGACCGCGCCCCGGTGGGCGTGGCGGTGCCCCAGGCGTTCTTGCACGCCGGGGCGGAAGCCTGTGTGGGCGCGCTCACCGCGCATACGGGCCGCCAGCGTGACGGCCTTGGCCAGCATGTCGATGTTTCTGTCCAGACCGCGAGCATGATGGCCGGGCAGGCGACCATCCTCTCTTCCGCCTGGAACAGCCAGCCAACGTTGAGGATGGCCGGGGGCGTGAAGTTCGGCGGCCTTCCGCTCAAGTTCGTGAACCCGGCAAAGGATGGCTACGTCTCCGTGACCTTCCTCTTCGGCTCCGCCATCGGGCCCTTCACGCGGCGGCTGATGGAGGTGATGTGTGAAGAAGGGTTCGTGGACGAGGCCACGCGCGACAAGGACTGGATCAACTACACGGGACTCATCCTGAGCGGCCAGGAGCCCGTCAGCGAGCTCCTGCGCTGCATCGCCGCCATCAGCGAGTTCACCGCGTCCCACACCAAGGCGGACCTCTTGCGGATGGGGATGGAGCGTGGGCTCCTCATCGTCCCGGTGGCGCGCATCGATGAAGTGGTCCACTCACCCCAGCTCGCGGCCCGCAACTTCTGGACTACGGTCGAGCACCCGGAAGCAGGCCGCAAGGTGACTTACCCCGGTCCATTCGCGCGCGTGACTGGCGATCCGATCTTCGTGGCCAGGCGGCCTCCACTGCTTGGTGAACACACCGACGAGGTGCTCGCGAGCCTGCCGCCGCTCCCTGCCCCTTCAGCGGCTCCGGCTCCTGCTACCGAACGCACCCTGCCGCTGAAGGGCGTGAAGGTCGTCGAGTTTGCCTGGGTGGTGGCTGCTCCCTGGGGCGTCCGTTACCTGGCTGACTATGGCGCGACAGTGGTCAAGATCGAAAACCCTGCTCGCGTTGACACCGCGCGGACTGTGGGGCCATTCCTCAACGGCGTCCCCTCGCCGGAGAACTCTGGAGCGTATGCGACGGTCAACGCGGGCAAACTCGGCCTGAGCCTGAACCTGGCCACTCCGGAGGGGAAGGGGCTCGCGCTCAAGCTCTGCACCTGGGCGGATGTCGTCGTCGAGAGCTTCTCGCCGGGGGCAATCGCCCGCCTTGGCCTCGGCTATGAAGACATTCGGAAGCACAATCCGGGCGTCATCATGTTGAGTTCCTGCCTCAACGGGCAGACCGGACCTCACGCCGGACTGGCAGGGTTCGGCACGATGGGCTCGCAGATCGCGGGATTCGGCGACCTTGCCGGCTGGCCAGACCGCGCACCCGCCGGGCCGGCCGGGGCCTACACGGACTACATCGCGCCCAAGTTCACAGCGTCCGTAATCCTTGCGGCCCTCGATGAGCGAAGCCGCACGGGGGTGGGGCAGTACATCGATCTCTCGCAGGCGGAGGCCTCCGCGCAGTTCCTCGCTCCGGCGGTTCTCGATTACACCGTGAACGGGAAGGTGATGAGCCGGAACGGCAACCGCTCGCCCGATTACGCACCCCACGGCGTCTATCCCGCGACAGGCGAGGATCGCTGGGTCGCCATCGC
>CAYYSD010000048.1:0-18886 GCA_964474285.1 uncultured Anaerolineaceae bacterium | reverse complement strand
CAGGACCAGGTGTTTGATTTCTGGTTCCGGGGTTTCCCGGCCAACTTCAACACGTTGAACCCGGGTCTCGTTCCCGGCGGGTTCTACTTCTTCCAATCACCGGGCGGGGACAGCGTGGTCGCGGGGCTCGCGGGTAGCGTGCAGCCGCCCGCCCATGTTCCGTTCCCCACCTTCGCCGGGGCCACGGGCCAGCTCTGGACGGGCGGCCCGTTGCTTCTCGCGGACCTCGAATCGCTGCTGCCGCAGGAGGTCAGCGCGGTTTTCCGCTGGGACAATTCGGCGCAGCTCTTCGAGTTCTGGTTCCGAGGGTTCCCGTTGGGATTCCAGACGCTCGAGCGGGGCATCCGGTGGGTGGAGTACTACTTCTTCCAGTCGAGCACGGCGGGCGTCATCGGGAATTGAGCGGCGGACTTCAGGGGTGTTTCGCGGCCAGGCGGGCCTGGACGGCTTCGGAGCGGAGTTCGCGCAGGGCATCGGCGGCGATCCAGCGGCCGGGGCGGGTGCCATCGGCCTGGACTGCGAGGGCGCATTCGATCGCGGCGGCGTTGAGGGCCAGGTTGCGCTTGCCGACTTCGCGGAGCGCCCAATTCACCGCCTTTTTCACGAAATTGCGCGGGTCGCTTGCGGCGGCGCGCATGAGGGGCAAGGTCGCGAGGAGCTGTTCATCCGCCTGGCGCCGGTCGTGGGTGAGCGAGGCGATGGTCGCGAAGGCGCAGCGGCGGACAAACTCCTCTTCGCGAGCGCTCCATTCGAAGACTTTGTTCCACGCGTAGGGTGTGTCCGCGACGAAGCTGGCGAAGCCATCGCCGACATCCCAGCTTTCGATTTCGCCCACCCAGGCTTCGAGCACGGGTTCGGGAGTGGTCTGCGGGTCCGCGACCATCGGAGCGAGCTGGCGCGCTTCGTGAATCCCCGTTGCCCAGAGCTGACCTGCGAGGGTGTTGTCGCGGCCGCAAAGCCGGGCGACGGCGCGGATGTCCGGCACCGATACACCGAGGGAGTTGCCGGCGCGGATTCCGACACGGTTGTTTTCCAGCGTGCGCGCGGGCTTCGCGCGGGCCCTCAGCGCATCGACCGCTTCATCGACGGTGAGCATGGGTCCGGCGGCCTTGCGCGGCACGGATGGGATTCCTTGCCGTCTCAGCGCGCGCCGGCGTCGCGGAGCAAGCGGAGGAAGTCCGGGTCGCCCTGGAGCAACGTAAGCCTGGGGTCGGCAGCAGCTTCGCGGGAATACTGCGGGTCGATGGCCAGGGCCTGGCGAAGTGAACGTAAGGCAGCCGCCCTGTCCTTCAGCTGGGCAGCCGCCTGGCCGGCGCCGTAGTGGGCGGCTGCGTCGTTCGGGTCGAGGGCGGCGGCAGCCTCGAAGTCGGCCAGGGCGTCGCGGACGCGGTCGCTGTGGAGGTTGGCGAGGCCACGGTTGACCATCACGGTCGTGTCGGTGGGTTCGAGCTTGAGGGCGGCATCGAAATCGGCGAGCGCATCCTCGAAGCTCGCGCGGTAGAGGTGGAGCATGCCGCGATTGTTGAGCGCATCGGAGTCGCCGGGCTGGAGGGCAAGGGCGCTGTTGTAGTCCTTCAGGGCTGATTCGTAGTCCCCACCGCGGGTATAGGCGTTCGCGCGGTTGTAGAACGCGGCGACGAGTTTCGGATCGGCCTCGGCTGCACGCGTATAACGGTCGATGGCGAGGCTGTACTGGCCGACGTTGAAGTAGACGTTGCCTTCATCCAGGTAGGCCTCGGCCGTGCGCGCGGAGACATCCCGCACCGGCACCGGGGCCTGGTCCATTTCAGAGAGCGCCTGTTCGAGCGCTTCCGGGAAGGCTTCATCGGCCGTCGTTGTGACCGGTGTCTGGGCCTGGGTCGCGAGGCTGGAGAGGAGGGCGTCTTCGCGCTCGAGAGCTTCGCCCTCTTCGGCGAGCTTGTTGAAAGCGGCGGTCACCACGTCGAACGCGTCGTCGGAGCCGGCAGGCGTCTCCACGATCGCGGCTGGCGCCTCGAGTTCGGGAGCTGCCGCCTCGACTGTTGGAGGTCCCGGGGCCGCCTCCGATTCCGCTTCACGCACATCGTTCCACCAGCGTTCATCTACAAGTTCCGGCGAGACGGATGCTGGTTCGGCGGAGGACTCTTCGTCGGCAGCGACGGCCGGGAGTGGCGCGGGGGGCCTGTCCTGCTCTTCGCGCATGGTGCTCGTCCACCAGCCATCGGGAGCGGTCTCGGAGGCGGGCGGCGCAGCCTCGACGGCCACCGCCGGCGAAGCGGGCGGAGCGGGCGGGGCCGGCGGCACGGGTGCCACAGGAGGTACGGGCGGGGGTGCGATCCGCTCCCACTCGGCTGCGGGTACGGGGGGTTCCGTGGTGGGCGCCATGCCGCCCATTCGCCGCCTCGTGACCGCGCCGCGGCGCGCATTGTGCCGGGCCCGGGCGAAGACGTAGATTGCTGCGAGCACCAGCGCGGCCAGCACCAGCACTCGCCAGAGTGACTTCACCGTTCGCTCCCCTCGGTGGCGCGCTCGAGGAGGTGGTCGGTGACGGCGACGAGGCCGTTGTAGGCGTAGACAACGTAGTCGCGCGGGTGGAGTTCGAGCTTCTTCTTCGTTTCCTTGCGCGCCGTGACCGGGTCCCAGGAGCCGCTCATTTCGATCGAATCGTGGTCGATTCCAAACTCGAGTTCATAGAGCTCACCGTCTTCGCAGACGACGACGCAGCCGCGGTCGGGGTCCGTGGCGCTATCGGATTCGCATTCAATGGCGTTGGTGAACATGGCGTTCGGGAACGGCGGGAAAGGGTCGAGTTCGGCGCAGGCTTCTTTCAGCAGCTGCTGCAGCTGAATCGCCGTGCGGTCGAGGATGCTATCGGCCTGGGTCTTTCGGAGGAGGATCTCGCGTGCGTTCACGATGGGAAGTATACGACGCCTCCCCTTTCGCGAGAGCCTGCCGCGCGAGCGAGGCCTTGCGGTGGCCGCAAGCTTCGGAAAGGGCCCATAACCTTGTTTTACAGACGTTTTACGTCAATGTGGCAACTTTGGCGCTCTCGCCGGCGTTCTGGATCATGCGCGTACCGCTCGCTTTGCTAGGGTAAATCCGGAGAGCTGGGCTTTTCGGTCCGTCGGCGGGGACCCTGGAGGACAAATGAAGCTTTTGAAGAATCGAACGCTGCTCTTTGTGGCGAGTTCCCTGATGCTCGCGGCCGTCATGGGCGGATCGCTCGGCGTGGTCGCGGCGGGATCGCGCGGCGGCCTGGGCGCCGGATTCAACCTGATTGGCGGCCCCCTGAACGACCAGGTGACGGCGCAGAAGTTCGTTTCGTGCCTGCCTGCCGGTTCGTGGGATGCTGTCTACATCTGGGACGGCACCGCGCAGAAGTGGCAACACTATTTCAACACGGCGAACGGCACGCCCGCCTATGTGAACGCTCTCGATGCCGGCGGCATCAACAACATCCCGCGCTTCGCGGGCGTCGTCCTCATCATGAAGACGGCCGTTGCGAGCCCGTTCGTTCCCGAGCGGCCCGCGGACACGTGCCCCTGACCGGCTTTGATCGGACTCTTCCTTCGCGAACCCCCGCCCGGCAGGCGGGGGTTTTCGTTTACCATTGACGCGTAAAGATGCGGCCGTTCCGGGGCCATGGGGGATTCATGCAGGTCGTTGTCAGATTGCGGCGCGAGGACTATGAGGCGATGGTGAAACACGCCCTCGACGATGCGCCGACAGAGTGTTGTGGCGTGGTGGCCCACGCGAAGGGCGTTTCCGCCGGGATCTATCCCACGCGCAACACTGAGGCGAGCCCCTACAGGTTCAATATCGACCCGCGCGACTACCTGCGCGCCGAACGCGCTATCGAGGCGCAGGGTTCGGAAGTGGCCGGGTTCTACCATTCGCACACGGGAACACCGGCCGTGCCGAGCCCCACGGACATCCGCGCGATGATGGGGGCCGGATTCACGCCGCCGTTCTTCCACTTTGTCATCGGCGTTGCGGACCGGGAGAACCCGGAAGTGCGCGTCTGGCACATCGATGGCGGCGAGCGGCACGAACGGGGATACGAGTTGGTCGATTGAGTGGACCCGCCTGGCCCATCGCGCGCCGTTACGTGGCGCCCACGCTGGCGGTGCGCGACGCCGAGTTCCAGTGGGGCGCGCGAACCTACGTGATGGCCGTGCTCAACATCACGCCCGATTCGTTCAGCGGCGACGGACTCGGCGGCGATGTGGCGGCGGCGGTGGAGCAGGCACGTCGTTTCGAAGCCGAAGGCGCGGACATGCTCGACATTGGCGCGGAGTCTTCGCGACCTGGAGCGGAGCCGCTCTCGGAGGCGGAGGAGCTCGCGCGATTGCTGCCGTCGTTGCGTGCCGTTCGCCGGGCCACAACCCTGCCGATCTCGGTGGACACCTGCCATGCAGGCACGGCGGCCGCGGCGTTGGAGGCCGGCGCCGACATGGTGAATGACATCTGGGGGCTGCGGGCCGAACCCGAGATCGCGCAGGCTGCCGCTCGCCACGGAGCACCCGTCGTCGCGATGCACAACCAGCGAGGACGCGAACACCGCGATGTCGCGAGCGACATCCGGGCCGGGCTGCGCGAATCGCTCAGCATCGGCCGGGCTGCGGGCATCCCGGCGGGACACATGATCCTGGATCCCGGGTTTGGGTTCGGTTGGAAGCCAGAACAGAACCTCGAGATGCTCCGTAGGCTCCCCGAACTGTGGGACCTCGAGATGCCGCTGCTCGTTGGGGTTTCACGGAAATCGACGATCGGGCTGGTGCTGGATCTGCCCGTGGAAGACCGCCTCGAGGGAACGGCCGCGGCCGTCGCGCTCAGTATCGCCGGGGGAGCGGACATCGTCCGGGTGCACGACGTGCGCGAGATGGTGCGCGTGGTGCGAATGGCGGACGCCATCGTCCGCGGCCACTGGAGGGCGTCATGATTGCGGTCGTGCTGGCGCTGGGTTCGAACCTTGGTGATCGCGCCGGGAACCTGCGCGCTGCAATTGGGATGCTCGAAGCGGAGGGCGTGGCCGTCGAGCGAGTTTCCTCCACCTGGGAGACGCCGCCGGTGCCCGCCGGACAACCGTCTTTCTTCAACGCCGTGCTCGGCGGCCAGACGGCGCTCTCCGCCTCCGACCTCCTCGCCGCGGCGAAGCGAGTGGAGACGGCGCTGGGGCGCAGGCCGAACCGTCATTGGGGCCCCCGCCCGATCGATGTCGATGTGCTGTTCTACAACGAGACGACGATTGAGACCCCAGACCTGACCGTGCCCCACCCGCGGATCGCCGAACGCGCCTTTGTGCTCGTGCCGCTGGCGGAGGTGGTGCGCGGCCCGCTACCCGTCCTGGGGGTCACAGCCCTCGAGCTCCTCGCGGCGCTCGGACCGGGTGCGATGGACGGGATGCGGCGGCGTTAGCTTTGGCGGGACAAGATCAGATTCATTATGTATCTGGCCGACTTCAGGTAAGATGCTCAGATTCCTCCCGCAATTGGAGCGATCATGAATCGCCGAGCTGTTTTCGCTCTGCTGGTCATAGTGGCGCTATCGACTTTCGCACTCATCAGCCTTGCATCGGCGGCGCCGAAACCAAACGCTCACAGACCCACACACGCGGAGGTGGTGGCTTATTGGACCCCCGAGCGCGTCGCCAGGGCGATTCCGCGCGACTTGGTCGTCGACGCCAGCGGCAAAGTCGTGGCAAATAAGGGCAAGCCCGGCGGTGGTGGCGGGGGCGGGGGTACTGGGACCACTGCAGTGACCGGCGCATCGTGGACCGGTGGCGGGAGCGTCCTGGACGCGACCGGCAAGGTCTACTTCACGCTCGGGGGCATCAACTACGTCTGCTCCGGAACGGTGGTCAACGACGGAAACACGCACGTCTCGGTGGTGCTGACGGCTGCGCACTGCACCTATGACGAGCAGGAGAATGCGTTTGCGACGAACTTCATGTTCGTCTCTAACTACGACGATGGTGGAACATTCGTCGGCTGCGGGAACGCGGAGAATGAGCAGTGCTGGACGGCCAGCGGCCTGGTAACTACGAAACTCTGGGCGGACTCCACTTCGTCGACCATCAATTGGGGTGGCGACTGGGCGTTTGCGGTGATGCAACCGAATTCACGGGGCTCCCTCGACCAGTACGTCACCGGGTACCCGCTGGGGGCCGCCGCGCCATCGACAAGTGTGCACGCCTTCGGATACCCCGCCGCCAAGAAGTACAGTGGGTCGGACCTGGTCTACTGTGCAGGCGCCACAATCCAGGACCCCTATCAGCCGAGCACCAACTGGGGACTTGCCTGCGACATGACAGGCGGCTCATCCGGCGGTCCGTGGATCGCGGACTTTGGGTCCGCTGGCACGCTGGTTGCGGTCAACTCCTATGGCTACCGGGGCGGGCCTTACAGCGGCTACATGTTCGGACCGCTCTTCGGTCCGTATACCGCCAAGACGCTCACGCAAGCGCTCGCGTCGTCGGGGAACATGCTCGTCGCTCCATAGATGGCAGGATTAGTGCGCTCTACTCCGGGCCGTCGGTCAGCCCGCGATTAGTCGTCCCGTGAGAGCACGGGGACGAAGGCCTTGAAGGGATGCGGGTCGGTGGGCGTGGGCGTCGATGTTGGTGCCGGCGTGTGAAGTGGCGTCGGGGTGCCGGTGTTCGTCGGGAGCGGGGTTGGCGTGGCCACGCCGCCCACGAAGCTGTCCGCGAGGCCCAGGCTGAGCGAGAGCGAACCGCCGGTCGGGCTGGTGGAGGTCGGGATCAGCGTCATGTTGATGCGCACGGCGGTGACGCGGACGCCTTTTCCCTGGACGTTGCCATCGGAGGTTCGCGGGGTCTCGGTCTGGAGCGTGACGGATCCGCTCATGGGCGGGAAGGTGAAGTTCGCGCTGCCCCCGGGGGCGATGGGCACGCAGCCGAAGCCCTGGGCTTCGCGCACGCAGACGCCTTCCACGAGGGTGCCGCCGGAGGAAGCCTGGATCGTGCTCCCGGTCGCCACGGTCGAAGACTTTGCGACGATGCGGCCGATCTGGATGGGCGTGACGCTCTGGAAGCTCACGGCAAGGTTGGTGATCTCGGAGGTGCAGGTTGCATCGATGACGAGCGGCGCGCTTGACATGCCCGTGCACGATGTCGAAGCGCTGCCGCTGATGCGCACCGTGAGGCTGCCGGAATCGGTCCAGTTGAAGGATTCGGAAGAGGAACCGCCCGCGGGGAGGGAAACAGCGTTGGGGTTGGGGATGAGCTGGACACCCGTACCGTTGTTCAGGGTCACGGAGCCGCTGAGCGTCTGCGCATAGCCCTTGATGGTGCCCTGGATCTGGGCTTCAACTGGCTCGGCGCCCCTGGTCAGTGAGAACGCCACGAACGCGACGCCCAACAGCGCTAACACGAGCGAGAGCCACTGCGGCCCAATGCGCCGCGAATGGGATGTCATACACACACAGCCTCTCCGCCCGGCGTGCAAACGCCCGGCGGGCCCACCACCGCTGGTCATGCTACCAGACGTTCGCGTTGGCAACCCTCAGGGTCTTTACTCATCTCGGACGCTCAGGCGGGGCGTGCGTGGGCTGTGCACGGTACATTGGCAGGCATGCATTCGGAAGCGCTTCGCATTGTTGCGCCGCCCGCGAAGACGGATACCGGCAGGGCGCGCACCGTAAACCAGGACACCGGGCTGACGCTCACCTTCGAACACGGGGGCGAGGGCTGGACGCTGCTGCTCGTTGCCGACGGCGTCGGCGGCGGCGTGAAGGGAGACGTCGCGAGCGCGACCGCCGCCCGCATCGCCGGGGAGTTGCTGACCGGGGGTGGCTGGACGGACCCTGCGGCTGCCCTCCAGGATCTTGCTGTTGCGGCGAACGCCGAAATCTGGAAACTCGCGAACGAGGGCGAATTTCCTGCGGTGATCGCGACGACGCTGGTTGTGGCCCTCATCCGCCACGCCGACCGGGCGTTCTGGACGCTCAACGTCGGTGATTCGCGGGCCTACGTGGTCTCCGGTGACGGCGTGCAGCAGCTGAGCGAGGACCACTCAGTTGTGGCCGAACGCGTGCGACGCGGCGAACTGAGCGCCGGGCAGGCTCGGGAAGCCTCCGGGCGCAACGTCATCACACGGGCGGTCGGTGCCGAGCCGGAGGTGGCGCCGGACATCGAGGCGTGGCCGCCGCTGAATGCCGGCGACGTTCTGCTGCTCTGTTCCGACGGCCTCAGCGGCGTCGTTCCGGATGAAGAGATCGCGGCCGTGGTGCGCGCCGCGAACGGCCCGTCGGAGGCCGGCTCCCGGCTCATCGCGCGGGCGAACGATGCCGGAGGGCCGGACAATATCACGGTGGCGCTCGCCGCGATTGTCGCGGAGGACGACGTGGCCGCGGCATCGCTTGCGGCGAGTGAAGCGCTGCCCGGGAGCAAGGGCAACAGCCTCAAAGTGTTCATCGTGTGCACGATCGGGGTCGTGCTCTTCGGCCTGGGCATGGCCGGGCTCCTCTGGATCTCCGGAGGCTGGAGCGGCGGCGACGAAGACCCGGCGCCCACACCAACCGTTTCGTCACCCTAGTTCGAAACCACGGAACTACTTCGCGCCCGCCGGCGTCTGGAATGTACGACAGGAGGCATCGTCATGGTGCGAGTGCTTATCGTTGTCGTTGCTGTGGCGGCGGGTGCGTTCGCGGTCCTTCGAAGCGTTGAGACCGCATTCGCCTGTTCCGGGCCAGGCCCGGTGGAGAACATGCTCCAATCGACCGTCATCTTCGAAGGGCGGATCACAGCGGTGGTGCCGACCGGGGAGCCCTCGGAAGGCGCTCGCTTGCCCCACACGATGACGATCGAGGTGGTGCATGCACACCTGGGGACCACGGATGGTGCGACGGTCACGGCTCGCGCCTACATCCCTGACCGAACGCAACCGATCATGTGTCCGCAGTTCCCGCAGCCGGCGGAGCTCGTGGGGAAGTACGTCGTCATCGGGCTGGACCCGGACCCGAACGTCGCCGGGGCGCTGCGGGCGGACGCATGGGTGACGCCGTTCATGGGTGACGCGCTGGCGGGCGAGGGGTACAGGGAAGCGGCAGGGCTCGCGCGGATGATGTCCGATAGCGACCCGGCGGCGCCAACGCTGACCGTGTCCAGCCCGGCCACGTGCGGACAACCCGTCCGCTACACGGGCCGGAATTTCGCGCCGGGACAGTATCTGCTCCGCGCAGGCGCGTTCTCGGGCCGGGTGACGGCGGTGTTCGACGTTGGTACTGCGGGCACCTTCGACATCACGGAGAAGTTCGTGTGGGAAGGGTGCACCAACAAGTACTCCGAGGGGCGAGTCATCGGTGCGCACGTCTACTCTCTCGCGAGCGGGATCCCCTGGGTCTATCAGAACTGGGAGAGCCTCATCGACATCGGCAAGGCGACCGTGACGGGTGTGGTGGACGATCCGAACGGGGGCATGCTCTTGCGAGTCGTGCCCGGCGAGGCACGATGCGGTGAGACCGTCACGTTCCGTGGCGAGGGGTTCGAGCCCGGTGAGGCGCTCGAGGTGCGTGTCGCGGCGGTGACGGTGGGGACCGTGTCGGCCTCGCCGAACGGCACGTTCTTCCTCGACGCGGCGATTCCTGTGGCGGCTTGCACCCAGCGGTATGTCGACGCTTCGGTCCACCAGGCGCTGTTCGCGCAATACAACCCGCCGTTCTTCGGGCTGACCGGCGCGGGCATTTCTCTAGTCGGGCCGCTGGCGGAGCCGGGCTCCACACTGACGCCCCCACCCGCAACGCAGACGCCGGCGCCACCGATCGTGGGGACGGGCGCGGCCACGGCGGCCGTGCCCACGACGGCCCACGACCTCGTCATCCTCGGCGCGGCTCTGCTGCTCGCCACCGGCCTGTTCCTTGCGGCTTCGGTGCGCGTGCTGAGGCGCTGAGCCCCGATCGGTGGCGCGGCGCGGGGGCGCCGGTATACTCCGGCCCATGCCGGCATTCTTCGGGACGCGCATCGTTGACTTCTCGCAGGGCATCGCCGGGCCGATGGCGACGATGCTGTTCGCGGACTTCGAAGCGGACGTCATCAAGGTGGAACCCCCCGACGGCGACCGCCTGAAGGATCACGCCGGCTACCTGGCCTGGAATCGCAACAAGCGCCGCATCCGGCTGGATCTCTCCCGCTGGGAAGGCCGGCGGGACGCGCACCGCCTCATCGCCACGGCCGATGTGGCGGTCTTCGATGGACGTCCCGGCGAACTCGAAGCCCTGGGGCTGGATGCGGTCACACTCTGCGCAGCCCACCCGCGACTGTTGCACGTGACGCTGCCGCCGTTTGGCCTGCATGGCCGCTGGAGCCAGTTGCCGCCCAACGACGATCTCATCCACGCGCTCTCGGCGGTTGCGTTCCTGCAGCACACCTACAGCGGCGTGCCCGTTCAGCTCGTCACGCCACAGGTGGCTTATGCGCACGCGACAATCGCGGCGAACGCGATTGCCGCGGGGCTGCTGGAACGTTCCCGAAGCGGCCAGGGGCAGGCGGTTACGGTGAGTGGGCTCCACGCCGTCGCCTCCGTCGAAAGCGGCGGCGCCATTCGCGGGACAACGCCTGTTATGCGCCTCGGCACCGGGAGTTCGCGCGGGAGCGCTCCCAACTACCGGCTCTACCGCTGCGCCGACGACCAGTGGTTCTTCCTCGGCACGCTCACCCCCCAGTTTTTCCTCAAAGCGCTGGAAGCTATCGGCATGATGGACCTGTTGACCCTGCCGGGGATCGATGGCGAGTTCGCGAACCTGCTGAACCCGGCCACGAACGGGGTCGTGAAGCAGGCGTTGGATGTGCGTTTCGCCGAGAAGACCCGGGAGGAGTGGCTTGCCATCCTCCATGCGGCCGATGTGCCCTGCGCCCCGGTGGGGCGGCGAGAAGAGTGGTTCCTCGACGAGCCCGTGGCCATCGAGTGGCCAAGCCTGTAGCCAAGCGTCTCATCTTGTGGACGCGACGTTGGAGGAGGTGTTGGGGGAGGACAGGCGTGGCGGCGAGGCCGGTGATTCGAAGGCGGCCGGCACTTCGGCTGGCTCAGTGCGAACGGACGCGTCGGGAGGGGCAGGCACTTCGGGCTCAGCGCGAACGGACGATTCTGGTGGAGGGCCGCTGGCCGGGGTGCGCGTCCTGGATATGGGCGCCTTTATCGCCGGAACCTTCGCTCCCACGGTCCTGGCGAACTTCGGCGCGGACGTCATCAAGATTGAGCCGGCCGATGGCGACCCCTTCCGGCTCTATGGGCTCCTGTTCGTCGGCCACAACCAGGGCAAGCGGAGCCTGGCGATCGACCTGAAGAGCGCGGACGGACGGGCGGTGCTTCATGACCTGGTGCGAGGGGCGGACGTCGTGCTCGACAACTTCCGGCTGGGCGTCCGCGAACGCCTGGGCATCGATTACGCCTCACTGAGCGCGGTCAACCCGCGCATCATCACGTGTTCGGTGACGGGCTATGGGCCGGCGGGTGCGCTCGCGAACGACCCGGGGTTCGACCCGTTGCTGCAGGCGCGGAGCGGGATGATGGCCGCGCAGGGCGGCGAGGCTGAGCCGGTCTTCCACCAGATCGCGGTGAACGATTCGGCAACGGCGATGATGGCCGCGTTCGCCATCCAGGCGGCGCTGGCGGCGCGGGAACGCACGGGCCACGGCCAGGAGGTGCACACCTGCCTGGTCAACCAGTCGGTCCTCTTTCAATCGGGCGAAGTCACCTGGTTTGAAGGGCGAACGCCCTCGCCGGTCGGCGGGCTGGACTTCACCGGGGCGTTCGCGCTGCGAAGGAACTACCCGTGCGCCGACGGCTGGCTGGCCCTTTCCGCGGGCGAAGGCCAGTTCCACGACGTGGCGCTGGCGGTGGGCCACCCGGACTGGGCAGGCCGGATGACCGCCGAGCGTGCCGAGAAAGAACCTGCTGATGGTGTGCTCGCTGGCCTGATCGGCGAAGTGTTGGCCGCCATGCCGCGCGGCGAGGCCGTGGAGAGGCTGCTCGCGAAGGGCGTCCCTGCTGCGCCCGCGCTCACCATCGACGAGTTCTTCGGGGACCCCTGGGTGCGGTCGAACGGCTTCTTCCGCGACTACGAACATCCACAGATGGGCCTCATCACTGCGCCCAGGGGATTCGCGGACTGGAGCCGGAGCGAAGGCGGTTTCGCGCGTACCGCGCCGCTCATCGGCGAACACACGCGTGAAGTGCTGGCGGAGGCGGGCCTTTCGGACGAACGGATCGCGGCGCTCCTTGCGGCGGGAGTCGTTTCGCAGGCCTGACGCGTGAAGGTTCAGTCCATCGGGATCTCCTGGCCCGCGGGGGTCGGGAAGAAGTAGTAGCGGCCGGGCTGGATGCCCGCCGTGAGTGTCTGGAAGTTGTCCGGGAAGCCACGGAACCAGAAGGTGAATGGCCGGGCAGCATCGTTCGACTGGAAGATGGCTGTGGCCGGGCCGATGCTGGCATAGCTGTTGAAGCTCGCCACCAGCTCATCGGCCTGCGGCCTGTGATGCGAACGATGCGGGTGAGGCGTGCATCCGTGTGGCGTGGAACGGATGTGGTTAGAATCTCCGAAACTACACAGGGACGGCCGCTACATGCCCGATTGCATCGTTGAAACCATCGAGGGCGTGATGCTTCTGCGCTTCAATCGCCCGGATGCGATGAACTCGATGGGTGGGACCATGATCCAGGAGATGAACGCGGCGCTGGAGGAAGGCCGACGGGATGACCGTGTACGGGCTTTCGTGTTCACCGGGGAAGGACGCGGGTGGTGCTCTGGCGCGGACCTTTCGGCGATGAACCGGCGGAACCGCGGCGAGGTGGCGGCCGAGCCCGAGGAACGCTTTGACAAGCGTGTCCAGGCGCTGGACACGCTAGGCAACGCGGGGCGGACGACGCTCGCCATCCACAACCTCGACAAGCCCACCATCGCGGCGGTCAATGGAGTGGCTGTTGGCGCGGGGTTCGGACTCTGCACGAGCATGGATATCCGCATCGCAAGCGAGCAAGCGCGCTTCGGGACGATTTTCATCCGGCGCGCGCTCGGGCCGGACTTCGGGCTCTCATGGTTCCTGCCCCGGCTGGTGGGGCCAGAAGCGGCGGCGGAACTGTTCTACACGGGGCGCATCGTGGATGCGCGGGAGGCGAAGGCGCTCGGGATCGTCTCGAAAGTGGTGCCGCACGAGAAGCTGCTGGACGAAGCCATGACACTGGCGCACATGCTCGCGAACTTCCCGCCGGCGGCCCTGACCTACACGCGGCGCGCGCTCAAGAATTCGATCAACGCGACGCTCGAGCAGCAGCTCGCGTTCGAATGGGCGAACCAGTCGAAGTGCCTGGCCAGTGAGGAGTTCCGGGAGGGTGTGGCAGCGTTCATCGAAAAGCGCGAGCCCGACTTCAGCCGGTTCTAGTCTGCCGCCGGGTTCCGCTGTTCTGACCTTCCCGTGCAGGGTGGTGAGGCCAGTGGCGCCGCCGGAGACCCGAACAGATGCTGGTTGTTCCTGTTCGTTGCCGGCAGGAGTCGCCGCGCTTCCGTTGCAGGCGCCGGCTCAAGACTCCCTTCAGTGCGGCCGATATTTGCGTGAGGCGCTTTCCATTCGGCAGCGTCACCAACCTTTCGCAAGGCATGGCATCGCACCGTGGCGGCAACCGTTCTCCAGTTCCCGGAGCGAACAACGACGCAGGCGCGGCCGGCGATTCGCTGGCGTGTGGTGCTGTGCGTTGCCCTGATTGTGCTGCCCATGGTGGGCTTCGAAGGGTTGCTGCGGGTGCCGTCAGCCGACATCACCGTCGGCTCGGGGACGTCGCACTTCTATGTCGTCAGCGCCGTCGCCGCGCTTGCGTTCGTCCTGGCCCTCGCCGTCATCTGGGCTGCGCAGAAGCTGCCGGACGGCCGCACGTTCTTCCTGGCCATGGGCTTTGTCGCGATGGCAACCATCTTTCTCGCGCACGGGCTGGGGACATCTCCATTCTACGGTCAGCACACTCACGTGGACCCGTTCCTTGCCTATGGCGGCGGAACGACGACAGGCCACGCGAATCACCCGGGCTACGGTTCGGCGGCAGTTGCTGCACCAACGGCCGCCCCACAGGCTCCGGTCAACCAGGCGCTGGCCGACCGTATCGCTCGGGGCAAGGTAGTGGGCTATTCGGCGCGCCTCAGCCTGTTCATCAGCGCGATCTTCTTCGCGCTCGCGGTGGTGGATTTCCCGGTGAGGTTTTCGGAGTTCGCATCGCGGCACATGTGGACGCTGCTCCTGGCGACTGCCGTCCCGCTTGGCGGGCATGTCTTGCTGGCGCTTTCGGCGCCGCACCTGCTGACCTGGATTCCGATGGGTTCGGCGTGGCTGAGCTGGGGACTCGCGGCGGCCACGTGGACAGCCCTCGGATTCGCAGGCTGGCGTTTCCTGCAGGCTTACCGCCTTGCGCTGCTGCCGCTCCAGGGAGCGATGGCCTTCGGAATGGCGATGCTGGCCGAGGCGCAGTGGATGATGATCCGCGGCACGCTCTGGCACCTTTCGTGGTGGGGCTACCACGTGCTGATGCTGGCCGGTTTCGCTGTCTGCGTCGGCGCGCTCTTGCGCCAGCAGCGCTGCTCCGGCGATCTGAGCGCGATCGTGGAGGGGCTGTTCTTGCGGCAGCAGGTGCGCGGCATCCGCAAAGGCGACCCGCAGGCGCTGGTGACGCTCGGGGCGGCCATCACGACAAAGGACACGGAGACTGCCGAGCACATCGGACGCGTGGGCGACCTGTCGGTGGCGCTGGCGAACCGCCTGTGGCTGCCGGAGGACCGCCTCGAGCTTGTGCGTCTCGCGGGACGCCTCCACGACGTGGGCAAGATCGGCGTCCCAAAGCGCATCTTGCGAAAGGCCGGACCGCTCACGAAGGAAGAGTTCGAAATCATGAAGCTCCACAGCCCGCGAGGCTGGGAGATTGCGCGCCAGTCGGGTCTGCTCGTCGCGGTGGCGCCGATCATCCGCGCGCACCACGAGAAGCTCGACGGCAGCGGCTACCCGGACGGGCTCGTGGGCGACGCAATCTCGACCGAGGCCCGGATCGTATCGGTCGCTGATGTCTGGGACGCCTTGACGTGCGACCGGCCCTACAGGAGGGCAATGACCGCCAACGACGCGGCGGAGGTCCTCATCAAAGAATCCGAAAGCCACCTCGACCCGCTCGTGGTGCAGGCGTTGTTCGACGAACTCTCGATCGGGACGCGGGCCCTTCGGGCGGCGTGACGCAGGCCTCCCGCGGGCAGGCCCCAAACACAATGAGGAGACGGCATTGAACTCTCGACTGCACCTCAAACTTGTTGGACTGGTGGCCGCACTGGGCGTGATGGCCACCGGGCTCGTGTTCGCGGCCTGCGGCGACGACGCTTCCGGACCGGGCGCTGCAACCACCGGGACACCTTCGGCGGACCTCCGCGTTGTCTTGAACTCGATGCTGGCGGAGCACGTCTCGTTGGCCGCGAACGCCACGGGGGCTGCCGCCGCTGGACGGCAACGCGAATTCGAGGCGGCGGCGGCTGCTCTCGACGCGAATTCGTTTGAGTTGGCGAAGACGATTGGCTCCGTCTACGGCCCGAACGCGGAGGCGGGGTTCCTGGCTGGCTGGCGGCGTCACATCGGAATCTTCGTGGACTACACCAACGCAACCGTCACGAAAGATGAAGCGAAACGTGCACAGGCCCTCGTGGACATCAACGTCTATGCCGTTGACCTGGCGGAGCTCCTGCACGCCGCGAATGGCATGCCGAGAGATACCGTGATGGAACTGGTGAAGTCGCACTGGATGAGCCTGGCCGCGGTAATCGACGCGCAGGTCGCCGGCGACCAGGCGCAGGCCTATGTGCTTCTCCGTGAAGCGACCGCTCATATGAAACACCTGGCCGATCCGCTCGCGGAGGCGACGGTGGCGAAGTTCCCCGGGAAGTTCAAGGGCTAGGAAGCGGCTGCTTTGGCGTCGTGGGCCGCCATACGCGTGGGCTGGGGCAGCGAGAAGAGCAGGATGCTCGCGAGCACGTTCATCGCCGCGATTGTGAAGAAGGCGCCGTCGTAGTTGCCGACCTTGTCGAAGTAGATTGAGACCACGAGTGGGGCCCCGGCGCCAATGATGAGCGAGAACGGGAGGCCGGCGCTTCTCACAGAACCGAGGTGACGCCGTCCAAAGAACGACGCCCAGATCATCTCCTGGAGCGGGATCATCCCGCCCCAACCGAAGCCCAGCAGCGCGAAGCCCGCGTAGACGAGCGGATCGGTGCTCGATCGGACGCTCAAGGTGATGACGACCATAGCCAGCCCGGTGACGAGCGCGCTCGCTGAGGCGAGTTTTTTTGGGTCGAGCTTATCCATGAGGAGGCCCCACATGGGTTTCGAAAGGAGCGCGGGGATGGAGGCCATGGTGATCATGAACGAAGCGGTGGCGCGGCTATATCCGGCGTCGGTCATGAAGGGGATGGTCTGGAGGAGCATCACGCCGATGACGACCCCGAACATGCCGAAGGAAATGACGAGCATGTAGAACGTGGGTGTCCTCAGGGCCTGCTGCCGGGTGAGTGATGTGGCGAAATCGGCCGAGGCGCGCGCTCCCTGGGCGGACGATGCTGCCTGTTTCGCCGACATGCCATCGGGGTGGAGGCCGTAGTCTTCGGGAGCTCTCCGCATGAGAAACGTGACGGGGATGATCAGCGTCGCGGCGCCGAGTGCCATGAGCCGCCACGCTGCCCGCCAGCCGAATTCATCGACCACCTGCGTCATGAGCGGGGTGAGCACCACTCCTGCAAACGACACGCCCATCGAGGAGAATCCGACGACCAGGCCGCGGCGCGCGACGAACCACTTGGCGAGCGTGACGTTGACCACCAGGTTGCCGATCATGGCGGCGCCGCAGGTGAGGATGAGTCCGTTGAGCAAGATCCACTGCCAGAGTTCCTGCGTGAGGCTGAGGAGGAAGAGGGCGGAGGTGAGGATGACGATGCCGATCGACATGAGCTTGCGGCCGCCGTGCCGGTCCACGTATCCGCCGATGAAGAAGCCCGTGAACGCCATCACGAACTGGCCGAGCGTGCGCGCGATGGTGAACTCTGAGCGAGTCCAGCCGAGATCGGTGGTCATGGGCTTGAGGAACGTCCCGACGACGTAGTTCTGAGACCCGACGGAGACGAACTGGGCAATGAAGGCGGCGCCGATCAGGTAGTAGCCGTAGTAGATGCCGCCACTGTTGCCCTCGGCCGTCTCGACCTCTGGAATCGCCACGGAGGACGTGGTCGTCCCGGTTGATTCATGGGTCATGAACGGTGTCCCCCGAAGGCCATTGGCGGAGTCTACAGCGTTAGGTGGCGTCCGCAACGTGAGGGATGTGTGGTCAAGATGGGCGGGGAAACGGGATGACCTCGATGTCGGTCATGGGGAAGTCTTTGGCGTTGGCGGTAACGACGGCAGCTCCGACACGCCTCGCGACGGCGGCGATGAGGGTGTCGGTAGCCTGAAGTTGACGGCCTCGCCGAGCGAAGTCGTAACGGTAGATGCCAGACTGGAAGCCGTCCTCAACGGTCATGGGCCAGAATGTGAGGGTGTCAAATATGGTGCGCCAGCCCTCGCGTTCACGGACACGCGCGCCCGCGAGGCATTCGTTGATCGTGATGGTGCAGCAACCCACGACTTGCAGGCTGTTGAGTTGCGATTGAAACCACTCCATTGCGCGGCGCTCGCCCCGTGCGAAGTCGATCAAGAGCGTGGAGTCCGGGAGATAGACGCTCATGCCGGGTCGAACTCAGGGTCATCTTCGGGGAGGACGGGAGGAGGACGGTCCTGTCGCCGGAGGTTGCGGACCCAGGCAGCGACATCTTCGCTGGTCTGCCACTCGGGGTGGTCTTCGGCTTTGACGAAACCGGCGAGGCGGGTGAAGACGTCGATGGCGCGTTCGCGGCGGACCCACTCTTCGATGAGCTTCGCGACGGTTTCGCTCCGCTTGCCGGGCTCGCCGAGGAGGCTATCGAAGTCTTCGAGGAGCTGCTTGGGGAGCATGAAGTGTGTGCGGACTTTGGCGGTCATGGTGAACTCCGGATGGTCACACACAACGTAACACATCGGTATGCCCACGATGGGGGCACACGCGAGTGTCCACGGGTGTGAGTGGGAGTCGATGCCCGTTCGGGGCCCCGGGTCGATCCGTACGGCGGGCGGCGCCAGCGCGTTCGGGACGGGAGCGCTCGAGCGCTTGCTTACGCGCGCGCCTCGGCGAGGGAGTATCGGTGTGTGACGGCCGCGGTGCCGGGCTCGGCCAGCGTTCGACTCGTACGGCGGGCGGCGCCAGCGTTCGGGACGGGAGCGCTCGAGCGCTTGCTCACGCGCGCGCCTCGGCGAGGGAGTATCGGTGTGTGACGGCCGCGGTGCCGGGCTCGGCCCGGGTCGATTCGTAGGCGGGCGGCGCCAGCGCGTTCGGGACGGGGAGCGCTCGAGCGCTTGCTCACGCGCGCGCCTCGGCCCGGGGTGCTGGGCCGCGAGGTAAAGGTGGGTGGCAACTGTCCGGGTAACGAAAAAATCGTTAGGATGAACTGGTGGACGGTGAAGTGGTGAATTCGGCCGAGCGCATCATCCGCCGATTCGGCGGGCAGAGCGCCCTTGCGGCGCTCCTCGGCAAGCGCCAGAGCACTGTCCAACACTGGGCGAACACGGGCCGCATTCCCGCGCAATGGCACGGGGCCCTCATGTCGCTCGCTCGTCAGCGAGGTATTGTCTTGGAACCGAAAGATTTCGTTCAGCCAGCACCGAAAGAAGTGAAGCCCGCCACGGGCAAGCTCGATGTCCGTCGGCGTGGTCATCAAGATGGTCTTCGAAGACGGCTTCTTCCACGCCGATCCTCACCCGGGCAACATCGTGGTGATGGGCACGCCCGACGCGCCCGTGCTCGGCCTGCTC